>JBHEKP010000247.1:0-3960 GCA_041859375.1 Candidatus Hydrogenedentales bacterium | reverse complement strand
GTATCTGATCGTCCCGGAAACCATCAAGGTGGAGGGCGGCTGGGACAAGCTGCTGGACACGGCGGCACGGCTGGGGAACGGCATCGGGCCGGTGGGGTATATGTGCTGGCCGTGGAAGGTGGGCGACGCCCACCGGCGGGGACTGGTGGTCCACCCCTTCACCCTCAACGAGGCCTGGATGTTCCGCACCATCACCTTTTTCGGGGCGGACGGTTTTTTCACCGACAAGTGCCACGTCCTGGCCGAATACTATGGCCGCAAACCGGCCAAATCCCCCGACGAGATACTGGCGGCGCACGGCTATTGACGGGCGGGGTTAGTTGCCCGCCGGAACCAGACTGTTTAGGTACGCCTCAAGGTTGCTGTAACCGCTTTTCGGATCAATCACCGCGCCGTCGGATGGGTCGGCGGAATTGAGGGCCCGCACTTTTTCCCATGCGTCGGGCATGCCGTCTCCGTCGGCGTCCGGTGCCGCAACACCCTGCTCCAATTCCGGCCATCCCCCCACCTCCGTCTGGGAATTGATGATTCGCCCGCCCAAGTCGCGGACATGCGCGGCAATGCGCGCGTCCACCCCGTCCCGCAGCGGCAGCGAGGCGCCGCCATGGGCCAGTATCGCCGCGCGCGCGGCCTCGGCGGATTCCGTTTTGATGTCGCCCGCCGGGAAGGGCGCGTCCAGCCTGGTGCCGGGGAGGGCCTTGTCAATCATGGCCCAGTCATCGGTGATTATGGTTTCCCCGTCCTGGAGCCGGTTGCCGGAGGCGTGCATCCGGGTGGTTTCGCCCCCGATGGTGAAGGCGATGTGCCGGCTGAATTTGGCCGCCGGGCCGGGCTGTACAAAATTGGCGACATAGTTGATGTTCGCCGGGTCCTTGGCGCTGTACCCGGCGCCCGAACCCCAGTTGTAGATGAAGTTGTTCCGGAAGTCCAGATGAATCCCCCCCGGATCGCCATAGGTGCCCGGCCGGGGGTTGCGGGTGTTGTTCATGGCGTAGAGGTTGTGGTGGAAGGTGACCCTGCCGTCGCTGCGGATGAGCGAGCCCATGCCGTGGGGGCCCTTGGAGTGCGTGCTGTCGTGGAGGCTTTCGGTGATGAAGCACCATTGCACGGTGATGTCGGTGCCGCCCGCGCCGGAAACGGAGAGGTTCTCGTCCACCGCCCAACTGGTCGAGCAGTGGTCAACAACCACGTTTTGGCATGCGCCCACGCTCAGTCCGTCCACCTCGCGCCGCGTTTCATCGCCGGGCCGGATGCGCAGGTGGCGGATGACCACGTCATGGGTGTCCGACACGGAGACACCGCAACGCCTCAGGCATATCCCCCCGCCCGGCGCGCTTTGGCCCGCGATGGTGATGAAGGGGCGGCGGATGACCAGCGGCGCCTTGAGCGCGATGGTGCCGGACACGGCAAAGACCACCATGCGCGGACCTTCGGCGTCCACCGCCTGCCGCAGGCTTCCCGGAACGGGCGGTTCCGGCGCAATCGCCGGCTGGGCGGGCAGGATGACCTCCCCCGTTTTCTTGTGCGTGACCGCCCCGCGCGCACCCGCGCCCGGATGGTAGTCCTCCAGGGTGGTGACGACATAGACCTTTCCACCCCGTCCGCCCGCGGCATGCGCCCCAAAGCCCTCCGCGCCGGGAAAGGCCAAAGGTTCTTCCGCGGGGGCCGCCGCCGCCCAAAGACAAAGGAGAAGGGGAAAACAGCCGATCGCAAGCATGTGTCTCATGGTCCTACCTCTTCCCCCCGTTTTCACCGGCAACATCCACAGGCCCGTCATAGCCCGGTCCGCCCGCGGCGACATATCCCCGGCTGGCCCCCGACGCGTCCGGGCTGACCCAGAAAGAATACAGGCTGCCGCCGCGCAGATGGAACCTGAAGCGGACGGGCCTGCCCGCCACGGCGGACAGATCCGGCCCGTCCTTCCAAACCACCGGCACGCGGGTCCCGTCGGTCCGGACGGGCAGGCAGGCGTCCCTGGTGAAGGGGGCCACCGGCTTCCGCTCCCCGTCCAGCACCTCCACGCGGAGTTCCCCGCCGGGGCAGTCCGCATTGACGAAGAGGCGGGTCCCGGTGAAGAGCAGCGGCCTGGTGGTCAGCCGTTTTTCCTCCCCCCCCGCGTCCATGGAGGCGAAGCCGTCCCGGCGCAGCATGGCCAGGCCGGTGGCGGACACGCCCGACGCGTTGCCGCCGTCCGGCACGCCCGCCCTGCCGCTCACATAGAAATACAGCTTGTCGCCCGCCACGAGGCAGCAGCCGCCCGCGGACTGCACATTGCCGTAATTCCAGTCGCCCGGTTTGTCGGAGACGCCAAGGAAGGCGTCGCGGAAGGGGCGGTGCCAGTGAAACCCGTCCCGGCTGAAGGCCACGCACACCTCGTTGGGCTTGGGCCGCCCGCCGCCCCCGCCGCCGTGCCAGACGGTGAATAGGCCCAGCAGGATGCTTTCATAGGCCACCGCGTCCAGGTTGTACAGTTGTGGAAACTCCTCCTGCCCCGGCCGCCAATAATCCAGCCGGTCCATTCCCACCCACAGGGGCGGCTCCCGGAATTCCCACCGGGCGCCCGCGATGTGATCCCGGTTTTCCCGGTAGCGCCGCCGCCGGTCGAAATAGTTGTCCTTGATGCTGTACACCCACACCCCCCGGAAGGGGTTGAAAAACACCGTGCTCCGGTCGCCCATGCGCCCGCTTTTCGCCACCGCCTCCCCCCAGTGGATGCCGTCGGGGGAATGGAAAACCACAAGGCCGCAGTCATCGGCGGAAGCGCCCGAGGAGGCGAACATTTTGAAGCGGCGCGCGGGCGCGTCAAGGGGATCCAGCCACACCGTGTTCGAGTCGCGGGGCAGGGTGTTCACGATGTTCGTGCCGGGGACCACGTCAAGGGCCGGTTTGCGCCAGTGTATGCCGTCCTCCGAGTCTGCGTGGCACGTGACCCGTCCGCGCCCGGCCATGTACCACATCTTGTAAAGGTGGTCCTGCGGGTCGTACCACACCCCGTCGCTGAAGACCATGGCCGTGGGCATGGGCCGTCCGTCCGAGATTCCCTCCGTCTCCCAGGGGCTTTCCGGCCTGAGCACGGGGTTCCCGGGATAATACCCGGGCGTGTGAAAGGTGCGCCGCAGCGTGTTCGGCTCCACAAGGAAATCGTCCACAAACAACTGGCGGCCCGTGTCAATCGGGATCACCTCCGGAATCTTGTCCAGATAGGGCACCGCCATGGGCTCGCGCGTTGGCACCCCGTTGTATTGCGGCGGCCATGCATCGGGCAGCACAATGCCGTTGTGCAGCGTCTCCCCCCCGGCGGAAGCGCACAAAACCACCGCCGCCAGCGCGCAGCCCCTCCCCAAATTCACACAGGCCCGCCCGCAACCCGCAAAAATACGGCGACAATTCATGGCACATCCTTCAATCCTGTCCGGCAACGGCAAAAAGCCATTTTACCAATCCCCCACCGGACATGCATCCCGTCATCACAGCGCTCAGGAAAACGCGTACTCTTCCCCGTCCTGCAGGCGGCGCACGGGATACCCCAGTGTCTCATACTGCTCGGGGTGGCGGGTGTGGATGGGGATGAGAACCTTGGGCTGAACGGTGTCGAGAAGGCTCCGCATTGCCTCGCGGGTGGCGTGACCGCTGGTATGTAGGGAACAGTCGGCAATGCCCAACCGTGCGCACGCATCCAGAAAACCGCTGGTGTTCCCCTTCTCCCGGTAGCCGCCCCAAAGGGAATAGATGAGCGTGGCCCCGTCCATGCCGCCGGACAATTCGCTGATGCATTCAAGGTCGCTTTCCATGCCGGGCCGGACAAACAGCATAATCCGTTCCGGATGCGCGGCCATTTCCCTTTTGGTGATCTTGTGCTTCGCGTACCGGCTCGGAATTCCAAAAAAGCCCTCCTTCTCCGCCTTGTTGGTGAGCCGCCGGGGATACCAAACCCGGATGTCCGGAAGGTTGCCGGGATAG
>JBHEKP010000150.1:0-50673 GCA_041859375.1 Candidatus Hydrogenedentales bacterium | reverse complement strand
CTTTGAAGCCCGACTCAAAGGTCAATATTCGCATGACACATCAACAATGACCGATATCTACTCAAAAGAAAAACGCTAGCAGATAATGTCCCTGGTTAGAAGCCGCGGAAACAAGGTGACCTGGCTGGCCGTGCTTGAACTGCTCAAACGTCACAAAATACGCGGCTGGAGGCGGGTTGGGCAGTTCCTCAGATTGAGGCGTCTGCCGGAAACCACCCAGGCGGAACTGCGAAATATGCTGGACCTGAATGAGTACCAGACGAGGCGGGTTGTCAGGGCAACCGCTTCAATGTCGAATTGAATTGCTTCCTATCGTTTGGCTGCCCGCCAAGCCTGAATGCATCGGTCACAATCCGCCTGAGGAAGTCGGCTTCCGTTCTCAAGCATCTGTTGAAGTACAGCAATCGCCTTGCCCCCTGTCAACACCTGGGATTTCACCATCTCGTCCAACAGCCAAAGCAGGCCTCGAACCTCAACCCCTTCCTCTTCTCCGGCGGCTCGAAGCGCTTTATCGCCCGTCAGCAAGATGGCTTCTTCTGCGGCAGCAAGGACCAGCGCGGACAAGTCTGGCCGTGAGGGTCGTGGATACTTTCGGGCCAGCTGGATGATTTCCAGCACACGAGTGCCCGGCAATTCAACGACGTGCAACCCCGACCGCTTCAATGAAGCCGCTGAAGGTGAGAGAATCTCATGCGCCACAAGGTCCGGTGTCTTGAACAGGAGATCGAGCTTGAATGCTTCAGCAGTTATTCCACCCCGGTTCAAGTCAATCCAGATGTTAGCGTCTGTTATGATTGCCCGTGGGGAATCCATCGTGTTCCTTTGAGAATGCCTTTCTGAAATCGTCCAGGGAACGGCCTAGAAGTTCCTTCGCCCGAGACTCGGAAATGACCTCTTCAGTTACGAGTTGCATTACTTGGCGGGTCATCCTTTTCGGCTGTTCGGGGGGAAAGACTTCGCCCGGCTCTTTGTCTCGCCATCCTTGCGTGCTGAACGTTATGAATAGGCCTTGAGCAGTGGATTCTGAGATTATGCCAAGCTGTCTGGCCCTTACAACCCACGCTGACATGCTCATGCCGTACTTGTGCTTGAGCATGTGAAGCTCAATTGGGTCCAGCTTGCTTCGGATATTTCCCAATTCCATCCGGGCAACGGGCGCGGGCACCAAAAAAGCTCCCGCAAAGCACTGCATCATTTTTTCATCGTCTAGGGCTGGTTTCAAGAGGATATGACCCAATTCGTGGGCCAGACTAAGCCGTTGGCGGTCTCCCGGCATACCTGCACGAACAACGATGACAGGAATCGCATCATTCGCCCACAAAGTCAACGCGTCAAAATGGGTCTCGGCATCCAATGAGCCGACACGGATTCCGTGCTCTTCAAGGACCTCCGTCAGATTCTGTATGGGGTCAAGACCCAGTTCCCATGCACCCCGGACAGCAATGGCTGCCTTTTCAACCTCCTCGAACGTGGAAACCTTTCGCGGAAAACTCGCTGGAAACTGGAAATCGACACGTTCTTCCAACGTTATCAGGTTATTGACTTCAATGCTTCGCGCGATCCAGTCCTCCACACGGGCAACGATTGAATCCTGTTGTTTCTTGCCCAAACGGGAGTGCTTTCGGAATTCCGGCTGAGACACCGACACCTCAACGGGCTGCAAGAAAAAGTCAACGCCCACGTTCAAGGCGTTGCTCAGTTTCAAGAGCACACCGGAGCTGGGAATGTCTTCTTCCCTCTCGTACTTGGCAATGGCTTGATGGCTGACGCCAACTTTTTCGCCAAGTCCACGCAAGGAAAGACAGGCAATCCGTCTTGCTTGTTTAATTCTTTCTCCAATCATGGCACAGTCTCCTCGGTTGACATTATGCATTATAATACGTATTTTGTCAACCGCCCCTTTGGCTAATGCTAAGCGGCTATTGTCCTCAAGGCGGCCAAACAAGCCCGTGTGCCGCCCCCCCCATTCGCCAGTGCGATGCAATAATCCACCAATTTGTCAAAGGAGTAACCGCCTTTTGCTTCTTTAAATTCAAAATGTGACCCCTCGGGCTCGTTCAACCACTGTTGAAGTTGATCTCGGCTGCTGTTCATTGGCCCTTCCTCATGACATTTTTTACTCTCTTTATGAGCAAAACATCCCTCCCGTCAGACCTCTCCGCCGATGATGCGGACCTCGGTCTCAAGGGTGACGCCGAAGCGCCCGCGGACGGCGTCGCGGGCGGCTTGGATGAGGCCGAGGACGTCGGCGAAGGTGGCGTTGTCCTCGTTCATGATGAAATTGGCGTGCATGGGGCTGATGACCGCGCCGCCCCGGCGCAGGCCCTTGAGGCCGCAGGCCTCGATGAGGCGGCCCGCATGGTCGTTCGGGGGGTTCTTGAACACACTGCCGCAGCAAAGGCCCTGGGGCTGCTTCTCGCGGCGGCGGCGCATGTAATGGTCGTAGACGGCGCGCTGGTCCTCCCCCGACGGGGTGAAGCGGAAGGTTCCGCCGAGGATGACCTCGTAAAGGCCGCAGAAGGACTGGCCCCGGTAGGAGTACAGCTCCGGGGTGACCGCCTCGGAGCGCAGGCCCCCCGGCCCCATCAAATCCACGCTCTCCAGGAATTCGCAGGTGCTCCCGTTCACCGTGCCCGCGTTCATGTAAATCGCGCCGCCCACCGAACCGGGAATGCCCGTAAGCGCGCCCACCCCGGCGTAATTGCCGGGCAGCATGATGTCGCGCACCACCCTGCCCAGGGAAATGCCCGATCCGATGCGGTACCGTCCCCCCCCCAGCGGCTCCAGCCCGGTGAGGTGGGTGGTGAAAAAGACCACCCCGTCGAAGCCGCCGTCGGCGATGAGCACGTTCGATCCGCCGCCCAGCACCAGCTTCGGCCCCGGCTGGGCAATCATCCACCGGTAGGCCTGCTCCACCTCCGAAGCGGTGCGCGGCAGCAGCGCCACCCGCGCCGGGCCGCCGATGTTGTACAGCGTCGCCGGGGCGAGGGGATAATCCCTTTTCGCAAACTCAAAGGGGGGCATCTCGGG
This sequence comes from Candidatus Hydrogenedentales bacterium, assembly GCA_041859375.1. Taxonomy (GTDB): domain Bacteria; phylum Hydrogenedentota; class Hydrogenedentia; order Hydrogenedentales; family CAITNO01; genus JBHEKP01. Next base: position 47,643 of record JBHEKP010000150.1, on the reverse strand, counting down.
TGTTGCCGGTTCCATGGGCCGCATTATGGCCAAAAAGACGGCGCGGAGGGAAGTTTTTCCAACCCCGCCCTCAGGGACCCGTGCGCTGGAAGGGAAATACTACGGTTCCTGCAAAGCATCGAGGCGGCTTCTTGCGCTTCCGGACGCGTCTACCCTCAAAATGGTGTTTTTTTGTATTATTATGACTTGTATGCCGTTAAGGGGAATGGAATGTGGTAAAAAAATTCAAAAATAATAAGTGTCTCCCAGTACAACTGGATGACGAGAGTTGAAAATATTCATATTAGGTTCCTTTTATGCTATTGAATTTCTTCAGCAAAAAAATGACCTTCTGCGGTTTTCCATATAATTTGGGATTCTGGATAGCATTCATAATTACTAATTATTGTACCATATTTAGGAAGACATGGTTGCTTTGTTGTCATGTCTGTATATATCCAATAGCAATAATCTCTTGCTTCGATCGAAGCATTACCCATCCAGTGAGCTTTTCTATTTCCATCGACTCGCAACACAATATTGTTATCTTTGTCCTCGTTGTCAATAAATACAAATCCATTATCATTATTTTTTACCACCCAGCATATCGCTTTAGGATGACGCGGAGAAGAAAGATTGCCAAAATAATAATCACCTCTTTCCAATATGTAGACAACACCTATCGTATCATTTGGCATGTCACCTATTTTCTGTAATTTAGAATAATCTGCAAGCATACACTTTGCCCGGGGAAATGCCGGAAGTCCGTCTTTGTCATAGTGCAACCATTTTGTTGGTCCACAATAATCTTTCTCCGACTTACAATGCACAGTATATTTCAAAGGCACGAATTCTCCATTTTTTGAAACTTTGGCGCAAAGTTTATATTCAAAGGCAAGCACTGAATAATATAAATTTAATCCACCCTGTTTGTTCCGTGTTACGCGAACTATAGAATTACTGTGCACAACTTCACTGTCTGGCATTATCAATTCTCCATATTTTCCAACATAGAAGAACCCAATTGATTTGGCCATGGAGAATTTATCATTATCATCTATTATTTTATTTGTGGCATATGCCAATTCGGAGGACATAATCAATACAATAGTTAAGCAATATAATCCGAAAAATTTATTTAAACACAGTGCAATTGATTTCACATTATGTCTCTCGGTGTTGGCATTTCATCTGCGCAATATTCCTCCGCACACTCTCCTTGTCTGTCGGTGTCCATGCTCCAGAACCAGCAGGAGCGCCGAGAGTTGGTAGTCGTTGGCACGCAGCACCAATTTGGCGATGTCTTTAGCACTGTAAACCTCCATGTTCCGGACATCCATATACAGGGAAAATTTAGTCGCGAAGCGGTTCCATAACATATTCCACCGCTCCATGTTTATTGTAAAATACTTTGTATGTATCAACTAACGGACACATAGGGTTCAAAATTAATCCACTTGGGGGCAATTTCAGACCTTCGTTGAAGTCAAAGTATGGATATACTTCTTGAGTATATTTCTTGTATTTATTGCTGTTGATTGCGGAAAAATCTATTGTATGATAAAATTTTATTGTTGCGTATATTCTATTTCTGTGTTCTGTCTTTTTGATCTCTCCTATAGTAATATTTGGATTTTCTGACGATATTATCGATATGTCATTAATATTGTTTTTTATTAGCCAGATTGGAAATGGTGACATAATATTTTCATTCCGGCTAAAGTATATACTATTGCTCCAAGTCGCGTAAGCAATCATTATGCAATTGTCTGGTTTGTTTGGTATTTTACACGACGACAAATCTGAAAATATGTTTTTACCCCCATTGTGCGCGTCTTCAAAATTATTGGAGCTGGGCCATTTTTTTATACCGCAAAACGGCTTTTTAAGTAAATTGGAAAAGTGTTCTATATTTGAGTATGTTATGTTGTTTGAGTTATCTACTCTTCCGAATATGAATATTTTATTATTATGCTTTAGATATAGAATTATCGAATTGTCACTTGATTTTATTGCAAAAACATTAGAATGCTTTTGTTGATTTCTTTCTGGACATATTAGTTCACCGTGTTTTCCCAAACAAAATCGCTCTATTGCATTATTATAATATTCGTCTAATTCTTTTTGATTTTCTATATATAATTGATCTGCGTTGGCAATCGATAACGTATTTATATGGATGATAATTTGCAGCACAACTGATGTTATAAATATGTTGCAGACATTTGTTGACTTGCCAAAATTATTTTTCACGGAACTTTCCTTCTTGCTCGTTGTGCATATATTTAGTTTTCTAAAAATCGTTTTAATGCCTTCCAGAGTTGGTATACGATGCACTTTTGACAACCCGAACATCCGTAAAAATATCCTCTCTCACCATCTGGTTCCCTTTTTTGCGGCCCAACGCCATGCCAACCTCCCCCTCTTGTCACGACTTGCCAGTAAACTATCAGGGTTGTTGTGATTTGTCAATGTCTTTGGTTCTTCCCGTTCAGGGGCCCGTGCGCCGGAGCCGGACCTGGAAACCGCCGTCGCGCACGGTGATTTCGGAGTAGCCGCCACCCCGGCTGTAAAAGAGCGCGGGGCTGGTGACGTGGGTCATGGCGGGGTGGCGGGCGTCGGTGGTTTCGCTGAACCGGTGCACATGCCCGGCAAGGTAAAGGAGGGTGCGCCCCGTTTCGCCGAGGGCGTCGCGCAGCGCGGCGGCGTTGCGCAGGCGGTGGGTGGGCTGCTCGTGGTAGGCGTCCGTTTTGAACAGGAGCGGGTAGTGGCCCGCGACGATCACCGGCCCCGGCGGGCTGTCCGCCGCGAGCCGGGCCGTTTCGGCGATTTCCGCGCGGGTGACGCGCCCCCGCGAGGTGATCAGGTTGGGGCAGGTGGTGGGGGCGAAAATCAGGGGCGTGCCGCCGGGCAGCGCCACGCGGACGGGCAGGGCGTCGCCGGGCATGAAGCGCCCCAGGAAGCGGCGGAACAGGTCCCTCCGGGCCGAACCGAAGGTGTACACATCGTGGTTGCCGGGAATGGCCCACACCCGGAGCCCGCGCGCCGCCAGCAGGTCAAGGAATTCCGCCGCGCGGGCGTACTCCTCCGCCAGCGAGGTGGTGGTGAGGTCGCCGCCCGCAACCACGCACCGCACGCCCGAGGCGCACAGCAGGTCCGCCGTGGTTTCGGCAAGGTCAATGTTCACCTGGCGGCGGCGGCGCAGCCACAGGTTGGCGTTGCCCAGAAAGCGCTTGCCCATCAGGCGCAGCGGGTTCCAGGTCACCTTCCAAAAATGCAGGTCGGTGATGTGGAGCAGGGCGTCGCGCGCCAATCCTTCACCGGCTGCGCTCACGGCAGCATATCCCCCGGCGCGGGCGCGCCGGAAAGGAGTTTCGCCCCGTAGCGGCCGATGCCCTCCGCGCCGTTCACGTTCCAAAGCGTCAGCGGCCGGGGGGCAATCATGGCGGCGGCGGTGCGCGCGTCGCCCACGCTGCGGATGCAGGGGATGTAGTTGTCCCGCACCCAGGCGTCGTCGTCGTCCAGGGGGAAATTTTCCAGGTCCGCCGCCACGGCGGCGATGCCCGGATCCACCGCCGCGGCGAGGAGGCAGGCGACCCCCGCGCCGCCCAGCCCGGCCAGCTCAATGCGGCCCGTCATGTCGCGGCGCGCCCGGAGGAACGCGGCGGCGGTGAGCACGTCCTGCACGCGGCAGGCGGCGTCCGTGGGCTCGAAGGTGTCGAGGAAGGGGAACACGCCGACCTTCATGGCGTCGCGGGAGCGGCTTTCCGCCGGGGGCTGGTGGTCCCCCGCCAGGAAGGGGTCGATGACCAGCACGGCCTTCCCCTTCGCCGCAAGCGCGGCGGCCAGGGGGCCGGGGCCGCCCTTTTCCGGGTCGATCAGGGCGGCCTTGCCCGCGCCGTGAACGAGGATCACCGCGTCCTGCGGTGTGTTGTCCCTTCCGCGGAAAAGCACCGCGGGCACCGCGTCGCCCTGCGCCGCGCGGCTGATGACCCAGCGCTCGGCCATGCAGCCCTCCCGTTCCGCGGCGCGGCCCGCGCGCTCGCAGCGCAACCCGTTCGGATCGGGCGGGGCCACGCCCAGCACGTCGGCGAGGACCGTGCCGTACTGTTCCTGGAAGGCCTTCACCCCGCCGGCGTCGGCGGGGAGCACCGCGTCCCACTTGGCCTTGTTGCGGGCGATGAATCCGTCAATGACCTCCTGCTGGCCCATGCTCTTGTAGCCCTCCATCGGGCCCTCGCCGGGGAACACGCGCAGCGCCTCATCCGGGTCCTTCCTGTGTTCGGGCTCGGTGAAGCCGGTCCAGTCGCGATTGGGGTCGATCAGGTGCCTTCCGAAGAAGCGGTACACCGCCTCGCGGCTGTCCTTGTTGTAGTTGTGGCCGTAGTCGAACTGGGCGCTTTCCACCTTCGCCTCCGCGCCGTAAAGGGCGTAGACGCTCCGGATGGCGGGGTATTCGACACGGGGCGTCTCGCGGGTCCAGTCGCCCGTGGCCGCCACCATGAGCAGCGGCTTCGGCGCCATCATCGCGCCGATTTCCATGTTCGAGTTGGAATAGCGGATGAGCGGCGCGTTCTCGCACACGCAGCCGCCCTGCATCGTGGAGGAGATCATGTTCACCGGCGCGGCCGCGGCGATGCGCGGATCGGCGGTGTAAAGGGCGAAGGTCTGGGTGCCGCCGCCCGACGCGCCCGTGCAGCCGATGCGCGCGGGGTCAACCCCCGGCAGGCCGCTGACAAAATCCACGGCGCGGATGCTGGTGAGCAGCTGGAGAGCGAAGGGGTGCACGCCCCAGAGCTTCTCCCGCTCCCCGCCCCAGCGGTGGACAAACTGGCGGCTGTCGTTGTAGCCCACCATGTCGTAGGTGAAGGCCACCGCGCCCATTTTTGCGAAGGTGATGCAGCGTGCGGGCACGGAGCACATCTCCGAGTCCTCAAGGCGTCCGCTCTGCCAGTGGCCGTGGGGGTTCACAATCGCCGGGAAGGGCCCGTCGCCCTTGGGCCGGTAAAGGTTGCCCGTGCAGAAAAAGCCCGGCACAACCTCAAAGGCCGCCTTCTCCACCGTGTAGTCGCCGTGATCAATCAGACCGGAGAGTTGCGGGTTGAGCGGCGTCTTTTCCGGCTCCGGCACCAGGCCGGAACTCAGCAGCATGCGCCGCCGGATGCCGTCGGCCTTTGCCGTCCATTCCTCCAGGCTCCGGTATTGGGGCATCATGAACACCGTGTCCGTGTGCCGAAGCTGGCGCACGCGCCGGTCGTCCACCGCGCGGGGCCCCTCCACGGCGCGCATGTCCGCCATCACCAGCGCGGGATCATAGTCCCTGCGGGCGCTTAGCGCCACCGCCCAGGCGCCGTCCAGTTTCACCGCGGCGGCCTCCCTGTCCAGCTTCAGCGCGCCCGCATAGGCCCACATTGCCTCCTGCCCCCGCTCCTGCTTTTCCTGCCTGGGCACGGCCGCCTCCAGGGCGCGGCCGCCCACCGTCAGGGTCGCCGTGCCCCCCGGCGCGGCCCACACCCAGAAATGGTATTCCCCCGGTGTGGCGGCGGCGATGCCGCCGTCCGCGAGCTCGCGCGCGTAAAGGATGGCGGACGGACCGGCCACGACCGGCGCGGCGGCGCCCGCGGAAAGCAGCACTCCAAGGCAAAGCATCGGCACCATGACGGACTCTCCCTGTTGTTGGCGTTCGCCCGTCACAATACAGAAACCGGCACGGCCAAGGCAAAAGCCCCCCGGCCGCGTCCGCGCCCGTTGACTGCCCGTCCGGGGGCGTGGTACATTTTTAGCCAATCCCGCATACCCCGCATACACGGGGGATCAAGAATACCCGGAAAAGGGAATGTCATGAAAAATCGCGTTTTTACCACCGGCGAGGTGGCGCTCATCTGCGGCGTGTCCGCCGACACGGTTTCCCGCTGGTTCGATCTCGGACAGATTGACGGCTACCGGCTCGGGCCGGGCGGCGACCGGCGCATCCCCTATCTCAGCCTGCGCAAATTCATGCTCAGCCACGGCATTCCGCTGGAGCGGCTGGAGGAGGGCGACCGGCGGGTGCTGGTGATTGACGACGACCCCTATTATCTCGACTCCATCCCCTCGGTGCTGGCCCGCGAGGAGATGTATTCCGTCATGACCGCCTCCTCCGGGTTTGACGCGGGCGTCATGGTGGTGGAGCACAACCCGCAGGTGGTCATCCTGGACGTGCACCTCTCCGAAATGGACGGGCGCATGGTCTGCGAGCGGATCAAGAACCGCGCGGAAACGCGCAACACCCGCGTGCTCGGCACGGCGGCCTACATTGAGGAGCCGGAAATCAAGGCCCTGTCGGACCACGGCTTCGATGATTTCCTGAAAAAGCCCTTCCCGGTGGAGCAGTTGCGCGACCGCATCAACGCCCTGTTTGAGCTGCCCAACGCAAAGGTGAACCACCCCCGCCACGGCCAGCCGTAGGCCCGTCCCCCCGCGAAAAAAAACGGGCCGGAACCGGGCACCCGGTTCCGGCCCGCGTGTTTGCCTCAGTTCGTGAATTCAGTCTCCAGCTCCGCCGCCACGCTGACACTGTCGTCAAGGTTGACCGCGTACTGGATGGGGCTCTGCAGGTTGGGCTCCTGGAAAAACTCCATCACGGCGGTGCCCCCCTTGACCACGGCGCGGCCCACGGCCCGGGGCCCGCCGAGCCGGGTCGGCTGGGTGGCGGTGATTACCGCGCCCTCCACACTGTGCGTGATGTTGAGCACGCCGTTCAGGTAAAGCACCTTTGAGGGCACGGGAATCGTCAGGGTGTAGGGGAACGCCGTCCACAGCTCAAGGGTCGGATCGCCCAGGCAGTTCCAGAGACGCAGCTCGTCGCCGGTGTCGGCCCAGGACACCCCGGTGCCCTCGACGCCCGCCTGGGTGAAGAGGTAGAGTTTCGCGTGGTTCAGGATGTCGCCCAGGCGGCGCTTGGATTTGTCACCGCCGAAACCCGGCACGGCCGCGGGCCAGATGGCGTCAATAAACCCGCGCATCAGGGCGGAGTTCGCCCAGCTCGGGCTGTTGCGCGTGTCCCCAAGCACACCCACCGCGCCGCCGTTGGGGTTGATCAGCAGGCGCTCGGCGAAGTAGGTTGCGTTCGCCACCGAGCCCAGCGCGCCCCCGGCGGTCTCGTTGTCAAAGAGCCCGCTGGCGCAGTTCACGCTGAACACCACCGGCAGCAGCGCCCCGTTGGTGAGGGCGGAGGCGTCGGCCCAGCTGAACGGCGGGTTGCCCCAGCCGCCGGGCCAGCCGTGGTCGCGGTGGATGAAGAGGAACCGGCCCGCGTTCCACGCGTTGACGATGTCGGCGTTGCCGCCGGACCATGCGAAACCGCCGCCCGGCGCAAGGTCGGCGGGCAGCGCGGTGCCGTCGAAATACTTCCTGGGGGTGCTGTCGCCGGTGTAGGCCGCCGAGGGCGGGGTGCAGTCGGCGCAACCCCCGTCAACCGTCTCCGTGTAAATGCGCTGCACCGTCTTGCCGCGCGCGTTCATCACGTTCCGCGCGAACTCGGAAACCTCGATGAAGGTGCGCTGGTCAAGGCCCGCCTGCGCCGTGTCCTTGCGGCAGCACTGGAACTGCGCCGCGATGGCCGCGTTGCTGTAAAACGCGCTGTTGGCGAAGCCCGGCGGGGTTTTTTCATAGTTGATGATCTTGTTCACCACCGTGTTGGCGTCGTTCAGCGAGTCCACGGGAATGCGCCCCACGGCGATGTCCGGGAACACGCCCGCCAGCACGCCGGTGAAGGAGGCGTAGCGGTAGTCCGTGCCGATGGTGGCGCTGCCCACGAGCCCCGGCTGGTTGGCGGTGATGTACCACGTCGGAATGAACTCCGCGTCGCCGAGGAGCAGCGCGTAGGACGGGCGGATCATGCTGTTTTCGTACTCGTCCTTTATCAGTCCGGCAATCGCCGTGTTGGTGGCGTAATCCGTGCCGCCGCCCACCTCGAAGACGCGGGTCATGATGCCCTTCTCGTTCTTCCAAGCCGCGAGGGCGTCCGCCGCGGCGCGGAAATTGGGATGGGTGAGAATCATGAACTCCTCGCCCGTGATCAGCGGTGTGATTCCGCGGGGGCCAAGATGCCCCAGAATGGCGGATCCGTTGAGGGCCGCGCCCGTGAACACGTCCGGCCGGCTTTCAAAGGGACTGTCCATCACCTCGGTGGCAAAGAAGCCCCTGCCGCCCTTGAAGGATATTTTCACGTCCACCCTGTCGAACAGTGTGAGTTCGCCGGAGGCCGGGTTGTACTGGCCCGAGGCGACCTCGATGATGTGGTAGTTCACGTCGCGCGACCTGCCCGCGGGGCTCACCGAAACGGCATTGGGCGGCCAGGGGCGGTCGGCGGCGTATATCTCGGGATCTTTCGTGAACACGGGATCCTGGAACGTCTGGGGATCGGGCGGCCCGGAGGGGTCCTGATCCTGCCGGCTTTGGTCCACCGGCTGGAACTGCGCCGGCGCAAGGTTCGCCGCAATGGTCTCGCCCGCATGGACGGTGACCTCGGGAATCACCTCCGCGCCCTCCGGAACGGCCACCAGCCGCCGCAGAATCGGCACGGCGGGGAATCCGGGGCGTCCCGTGTCCGCGTCCGCGCCGGGAATGTCCATGCGCGTGAACACCTCGCCGCCCGCAAGGATGGTTTGCACCTTCGGCTCGCCGAAGCTGATCTCCGTTTCCAAACCGGTGTTGTCGCTGGTCTGCTCGTCCACAAGCGCCAGCGCCTCCAGGCCCACACGGGACTCGCCGTCGCAGGGGGAGCCGGGCGCGCGCATGTCATAGCGCAGGCGGCGGCCCAGGTTGTACAGCTCCTCGTACACCCCCCTGGCCGCAACGTCCGCGGATCCGCCCCGGCCCGTCTGCGCGGCCTCCTCATACTCCCTGAGAATGCCCGCCGCCCCGCAGGGATCACCCGCGCGGTAGGCCTCTTCGGAGCGGCCCAGAATTTCCGCCAGCGCCGCCGCCTCGGCGTCGGGCAGCGCGCCGCCCGGCTCTCCGTCGAGGGCGTCCCTCGTGTCGGAGTAGCCGACCAGTATGTTCGGTGACGCCGCATTGCTGGTGGGCAGCGCGGCGGCCTGCACCCCCGGGGAATAGTTCAGCGCCGCGTCATGGGAAAAGGCGGTGTAATAATAGGTTTTCCCGTTTTCCAGGCCGGTGTCGGCAAGGGTGGTTGATGTGTCGTCCAGCACCGTTTCGCCGTCCGTGGGTGATTCGGAATAGCCGCCGAGCTTCCGTTTGATGAGCACCCCCGTGAAATCCGTGTCGCCGGGGTTGGTCCAGGCCAGCACCGCCTGGGCGTCACCGGACACGGCGGTGAAGTTTGTGACATTGGCCGGCGCAACCACATCCGGTTTCTTTTTGCAGGCGCCCAGGGAAGCCGCAAGAAGCACTGCAAGTAGCAGCGCCCCGGCGCAATGCGGCAGGAAGCGGCGGTCCCTTGGGGGGGTGGGGGAAATGTTCATGTGCAAAAAATCCTTCACATGTTGTCCGCTGCATGCGGAAAGGCGGCCCCGGGATGCCGTCTAATCTGTGAATAGTGGAACAAACTGGTCCGGGGGGCTATTCCAAGGCATGCCCCAAAAATACCAAGGCATGCCCGCCGGTATTTTTTGCATAACCTGCTGCAAAAAATGGGCTTGGTGCGTCTCAGGCCTTGAACGCGCCGGAGGTGATTCCCTGGATGAAGGGCTTGGTGGCGTAGACAAAGAGGACAAGCAGGGGGATGCTGGAGATCATGTAGGCCGCGAAGAGTGTGGACAGGTTGGAGGCGTAGGCCGAGGTGGCCAGCACGTACAGGCCCGACGCCACCACGTGGCACCGGCCGTTCGGCTGGGTGACAAAGGGCCACATGAAGTTGTTCCACGTGCCCAGGATGCTCATGATCGCCACCACCGACAAGACCGGCTTCGACAGCGGCAGCACGATGTGCCAGTAGCACTGGAGCCGCCCCGCGCCGTCCATGCGCGCCGCCTCGAAAAGATCCTCCGGCAGCCCGTCGAAGAAGCTTTTCATCACGAAGATGCCGAAGATCTGCCCGCCCGCGATGTAGGGCAGCAGCAGCGCCCAGTAGGTGTCCAGCAGGCCCATGCCCTTCACCACCATGTAGCCGGGCACGAAGGTGAGCACGCCGGGGAACATCATGCCGCTGATGATGAGGAAGAAGACGGCGCGCCTGCCGGGGTACCTTTGCCGGGACAGCACAAAGGCGGTGACGGAGGAGAGCAGCAGCACCCCCGCCGCCGTGCCCAGGGAGACCACGAGGGAGTTGATCATCTGGGGGCGTATCTGGGACCACGCGAGGCGGTAGCCGGTGAGCGCCGTCCTGACGCCCTGCCGGAGCGCTTCGCGCGGCGCAAGCATGACCGGCGCACCCTCCCCGTCGCGCGCCGCCAGGGGCGCGCCGTCGCCCCGGGCAAGCTGCGCCGCCGCCGCCAGCGACAGCCCCGCGGACTCGGGCAGTCCGAAGAAGGCGTGGTACATCTCGGAGTTGGTGCGGAAGGAGTTGTTGAGCGCGAAGGCGAAAGGGAGCATCGTGAGCGCCGCGAAGGCGGCCAGCACGGCATGGAGGGTGATGCGCTGCGCGGTCCGGCTCATTTGGGCCCCTCCAGATCCGCGGAGGACTTGAAGTAGCGCAGGTTCAGCGCGGTCAGCGCGAAGACGATGCAGAAGAGGCCCACGCCGATGGCGCAGGCGTAGCCCATGCGCTGGAAGCTGAAGGCGTTGTAGTACATCCAGAGCGCGGGCACCGTGGTGGTGAAGCCCGGACCGCCCTTGGTCAGCACAAAGAGCGCCTCGTAGGACTGGACACCGCCGATGATGGTCAGGATGAGGATCAGCTTGAGCTGGCTCATCACCATGGGCACGTCGATGTAAAGGAACTTGCGCAGGCCGGTGCAGCCCTCCATCGCCGCCGCCTCGTTCACACTCTGCGGGATGGATGACAGCCCCGCATAGTAAATCAGGATTTCCATGCCGCCCGCGAAGGGGAAGCCGATCATGGCGAAGGCGGCCAGCGCCGTCTTCGGGTCGTTGAGCCAGCCCGCCGTCCATTCCTGAAGGCCCGCCGCCGTGAGCAGCTCGTTGAGCAGGCCCCGGTCGGCGTAGACCAGCCCGCCCCAGATCATCTGCACCGCCACGCCCGGCACCACGATGGGCACCAGGAAGAGCACCCGGTAGAAGTAGCGCTCGCGCTCGCCCGGCAGGGAGTGGATGAGCTTGGCCACCACGAGCGGCACCGTCAGCCGGATGGCCACGGCGATGAGCGTGAGCAGGGCCATGTTGATGAAGGACGGCCGGATCACCGGGTCGGAGAAGAGCATTTCCCGGTAGTTGCCCAGCCCGATGAAGCGCGCCTCCGCGCCGATTTCGAATTCATAGAGGGAGCTGACAAAGGCCCAGCACACGGGCAGGTACACAAACACGAGCAGCAGCGCCACGCTCGCCGACGAAAGCCCGTGGCAGGCCAGCGCCTCGCGCATCCGGTAACCGATCCGGCTTTCTTTTCCGCCTGTTTCAGCCATGCCGCCAATCCCCCGCCGTTGTTCCGCCTTCACGGTTTCAACTGCGTGTCCGTCACCAGTTTCTCCCGCGCGGGGAAGCCCCGGTCATACGCCTCAAGCGCCGCCGGGGCCGGGCGGAAGACCGGATCCTCAAGAAAGCGCCCCGTGATCCCGTCAAGCCCGCCCGCGCGCAGTTCCAAGGCCATGAAAGCGTCAAAGTTGGCCCCGTCCGCCGTGGTGATGCCGAACCTTGCCGCGTTTTCAAAGCCGAAGCGGTGGTAATATGCGGGGTTGCCGAATATGATCACCCCCCGGTGGCCCGCTTCGCGGGCGAGGCCGAGGGTGTGGCGGATGAGGCGCGCCCCTATCCCCCGTCCCTGGAGCGCGGGAAGCACGCTGACCGGTCCGAAGCCAATGACTTCGTGCGCCGTTCCGGCGGCGTCCGCCACGGTTCCCCTGCTGTAGACGATGTTTCCCGCAACCTCCCCGTCCGCCTCCGCCACATAATCAAGCTCCCGGATGAAGGACGGCGCGCCCCGCAGGTTGTGCAGGATGAAATGCTCGTCGCAGCCGGGCTTGTAGACGTTCCAGAAGGCCTCCCGGGTGATGTGCTCCACCAGCCGGTAATCCCGCTCCTCCTCCGGGCGCAGTGTGATCTCCATGATGACTCCCTTTGCCCGGTCACAGGCCGCCGGGCAGATCCTCCATTTGGGCGCGCACCGGCGCCAGTTCCCTCCAGGCCCGCTCCATCTCCTCCATGGGCACGGGCTTGCGCCGCTCCAGGTTGTCCATGGCCGCGCGCAGGTTCGCCTGCTGCCACTCCATGAACCCGTCCAGATCGGTGCCGTCGTTCAGGTACAGCTCCAGCAGCCGCCGGAGCGTCTCGTAAAAACGCAGATCGAAGGAAAACACCCACTTCGTGGTGGTGTAGGGCCGCGCCAGAATCTCCTCGAAGGGCTTCAGCACCGGCAGCGTCTCCACGCCCTTGATGTTGGGCAGGAATCCCTCGTACTCGTTCACGATGCGCTCGTGGTTTTCCGGAAGGCAGAGGAACTGGAGGAGCTGCATCACCCGCCCCAGCCGTTCCGACTTTTCAATCCGCTCCGCGAAGGGCAGCCCCGCCGGGGTGTCGCCCAGGGCGCTGTTGGTCACCTCAAGCTGGACCGACGACCCGCCGATGACGCACATGGGCGCGCCGGACGCGTACTTGCTGGTCTTTTTTGTGAAGGGAGGCGGGTAGAACTGGCCCCACTCAAAGCCGAGGCGGTGGTCGTTTTTCAGCCGGTGCGCCAGCGTGCAGGGAAGCCAGATCATCGCGCCGCGCTGGGTGGCGAACTCGCGCAGAAAGTCGATGGTGGATCCGATGCTCTTGTTGCAGTGCCGCCTGAATTCGCGCATGATCCGCCAGCCCTCGCGGTAGCGCGGGTCGCGCTCCGTGAAAAACCCCTTCCGGTGAAGGAAGCACAGCTCCACATCGTCGAGGTAACCCTGGAGGTAGGGCTCGCGCAGCGGATCCTTCAGCAGGTCGATGCCGGGCAGCAGGGGGCCGTACAACTGGTCGAAGAAAAGATCGTTGCACCAGTCCGCCATGATCTCCACGGTCAAAATCACCGGGGTGACGGCGCGCGGCTCCGCCTCGCCGTCGAAGGGGACGGGCGTGGCCTCCAGTTTTTCACACAGCGCCATGAACTCCTCCCAGGTTTGGGGCACCCCCACCCCCGCCTTCCGGAAGATGTCCTTGTTGTAGAAAATGGCGGTTTCGACCATGTCGTAGCTGACGCAGTACATCAGGCCGTCCGGCGCGGCCTTGCCCCGGCTGATGGCCTGATACTTGAACATGTCCCACCACTGGTTGAAGCCGGGCGCGGCCGGGTCGCCCTTCTCACGCACGAATTCGTTGGGCGACTCCAGGAATTTGTCCAGCGGCACATACCAGTTCTTCTGCACGTCCACCCACACGTCCTCCACGTTCACGTTGAGGATGTCCGGGGCCATGCCGCTGGAAAGCTGGGTGACAAGATACTCGCGGTTGATGGGAACGTTGATGACCTGGACGCGCGTGTCGGGGAAGCGCGCCTCGAATTCACGAAGCACCGTTTCAAGCCCGCGCAGCGGCTTGCCGATGCCGTAGGGAACCGATCCGGGCATGTAGGACATGCCGGGGCTGAACTTGATCGTGTGTTTCACCCCCGGAGGCGCGGCCCCACCGCCCGGAAGGGCCCCGCCGGGCGGCGCGGTTTCCGCCTCTTCCGCCGGGGGCCACAGCGCCCAGAGGGCCAGCAGGACCACCGCCGCCATGGAAAGGGGCCTTGTGATGCGCGCGCGGTTCATCGGCGTGACCGGTACTCCCTGCGTTGCCGTGGTGCGGAAATCAACCCATATCAGCCGTTCGCTGATGATACCCGAGGCTTGCCCTTTCCGGCAATCCCAAAAAAGAGGCCGGACCGCGGCGTCTGCCGCGGCCCGGCCGTGTCTCATCCGGTCACGGGGGAAAGCCCCGCGCTATTTGCGCCCGCGCAGAACGCGCGCGCCGCCAAGGGCGCACGCCGCCGCCAACAGGCCAAGGCCCGCCATGCCCAGCGCGGGCATGAACACCACGTTCAAAAGCGTGATCACCGCGGGCGCGCTCGCCGTCGTCAGCGCGGGGCGCGTCGACTCGTCGCTGATCTCAACCACGTACGACGCGTTGTCGTACGCCGGGTAGGTCAGCGGCGGCGTCGTGTAACTCGTCAGGTCCACACCCGACGCCACCACGGTCCCGTTCCTCTTCCACGTGTACGTCACCGCGCCAAGGCCGCCGCTGGTCGCAACCGTCATCGTGTGCGTCTCGCCAACGTTCTTCGACGCGCCCTGCGGGTAAACCGTGATCGCAAGCGGCTCCGCAACCTGCACCAACGCCGTCCGCGACTGCGCCGGGTACGGCGAGTCGTCGCTCACCACGCAGTAGTACTCGCCCGCGTCGGCAAGCCCCACCGGCGAGAGCGTCAGCACCGGGCCGGTTTCGCCGGAAAGCGGCGCCGCGGCCTTGGACGTCGCAAACCACCACTGGTAGCCGAACACAGGGGCGCCGCCGGACCCAAACCCGCCGCCGGCCGACACCTCGAGCACCACCGTGTCGCCCGTGTACGCCGCCGCGTCCCCGGGCTTCTGCGGATCAAGCGTTATCGGCGCGCCGCGCACCGCAAGCGGCGCGTAGTTCGAGTAAATCGTGCCGTTCAGACCCGTCACAAGGCAGCGGTAGCTGCCCGCGTCAGACCACACCGCCGCGGGTATCGTGTAAGTCGCGCCAACCGCGCCGGTTACCAGCTCCGTGCCCTTGTACCACTGGTAGCCAAAGTCGCCCCCGCCAAGGGGCGTGCCGCCCGCCGTCACCGTGAACACCGCCGGCTGGCCGGGATCAACCGTCTGGGGCAGCGGCTCCACGAGAATCGCGGGATCGCTCACCTGAAGGCGCGCCGAACCAGAAACCGCCACGCCCGCGCCCGTCACCTGAACACGGTAGTAGCCCGCGTCCGAACCAACGCAGTTGCTCACCGTCAGCTCGTAGGTGTCCGCTCCCGTGATCCGGGGATCGCCCGTGCCGACCGGCGTCCAGTTCGTCGCGCCGTCGGGGGACTTCTCCCACTGGTACGAAAGCGCGCCGGAACCGTTCACAAGAACCGTGAACACCGCCGACTGGCCCGTCACACGGCTCAGGTCCGACGGATTAGACGTGATCCCGGGATCAAGAACCGTCAGCGCAGCCCCGGCGCTGTAAACCGCCGCCGAGGGGGACGGGTTCACAACGTTGCGCACCGCGCACCGGTACACCCCGGCGTCCGAACCCACCGCCGACGCTATCGTGAACGACGGGCCCGTCTGCGCGGGTACCAGCGCAACGCCGTCCTTCTCCCACTCGTAGCTGAAGGGCGGCGTGCCCCCGGCCGCAACCGTGAACGTCACGGGCGTCTGGTAGGCCACAGACTGGGAAACAGGCTCCGTCGTGATCGTCACCGGCTGGTTCACGGAAAGCCGCGCCGCATCGGACAACACCTCGCTGAAGTACGGCGGCGTCGCGCCAGGGTTCGTCACATGGCAGCGGAACTCCGCGCCGTCGTCAGATGCCTGCGCCGTGAAAGAGTAGCTCGGGCCCGTCGCGCCCGGTATCGGGTCCGCGCCCCGGCGCCACTGGTAGTTGATGTCCGAACCCGTCGCCGTGACCGTGAACGTCGCCGTCGCGCCAGGGTTCACCGTCTGGTCCGTCGGCTGGCCCGTGATGGCCACCCCGGTGCCACCCGTCACCACCGTCCCGGAAACCACCGTCGTCGTCCACGCCTGGCCGGGCTCAAGACGGCCCGGCGTGCCGGAGGCGCCCTGGATGAGCACAGCGCTGCTCGTCCCAATCTTCACCGCGATGTTGTCAAGGGCCGTGGCGCCGTAGTTGACCATGACAAACTGGCTGTAACCCTCGAACACCGACGCCGGGGTCGTCGACTGCGTCAGCAACACCGTCCGAAGGCCCGTCTTGTCCGCAATCGCCGACTCCACCTCGGCCTTGTTCCAGTAGTCCGAAACGCACCAGCCGTAGGTGTAAGGGCCGCCCTCAAGCGTGGGTATCAGCGGGTACGCCGTGCCGGCCGTCTCGTACGGCGCGTTCGTCGGGCGCGTCAGAACCGCGTCGTTGCGCGCCGCGCCAAGCACGGGCATCTGGTTCGGGGTCGCAAACTGCTCCATCGTCGGCTTGTTCACGTTGCGCGCCGATGCCGTCATGTTCGAGACTATCGTGCACGCACCGTTCTGGTTCGCCTGCTGGCTGAACACGTTCTGCGCAGAGAAGGTGGCCGCGGAGGCCTGAACGACCGATCCGTGAAGCTTCACCATGCCCGGCGTGCCGAAGCCGCCCCGGCCGCCGGAGCCGCCCACGCCGCCGATGCCGCCAGCGCCGCCCGTGCCGCCAACGCCGCCGGAGGTGCCGTCACCGTATTTCTTCGAGCTGCCGCCCTTCCCGCTCTGGCTGGGGCCGCCGCTGCCCGTGCCCGAGACGGCAGCACCGCCCGCGCCGGGGACGCCGCCCTTCTGGCCCGCCATGCCAAGACCCGCGGGCTGCGCGTTGCCGCCAGCGCCGCCGAGAACCGCGGGGGCCGCCGAAACGTCAAGAAGCGCGGGGCCCGTGATGCGAAGCAGGCCCTTGGCCGAAAGCACAAAGGAGCCGCCGCCGCCTGCGCCCAGCGCGCCCGTGCCGCCTGCGCCGCCAGCGCCGCCAACACCGCCTGCGCCGCCCGCGCCGCCGCCTGCGCTGGACCCGCCGGCGGGGGCCGCCGTCCAGCCGAGACCATACATCACGCCGTTCGCGCCCGCCGCGCCGGTGGAACCGGCCAGGCCCGCCGACGGCGGGGAAACCTGCCCGGCGCCGTCCGCGCCGGCCGTCCCCGCAGAACCGCCCCCGCCCCCGGCCGCCATACCGGCGCGACCGCCGCCGCCCCCGCCGCCGCCGCCGCCGGCACCGCCGCCGCCGCCCGTGCAGTAGGCGCTGGTAATCGTCCACTGCGCGTACAGCGTGTGGTTCGACGCGTTCGTAACCGTGGTGGCGTCCGTCACAAGGCTGCCGCCCGTGGGCGCGGTGAACCAGCCGTTAAAGGAACAGTCCGCGCGGGTCACCGTGGGCAGCGTGCCGTAGGGGTCGCCCGCGTACACGTCCTTTGTGGGGAAGCTCGGCGGATTGCCGAGGTTCGGGTCAAAGGTCACCGTGTATATCGGCGGATCCCAGGTCACCTCGTTGTCGGTGAACGTGGCCGCCTGGCTGTTGTTGCCGAGGACATCCGTGGCGGCATTTGCCGCAATGTTCGCTATCACGACACCCGGCGAGGTCATGCCGCTCACCGCCGCGTTCCAGGTGATGTTGTTCGACGTGGACAGCGCCACCGACTTCACGCCGCCCGTCGTTCCCGTGATGGCCACGTCGCCATTGGTGAACGTGGCCGGGTTGACGGCCTCGTTGAAGACGATGGTGAAATTAATGGGCGCCGCGGAGGCCGGATCCGCCTGCGCCGCCGCCTGGTTAATCGTCACCGTCGGCGCGACGAAGTCAAAGTCGTACGCCTGGCCCGTGGTGAAGGCGTTCGGGGTGATGTTCGCGCCGTACTTGTCCTGCACCACCGCGCCGTTCAGGTTCATGCGGAGCTGCCCCTGCCCGCCCAGCGTGTTCAGCGTGACGGTGTGCGCGTTGTCCGTCACGGCATAATTGTCAATGTAATGGCGGTCGTTGGCCCCGCCCGTGAACCCGCCAAAACCAAAACGCCATGATGCCTGGGGGGTATAGGTGCCTATGGGAAGGTCAACGAAAATGGGCGTCCCGTCGTGTATCACGGTGCACAAGCCGTCGGTCGTCACGGTGACCGAAACGTTTTTGTACACGTCCCCGCGGAAATCCCTCCGTGCAACGGCGTAGGTGTTGTTGTTGTGCCTCACGGTGATGTCCGGGGTTGTCTCGCCGCCGTTGTCGTAACTGTCAAACACGACATAGAAGCCCGTGGTCGAGCCGTCAACACCCGAAGTGTCCTGCGGGCCATAGCCGAACCAGCAGCCGTCCGCGCTGCTTCCGCCGCCGACGCGAAGACTGAATGTCGCATGGAACGCCGTCATGGCCTTTCCCGGGTTGTGATACCACCAGCCGGCCTGGCCGTTCGTCGCCTCGGTCAGGTGCAAAACACCGCCTGAGACGGTGGCGAGTCCGGCAAGCGTGCCGATGCCGCCCGAACCGGCGGTGGTGAACGCCTCCGAAGCGTTCACAGAGGCGGCCGACACGGAGGCGATGACCGCGGTGGGCGTGCCGCTGACCTGGGTCAGGTTGAAATCCGCCGTGCCGAGATTGTTCACCGGCTCCGAAAGCGTGACCGTGTAGTTCACGGAGGAGGTGGCCCCGCCCACGGGGTTGGCGCTGGCCCGGTTAATGGAGGTCACAAAAGGTTCGGAGGTGGTCACCCGCACATTGTCCACGCGGTGGTTGTCAACGTTGCCGCCCGTGCGGGCGCCCACGGCCACCCGCCACGCGCTTTGGGGGGCCCAGCCGGGAATAGCCACCGGGCCGAGGCGAAGCGTGCGGTTGTGGTAGACCGTGCAGCGCCCGTCCGCCGTCATCATGATCTGGATGGGAACCCACGAGTTCGTGTGGATGTCGCCGTCCGCGAAAGCCCATTGGGCAATGACCGCCCCGTTGTAACACAGCCGCATCTGGCGGGTGGTGTACGTGACAATGCGAAGTTCAAGACCGGTGCCCATGCCCTGCTCCCCGAAATTCGCGTTGGCGGCGTAGTTCCCATAGCCAATGCACATTCCATCCGCCCCCGGATTGGAGCCGCCGCCGATAAAGATGTCCGCGTAGAAGTTATACGTGGGCAGGGGTTTCCCCGGACTCGGCAGCACCAAGGTGCCCTGCAGGCTGCCGCCGGTGTTCGTCAGGCGCACATACCCCCCCTCCGCGCCGGCTGAACCGGTCACGGTGCCACCCCAAACGGGTGGTATTCCCGAGTTGTAGTCGCTCCAGTAGAACACTTCCGCGCCGCCTGTTGTTGCGGCGAGCAGGGCCGCCGCGGTGATGAACAGATAGGACCGCAGCAACCGGCTCCGTTTCATTGTCTGATGGCTCATAATCATGCTCCCTGACGGGGTTGAATCCTGGATGAGGGCGCCCATGGTTAGTGACTTTCCGCCGCGCCGCCGCCGCCGCCGCCCGCCGCGCCGCCGCCGCCGCCACCACCGCCGCCGCCGCCACCGCCGCCGCCGCCACCACCACCGCCGCCGCCGCCACCGCCGTTGCCCGCCACCAACACCAGCGAATTGGCGTTCGTCAGCTGGTTCAGGTACGAGGCGCGGCCGCCCGCAACTCCGTTCACACCGTTCGCCTTCATCGTCGCGCCGCCGTCGCCCCCGTTATACCCAGGGTTCCCAACCTCGCCGTCCGTGCCGTCCTCGCCCGTCAGGCCAAGGCTGGCACCACCCAGGCCAACCGCCGTCTGGATGTCGCCCCCGACGCCCGGAGTCCCCTTCGGGCCCCCCTGACCGCCGCCAACGCCGCCGTTGTTGAAGCCGCCTATCCCGCGCAGGCCCGCGCTGCCGTCCGCGCCAAAGCCCAGCGAGCCCGCACCGCCGTCCACACCGTCAACACCCGCGCCGCCCTTGGCATCCACGTCGCCAAGCAACTCGCCGTTGTTCCCCGCGCCGCCGGGCGCGCCGTCGCCGCCCGCGCCGCTCGCACCGCCAAACTTGGTGCCGCCGTCCCCGCCCTTGCCGCCTATCCCTCCGTCGCCACCGCGCCCGCCCCTGCCGCCATGGCCGCCCGCGCCACCGTCGCCGCCAACGCCCCCCGCGCCGCCGCCAAGACGGGTCGACGAACCGGTCGCTGACGCGCTCAAGGACGCCCCCCAGTACATGTCGCCGCTCGCCGCTATCGAGCACGGACGGTTACCCGTCGTCGTCACCACCACCGACGCGTCCACGTTCACGTTACCAAAACGGAACACCGCGACTCCGGAGTCAACCACACCGGTCACGTTCACCGCGCCCGTGATCACAGGCGGCGTCGCCCCGGTGTCTATCGTGATCGAACCGCCGGAAAGGTTCAGATCCCCGAGCGACCCGTCGCTGTCGTATATGCCGGCCCACGCGGAACCGCACGCCAAAAGAGGAACCATCACCAACGCCGCGCAAAGCGCGAACAGCGCGCCCCCCCGGCGGCACATCGTCCCGAACCGTAAATACTGTTTCATGCCGTGACTCCCAACCTGTTGCGGTGCTTCACACACATAACGCCAATGCAAAAACAGGGGCGTCCCCGATGGGGACGCCCCGTCTTCCATTTAATTATCATGCCGGGGGCGCCGCGACGAGGACGCCCCTCAGTTTGGAAACGGACCTTTTTCAACTCTGTGTTCATAATACCCGAGGCCTATCCTTGCTGACAAGACCCTTAAAGTGGCCGGACCGCGGCGTCTGCCGCACATCAACCGGACAACCGGCGCGGCACCTTTTACGGCGCCGCGCCGGACCTTTCACAAATCAGCGCCGGGGGCGCCGCAGCGAGGAGGCCCCGCCCAGCGCGGCCAGCAAGGCCAGGGCCGCAAGGCCAAGGCCGCCGGCCAGGGGCACCGGCTCGCCGACGGTGACCACGGCGGCGGCGCTCTCCACACACTCCAAACCCGCGCACACCGTGACCCGGTAGACGCCCCCATCATCCCCGGTCGCCGGTGTGATGAGAAGCGCGCCCTCGTCGGCGCCGGCAACGGGCTGGCCGTTTCTGGTCCAGGAGAAGGTGTAGTTCGTGGTCTGGCCGCCGCCCGCCAGCACGCTCAGGACCAGGTCGCCGCCCTCCTGGACGGAAACATCCTGCGGCTGGACAAGGATGGTCAGCTCCGACGGGGCGTCGGTGCCCACAAGGGTCAGGCGGCCGCCCACCGTGGTGATCGACCCCTCGGGACCGCCAAGCTGGTCCGTGATGACGCAGTAGTACAACCCCTGGTCGTTCAATCCGGCGCTCGGCACCGTAAAGGAGGGCGCGTTGCCCACGGGGACGTCGGTGCCCGCGCCGCCCGCGCGGCGGAACCACTGGTAACCCAGCGGCGTCGCGCCGCCCATGGTGGCCACGCTGAAGGTGTAGCTGCCGCCCACCGGGCCGGTTTGGTGTTTGGGCTGGCCCGACGGCTCCATGAGCAGCTCCGGCGCCACCGACATCTGCACCGGGGGCGACACATACACCCCGCCCGGCCCCTCATACGTGGGCGTCAGGGCGTAAAGCGGCCCGTCGCCCGTGCCCATGTCGCGCACCCGGACCTCATAGGTGCCGGTGTCATGGCCCGCAAGGGGGGTCAGGTTGTAGGTGGGCGAGTTGACCTCAAGGGGCTGGCCGTTCCGGTACCACGCATAGGTGAGCGCACCCACGCCGCCCGACATCTCGACCGAAAGCACCGGATCGTGCTCCGTCGTGTGGTGGAAGGCCCCCCCCACCGGCGGGGTGACCACCGTCAGGGGCGTGCCCACAAAGTAGGGCGCGGGGATGGACGCGACCACCTGAAGCCCGTCGGACAGCTTGGCAAAGTAGTAGCCCGTGTCCGACAGCGCAGGAAGCGTGTTGATGGTAAAGACGGACTCGAAGAACCCGCCGCCGATGTCCGACATGTCGGCCTGCGGGGCCACCAGCACCGCGCCGTTGCCCACCGCGTCCACCGCCCGGTACCACTCGCAGGTCAGCGGCTGTCCCGGTTCGCCGCCCGTGGCGACCACCCGGAATCCCTTCGGATCACCGCCCACAAGGCGGCCGCCGCCAACCGGCTGCCCGTCATCGGGGATGATGATGGGGCTGTCCGTGACGGTGACCTTTGTCTTCGGCGTGAAGCCGTATCCCACGGGGACGCAGCCGTCGCGGATGACGCAGTGGTAGTCGCCCGCGTCGCCCGCGGTGGCCGCGGCGACAACAAGGCGGGGCGTGACCGCCGTGGCGTTGGACGCCGCCGGAATCAGCACATCGTTGAGATACCACTGGTAGGTGTACTGGGGCAGGTACTGCGCGTCGGGGACGGAGAACGGAACGGGGTAGGCCACGTTGCCGCCCGCCGGACGCACCGACAGGGAGAATCCCGTGCCCATCAGGACCGAGACAAACTGGCCCGGCTGGGTGTGGTAATACAGGACGCTCAGCTTGGCCGTGGGCGAAAACGCAGAGTACGAGGCCGAACCCCCGGGGTAGCTGAGGGTGTTCGTCACCACGCAGCGGTACACGCCCGCGTGGGTCTGCGCAGAGGCCTGGGGCCTGCTCAGGGTGAGGCCCGTCGCCCCGGCCACATTGGCCCAGCCCGCGCCGCTGTCCTGCTGCCACTGGTACGACAGGCTGCCCTGCGGGCACGTCGCCGAAACCGTGAAGCTGAAGGGATCGTTCTCGCGCACGCACTGCGCCGCGGGCAGCGCCGGGTTGAAGGTGATGGCGGGCGCGGGCACGTTGATCGCGTACACCTGCGACTGCTTCAGGCCCGTGCCGCAGCCGGTCTCAACGGTCCACAGGAACTGGCGCTCCTGGAGCCAGTTCACGTCAAGGCTGAAGGAGTACACCCCCGTCGAAGTGTTGTATGAACCGGACGAGGTGTCAACCTGCACCCAGGGCTCGGCGGGCGTGGCGCGCCTGTAGAGCCTGAACCGGTAGTTGGGCGCGCCCGCGCGGGTGTGGTCCACGTCAACCGCCATCGGGATGGTCCCCAGGAAGGTCGGGTTGACCGGCTGGGCCGGCCAGTTCTGGACATTAATCTCCGGGAAGTCCGCCGCCTCGGCCTCAAACCAGGCGCCGCGCGCGCCCGACACAAGGGCGTAGGAGGCGCGGTTGGTCCGGCCGTCCATGTTCAAATCACCCGTGGACGCCAGGCGGGCCGTCTGGCAGGGATAGGCGCCGCAGGCAAACTGGCCGATGGCCTCGTTCAGGGAGGTGCAGAGATCCGCGCCGTTGATCGTGACGGATCCGTTCACAACGGTCCCCGGCTCGTTGATGTTAACGTTGATGACCTGTGTCGAGCACCCCGTCATCACGTAAAGGGCCTTGTCCTGCTTTTCGCAGCCGGCACAGTCCGACACCACGTACACCGAGCCCGCGATGGACGCCGCGTAAAGCTGATCGGCCACGCTCTTCTGCTGCGACTCGGTGAGCCCCTTGTCGAGCGACTTCCCCGCGATGCCCTCAAGCAGCTTGGGCACCACGTTCTGGATGATGCCGTTGCAGAGGTTGCCCACAAGGCCGCGGTACCAGTTGATGGCCGCCTCGTCGCCCGTGGTCATGACCGCCGCGCCCACGTCCATCAGGCAGTTCTCAAGGTCGTACACCACCGGGTTCCCGTTCGCGTCCGTAAGACCCTGAAGCTCAACCGCGTCCGCCAGCAGGCCCGAACTGCCCGCCGGGTACTTGTTGGTCCAGAGGCTGGGAATGTCCACCGGGAAGCCAAGAAGTGTGTTCTCCTGGCCCGTCGTGATGGACGGAACGAGAATGTCGAGGTTGGAGAAGTTCATGCCCGATATCGACAGGTTGTTAATGTGCACGTTCAGGTTGCGCAATGTCAGCTCGAGGTTCCTGACCTGGTTCCGCGAAACCCAGTAGGCCGACCGGATGTTCGGGATGATGCTCGGGTTCACCGTGTTCAGGGGCGGCGTGCACGTCTGGCTCGTGTTCACGATCGTCTCGACCAGCGAGAAGTAGTCGTCGCTGTCTATGCCGTTGCCACCGTGCTTCGCAAGGCTCAGATCGTACCCGACGAAGCCCGACTGCCCCTGCACCCGCTGGTAGATGGGCGAGGCGCCGCCGCTCCACGTGTCCGTGCCGTTCACCGTGAACAGGTTGCTCAGCACCGCCTTGAGATCGAGCAGCACCTTGTCAAAGTCCGGCGCGGTCTGCGCGCCCGCCGGCGAGGCGGCGAGCATCAGGCCCGCCAGCAGCAGCGGCAGCAGCGCGCGCCGTGACGGGCGGCGGCAAAGAAGCCACGCCGCGGCACAGGCGACCAGCGCCGCCAGCGCGCAAAGGCCCCACGGCGACGCCGCGGGCACCCCGCCGCTGACCTGAAGGTTCGCCGACGACGAGACGGATCCGCCCCGATAGGTGACCAGGACGGAATAGATGCCGGCGTCCTCCAGTGAAACCGAGGGGATGGTGTAAACGGGCGCGTCCGGCGTCGTGATGGGCTGGCCATCCCTGCTCCACTGGTAATGCACGTCCAGGCCTCCCTCGGTTTGCACGGCAAAGGTCTTCGGCTGGCCCTCGGCGGCGGCAAGATCGTCCTGAAGACCCTGCAGCAGCGTGAAGGGCTTCGCCACGCGGACCTTCGCCGGGCGGGTCCATATTTCCTCGGGCGAGGGCGCGCCGGTGTTGTCAACCACCCGGCACTGGTAGGTTTCCTCGCCCACCGTCGGGGACGCAAAGGACAGGGTGCTGCCCGTCGCGCCCGGAATCGGGATCTGCGCCTTCGCGCCGACCCGGAACCACTGGTACTCAACCGTGCCCCGCGCGTCCTCCGCCACCACCTCGATTTGCGGCGGGACCGCGGCCGTGTACGCGTACAGATCCTCCGGCTCGCGCGAAAGGGCAAAGGGGAGCGCCGTCATGCGGGCGCAGTCCGAGCGCACCACGCTCCCCAGCGGATCCGCCAGCGTCACGCGGTAGTAGCCGTCGGTGGCGGTTTCGGCGGCCATCATGTGCTTCGGCGTGCCGGACGCCCCGGGAACGGGGGCCCAGTTCGGGGAAAGCGGGTCGGGACATCCCGACGCCGGCGGGGTGCCGGTGAATTTTTCCCACGTGTAGGTGATGTTCCTCAGCGTCTCCGGAACATCCACCGAGAGCAGGAAGTCCTGGCCCAGATGCGCCGTCTGCCCCTGGGGCTGGGTGCGGATCGCGAGGTTGTCGTACACGGTGATCAGGTAAACGCCGGTCGCCACCGGCGGCGACACCTTGCACCCCGGGAAGGGCGCGTCATAAACCACGCAGCGGAAGGAGCCGCTGTCGGAAAGCTGGGCGTTGGCAAGGCTCAACTGGTCGCCCGCGGCCGTGTAATTGCCGGGGTTCGAGGCGAGCGGCTCCCAAAGGTTGCTCACCGGGTTGAGGCGCTCCCACTGGAAGTCAAAATTGCCGGGGGGGCCGTAATAGGTCATGGCGTTTCCGCCCTGCGCGTCCACCATTATCGGGGGCGGCGTGTCGCCCACCCTGATCCCCACCGGGCCCGCCTGGGAGTTGAAGGTTATCGGCACGTCCACATAGGTGATCGTGGCCGGGCCCGCAATGACCTGCTGGGTGTTGTCCTCGATGACGCACCGGAACCGGTCCGTCTCGTAAAGCGGCGCGCAGTCAACATCATAGCTGATGGCGCGGGTGTTTGCGTTCGCGCCCGTGTAGTTCACCCAAAGGCCCGTGTCCGGGTTGTAATACTGCCACCTGTAGGTCGGGGTGCCGTTGCTCTGGGTGACCGTCACGGAGAGGGCGACGGTGCTGTTGACCGTCGCCGTCCTGGAAACGGGCGGCGCGAAGGTCATCACGCCCGCGCCAAGACCCACATAGGAAACCGTGCTGGCCACCGTCGTGGTGAACACGCTGCCGGGGGACATGCTCCCCGGAACCGAGGAGCCCGGCTCGGGCGGCAGCGGCGTCGCCACGCCGTCAACGTTGAGCATCACGCCGTTTGCCGTGACGGCGCTTCTGTTTCTCACATAAATCTGATCGTAACCGTTGAATATGCCGGAAACACGGGCGATTTCCACGTTGCGGAGGTTCGGGAACTGTCCGGGGATTATCTCGGCCTGGTTCCAGAATCCGCCCGCCGTGTCCAGGAAGCCCTCCGTGTCCGCCATGCGGTAAGGCAGGGCCTGGTTGCTGTTGCGAAGCTCGCCGATGAAGGGATGGCCCGGATCGGCGTCGAAGGAGTTCGGGCCCTGGATCGCCGTGGGGTTGGTCAGCACGCCCCGGTTGATGTTGGGCGCGTCGAACGCGGGAACGTTGTCCGACAACAGCTGCTGCCCCATGTTCGAAATGCGCGAAAAGAAGCCGTTCCGTTTCGCGGCGGTGGCGCCGTTCACGTTGTTGGCCGCCACGGTGGCCTGATCGTCCACAAGGATGATGGAGCCCTGGAGCTTGACCATGCCCGGCACCCCCAGGCCGCCCGCGCCGCCCGTGCCGCCCTTGCCGCCCCGGCCGCCCGCGCCGCCCGTGCCGCCCTTGCCGCCGTCACCGCCGTTGCCGCCCTTGCTCAAAAGGCTCGCGTTTGACCCAAGAAGCCCGGCAATGGTGCCGTTTTCTATGATAATTGAAGGTCCGGCGCCGCCCGCGCCGCCCGAGCTGCCCGCCGTGCCGCCCGCGCCCGCCGCGCCGTTGTTGCCGCCGGCGCCCGTCGTTCCGCCGGTGGATGAAACGTCAAAAATCGGCGCGCCGATGATTTGAAGCACGCCGCGCGCCGCAAGCACAAAGGAGCCGCCGCCAGCGCCGCCCGAACCGCCCGAACCACCCGAACCACCCGTGCCGCCCGCGCCCGCCGTGCCGCCGACACCGCCGCCGCCCGCCGCGCCGCTTCCCCCCGGAGACGCCGCGCCGCCGCCACCGCCGCCATTGGCCCCGGCGCCCGCGCCGCCGTTGCCCGGAGAGGCATTCTTCTTCATCCTTCCCTGGCCGCCCGCCGCGCCCGCCGCGCCCGCCGAACCGCCCGAACAGCCCGCACCGGAACCGCCGCCGCCGCCGCCCGACCCGGCGATGTCGCGGCCGCCAAAAAACAGATCAATAAGCCAGTCCAGTCCGGAAACACTGATTGTTGAACCGGCGCCGCCGCCGCCGCCCGCACCACCCGAACCGCCGCCACCGCCGCCGCCGCCCGCACCGCCCGCACCGCCGCCGCCGCCGCCGCCACCCGCGCCGCCCGAACCCGCCGCCAGCGTCAGCGTGTCCGCCAAACCGGTGTTGTCATACTCTGCCGCCGCACCCTGGCCGCCGGACTGGCCCGCCAGGCCGTCATTGCCCGGACTGCCCGCGTTGCCCGGATTGCTGGTGCCGTCCGAACCACCCAGGCCGACCCGGATATACGCATGAAGCGTGATGCCCAAAAAGCCGGTGTCCACCGGCACATGGAGTTCGTCCGCTGTAAGAATACCCCCGGCCGTCAAGCCCGTCTGGGGGCCGCCGGTGCCCCGGAGTCCGCCGTCCAGGCCGGACCCGCTGCCGCCGCCCGCGCCGCCCGCAGGCGCGGGCGTTCCGCCGAATCCGGCCCCGCCGGCAAACCCCTGCACGCCTGTGCCGCCCGAATTGCCCGCGCCGCCTGAAACACCGTCCAGCCCCGCGCTGCCCCGGCCGCCCGCGCCGCCCGTGGTGTTCCCGCCGCCAACCCGGTTGCCGCCGCCGCCGCCGCCGCCGCCCGAACCGCCCCGGCCACCCGCGCCGCCGCCGCCGCCCGCGCCGCCGCCGCCGCCCGCCCGGCCCGCGCCGCCCGCGCCGCCGCCAAGCTGTCCGGCGGGCACGAGCACGGAGGCACCCCACACCATGTCATTGTCGGACACGATGGACAGGGGGCGGGTGCCGGTGACCGTGATGTCAACACCTTCGGGGACGTTGAGGTGATCGAAATAAAAAACGGCCACTTCACCCTGGCCGTAATTTATCGCAACACCCGTGTATGTTGTTGTGCCGTTGACCACAAAGGTCGGGTTGGCGCCGCCGGCATTCCTCGTGTTGATGGTCACCCAGTCTCCCGGGGCGAGAACCACCCTGCCCAGCGAGGGGGAGCCGCTGTTTTTGTACAGGTCGTCAAGCGTGGCGGCCTGCGCGCCTGTGGCGCAAAGAAAAGCGCACAGCATCATTCCGGCCGCGGCAAGGGAAACTCCGAAGAATCGTGCGGCCGGGGAAGTGGTGGATGTTTGCATTAGTTCGCATTCTCCTTTTGATCGGAACGGGTGCGGGAAAATACCGCGCAACTCCGGGCCAGTGTGCGGCCCGTTCGTTGTTGGAAACCAAGGGAGGGGATTCGATGGCGGGAAAGGACGGGGGTGGAGGGGGTGGATGCGTGGCGGTTGGGAAAAAGCGCCGCTTCCCCCCCGGTGCACGCCATCCATTTTTTCACCACGGTTTTCCTTGTGCGTTGCAAGGCCGACTGATGTGCGCCTCAAAAAACATAAGGACAAAAAAAATTGAATATGGGTTGTGTGGAAACACGGCCCATTCAAAATAAGTGCTGTGCTCTAGTCAAATCATAGGTTGTAAACAACTTTTTTTCAACAAAAATATTAGTGGAAACGGCTGGTCATCGTTTTTTTTGCGCGCCATATTCGCATTTTTTGTTTATTTCATATATGCGTGCGTTGTTGTCCACAACGGCGCGCCTGCCCCGGTGGGGAAGGATGGAGCGGCGGGGCGGCGCGCGTGTACAATACAGGCCATGGAATAGCCCCGCCGGAAGGGGCTGTTCCCTAACGCGCCCCATCCCGGGTTTCCTTTTTTGAAAGAGCGCCATGCAAAAACGAGCCGACAAGGGCCTGTTGCACATTTCCAGCCTCTATGAGTGGGCCCAGCGCATGTACAGCGCCGTGCCGTACAAATACATGCGCTCCGGCTACGCCTTTCCCGCCTGGCACTACTATTTCGAGGTGACGCGCCGCTGCAACCTGCGCTGCAAGATGTGCCAGTACATTGACTTTCTTGAAAACGTGCCGACCCGGAAACAGATGGAGGGTGAGCTGTCCACGGAGGAATGGCACCGGGTGATTGACCAGGTGCAGCGCTTCAGCCTCATCACCTTCACCGGCGGCGAGCCCTTTGTGCGCAAAGATTTCATGGAACTGCTCACCCACGCCTCGTCGCGGGCGCGCACCCATTTCGTGTCGAACACAACCATGCTGCCGGAGGACCGGGCGGAGGCCGTGGTGGCCCTGGCGCCGCGGCGCATCGGCGGACTCGGCTTCAATTTCGCCGGCACCTCCCTTGAGGGGCCGGGAGACCGGCACGACGAGATACGGCGGCTGCGCGGCGCCTTCGAAAGGTCCATGTCCGGCATCCGCATGCTGCGGAAGCACCGCGACGCCTCCGGCAGGGCCTGCCCCATGATTCACGTCACCACGGTCATCCAGAAGGACAACGTGGACGTCCTTCACCACATGCCGGCGGTGATCGCCGGGTCCGGTGCGGACGTGCTGAACCTCGTGACGGAAACGCGCATGCACGACTTGCCCGGCCTCGGGGAGGTGGATCCCGCCTCCTTCAGCACCACGGACATCAACTGGCCGCGCATTGACCCGAAGGCGCTGGCCGAAGCGCTGGACCGCACCGAGGCGGCCGCGCGCGACGCGGGCATCGAGCTGCGCCTGCCGCGCATGCCCCGGAGCGAACTCATCGCCTACTACGACACGGGCATCAACCTGAAGAACTACGAGTGCCGCAACGCCTGGAACACCCTCATCATCGGCAGGCAGGGCAACGCCTACCCCTGCTGGATCGTGAAGGTCGGCAACGTGCGCGAACAGAGCCTCAGGGAAATATGGAACGGCATGGTGATGCGCGGATTCCGCCAGACCTGCCAGAAAAAGCTCTTCGCCATGTGCCCCGGATGCTGTTTCCTGGACCACAAAGACGCCCGCGACGGCGGCGCGGCGAAATAACCGGCCGCTTGTCTTCTTCTCCGGGGGACGGTCTCCCGTGGCCGTCCCCGTCGCGTCTTCCCTCACCCGCCAATAATACCCTGCAAGAATTGCGAAAACAGAGCCGATCGCGAATACTTCTCTTATTGACAAAATACCGTGCTTGGGGTATGCTAACCCCACAACAGCGCAGGTTGTTGAGGTGATCTAACAGTTGCATGGTAGTGCGGCGAAGGCTTGGGGGTCTGCGCGCCCGGGTCCGGTCGCAAATTGCCGGTACGAGGAGGGGGACTATGTCCGATTCTGACGGCAAATTGACGGGCAAGGTGAAGTGGTTCAACGATCAGAAGGGCTATGGGTTCATCGCCCGGGAAAACGAGGCGGATGTGTTCGTGCACCACACGGCCATCGTCATGGAGGGCTTCCGAACGCTGCGCGAGGGCGATGATGTCGTCTACGAGCTGCGCGAGGGCGGCAAGGGCCCCCAGGCGGTGAACGTGATGAAGGCGGGCGCCACCGTCCCGGTTTCCTGACCGGACCACGGAAAAAGGCATCTCAGGACCGCGCGGCGGGGTTTCCGGTTTGCCAAAACCGGCGTCCCCGTGACATGATGGGCGCAACCTGTCCCAGGGGATTATTGCGGCCATGAATGTCCGATGCGCGGTGTTGGCGGTTTTGTGCCTGTGCGCGGCGCTGTGCGCCGGACGCGCGGACGCGGGCGCGCGCATTTCCACCCCCGCCGCCGGAGCCCCCGTTGCCGGCGTGCCGTTGCCGCGCGTGCTGCTGGACGCGCCGGTGAACGCCACCTGGGCGGCAAACCACACGGAAATCTGGCGCGAACGCGGTTTCAGCGGCTTTCTGCTCCGGGGCGTCATGGACACACTCTCCGATCCCCCCTCCGGCGGCATCCCCTTCCCCCCCACGGCGCTGCCCCGGGAATGGGCGCCCATGGCCGCCGAGCTCGGCCCGGCCTGCCGCCGTCTTGCGGACGCGGGCGTGGCGGACAATTTCCTGCTGGTGCGGCTTGCGCCGGAGGCGCCCTGGTTCACCGGGAAAAGCGCCGGGGACACCGCCGTGGCGCGTTTTGAACTGGCGGGGAAGGTGTGCCGCGGGGCGGGGCTGAGGGGCCTTGCCCTGGACACCACCGCCGCGCCGCTCGTGTTTGATCCCCGCTGGGACGGCCATCCCCAAGACCTGCTTGACGGCGAGCTGGAGGCGGGGGCGCGGCGCTTCGCCCTGCGCGCCGTCCGCGCCTTCATCCGCGCCTTTCCGAAGGGGGAGATTCTGATCATCACCGGCGACGCGCTGGACGCGCCCCCCCTGTTTCTTCCCTTCTACGAGGGCGCGCTTGAGGCCACCGGCGTGGCCGGGGAGATTCCCGTGCGCCTGCTCTGCCGTGAAACGGCGCGGTTCACGGACGCGCCCGCCCTGGACGGCTACGCGGCGCGGCTGGAAAAAATGGCGGCGGCGCGGCTGACGCCCGAAAACCGGACACGGTGGCGGCGGCAGGGGGGGCTGGTGGCCGCGCTGGAGCCCGTGGTAATGGAGGGACCCCTGCCCTCCGCCCGGACGGGGCTTCCCCAATTCCGGCTGCTGCGCGACATGGCGCTGCTGCGCTCCTCGGGCTATGTCTGTGTTTGCGCGCCCAAGGGCGGCTGGTGGCCCGTGCCCCTGGACGACGTGCCGCAGTACGGGCACCTGCGCCAGGGCGGGGAGGGGGCGGTGCGCTTCATGCCGCCCGTGCCGGTGACCCTGAAGGACTATGTGTTTCCGGGGCCGCTGGCGAAGTACCGCCGCCTCGGCACCCTGCCCTTCCAGGGGCATGACGCGGAGATTCTGCTGGGGGCAAGGGGCGCGGCGCTCCTGTCCTGGCGGGGGCTCCGCACGCCCCTGCGCCTGACGGCGCGCGCCTCCCTGGTCAAATCCGTGGCGCTGGAAACGGACGAAACCGCCCACCACGCGCCGAAACGCGGGGTAATCCGCGTGCCGGCGGCAAAGGGACCGGTGCTGGTGGACGGGCTGCCCCTGCGCTCCTACGCCCTGCCCGCCGCCATGTTCCTGTCGGTGGATCCCGCGCCGGAGGAGGGCCCCCTGCGGGCCGCCCTCGCCTGCGGCGTCACCAACCCCCTCGCCTTCCCCCTGCGGGGCCGGCTGGAGGTGCTCCCGCCCGGGGCCTGCGCCATCGGCTCGGGAACGGCGCCCCTGAAAATTAAGGCGGGGGAAACCCTGACCCTCGCCCGCACCCTTCAGGGCGTGGTCCGCGCGGGCGCCCCGCTCCGCTTTGCCATGACCGTCACCGCGCCCGATTTCCCGGCGGTGGTCCGGCGCTTCGGGCTTGAGGCGGCGCCAAAGCGCCTTTGGGAGGCCGCCGTTCCGGGCAGGCCCGCCGGCCCCCCCGCGATGATGCTGGTGAACGGCGAAAACGGCCCGGAGGCGCGGTTCATCCATGCGGGCGCGTGGGGCGATCTCACCGCCCTTGACCTGGAGGGCGGCGAACTGTGGCGGCGGCGGCTGGGCGGGCGCTGGACCCTCGGCCCCGCGGTCGCCCTCACCCCGGCGGGGCCCGTGGCGGCGGTGGCGGACCACCGGGGACGCCTGCTCTTCTGCGACGGCGACGGCGGCGTGCGCGGGGAAACCCTGCTGGGCGCGCCCCTCGCGGCGGAGGGGCTCGTCGCCCACCGCTTCTCCGAAAATGACGCGGAGGTCTTTGTGGCCCTTTCGGAAACCGGCGTCCTCGCGCGGGTGTCCCAGGTCGGCGCGGTGGTGTGGAGGCGGGAAACCGGCCTCGCCAGGCCCGTGCTCGGCGCGGTGCCGCCGGAACTGGGCTGGGGCGGCGTGTGGGTGGCGGGCACCGACGCCGGGGGGCTGCACTTCGCCGTGCTTTACGACGACACGGGCGCGGAGCAGCGGCGCGAGGCCCTCGACGCCGCGCCCACCGCACCGCCCGTGCCCGCCGTGGCCGCGCGGCCCGGCGTCTCGTCGGGCTGGCTCCTCGGCCTGGAAAACGGCACCATCACGGACCTCACGGGGGATTCGGCGGGGCGGCGGGGCCGTATTGACGCCCCCGTGGGCGCGGTGCTGCGCGTGCTGCCCGACCTGGTCCGGCCCGGCGACCCCAAGCCCTGCCTCATCGCCGTGGGCGCGGCGGGCGCGGTCGGCGTCGGAGCCGACGGGAAAACCCGCTGGGCGGTCCCCCTGCCCGGCGCGGTGCGCGCCGCCGCCCTGCCCGACCGCACCGCCGTGATCATCGGGGCCGACGACGGAACCGTGCTGTGCCTTGAATCCGGGGGGGCCGTGCGCTGGCGCGACACCCGCGCCTGGGGCGCCGCGGGCGGGCTCGCCCTCTTCGCCGCGCCCGGCGACCGCACCCTCCTCCTCGCCGCCACTGCGGACGGTTTCCTCAGGGCGCTGGACGCGGGACGGCTCCGGCCCGAACCGGGGGTGCGCGTCTCCGACTGAGGGCGCGCGGGCGGTCCCCCGCAGGGGGGATCGGTCAGGCCTTGATGCGGTTGATGATGTTGGTGGTGGAGTAGCCTTCCTGGCCGGGAATGATGGCGATGCGGCCGCCGTAGCCCTCCACAAGCGCGCGCTCCTCCTGCACAATCGTGTCGAGGGTGTAGTCGCCGCCCTTCACATACACGGCGGGGCGGAGCGCGTCCAGCAGGGGCAGGGGCGTCTTGTCGCCGAAGATGACGATGTAATCCACACACTCCAGCGCGGAAAGGACCAGGGCGCGGTCCTGCTCGTTGGTGACGGGCCGGTCTGCGCCCTTGTTCTCGCGCACCGAGGCGTCGCTGTTGAGGCCGACGATCATGACATCGCCCTCCTGGCGGGCGCGGAGCAGGTAGGAGATGTGGCCCGCGTGGAGGATGTCGAAGCAGCCGTTGGTCCACACCACCTTTTTGCCCTCGCGGCGGAGCTTCTCCACCACGCCCCGGAGCTGGTCGAGGCTTTTCAGCTTTTCCGGGCCCTGCGGGCCGAGAACCGCGTCGCGCAACTCGGCGTTGGACACGGTGACGACGCCCTCCTGCACCACGGCGATGCCCGCGGCGGTGTTGCCGAGGTACGCGGCGTCGCGCAGGGTGCCGCCCGCCGCCAGGGTGAGCACGATGGCCGCGGCCACGGTGTCGCCCGCGCCGGTCACGTCAATGGCGGTGACGGGGCGGATGGGCACGTTTTCGATGGAGCCGTCGGCGGCGAAGACGGTGATGCCGCCGGGGCCGAGGGTGACGAGGGCGTTCTTGGCGCGGGTGAGCAGGAATTTGCCCGCCTGCTCCAGGGTCGCGGCGTCCACCACGTCCACGCCCGCCGCCAGCCCGGCCTCCTTGTCGTTGGGCTTGATGACGTCCACGCCCTTGAAATAGCCCGCGCGTGCGCGGGAATCGGCCACGGTGACAAGGTTGTATTTCCGGGCGCATTCGAGGATGGTCGCGTAGACCTTGTCGGAGATGGTGGCGGAGACCTGGTCGCCGATGAGGATGGCGTCCACGTCCGGGGCGATGGCGCGGATTTGATCGCAGACCATGTCCTCAATGTCGCCGCTGATCATCTTCGGGCGGGGCGTGTCGGTGCGGAGCACCTCCTGCATGGGGATGTTGTGGCCGCCCGCCTTCAGCTTGCCGTAGGTGTTGGTGGGGCGGTCCGGATCGGTTACGATGCCCGCGGTGTCCACGCCGCGCACCGCGAATTCATGCTTCACAATGCCCGCGTTGGCGTCGTTGCCCACCACGCCGACCATGGTGACCCGGCCGCCGAGGGAGGCGGCGTTGCAGGCGGCGTTGCCCGCCGCGCCGGGGTTGTGGCGGCGCTCGCGCACCTCAAACACGGGAATGGGCGCCTCCAGGCTGACTTCCGTCACCGCGCCGAAGACGTTCTCATCCAGGTAAATGTCGCCCACGGCCATGACGCGGACGTTCAGGAATTTCTCAAGCAGTTCGCTGTAATAGGTGCTGTCCATGGTGGATGTTCCTTGTTTTCACGGGTGAGGATGGATTTTAGCCGATTGCCTCGGGGCGGGTAAAGGGGGGCGTTTTGGGGGTCCTAATCGCCGGGCGCAATAGTGCCTTCATAGTCGGCATATTCAAGGAACCGTATGATACCGTCCTTCTTTGCCCTAACGGGGCTGCGCAATCTCTACAGGATAGGTTGGCCATATGTTCCGCCTTACCCTAGGTAGTCCAGCCCCTTCGGGGCGGGACAGCCCAAGGCTTTGTTGCACAGCCCCGTTGGGGCATCAAAAATGGGGCGGTCCTCTTGTCCGGCAATCCCAGACGCCGTAATCTTGCATTTGCCGACGGCGATGGTGCGTGCAATCATTCCTTAAATTGCCGGTGCTTCCGGAGATCTATTAGAGTTCCCTTAGTGGCCCACGGCTGATTGCAAAAATGCTCCTAATTAGGCATCCCGCCTTTTGCAACACGAACCGACGAAAAAGACCTAAAATCTAATTTCATATCACTCACAACGATCTTTGGTTCACAGTGATAAATACCGCTCAGCAATTCACTCTATTCAGACTCCGGAAGCCAGTGTCTATCAAGAATAGTTCCTAAAAATAATGCCATCCCTTTATTCACAGGCGCCCTGCTTGGATATCGTAATAACTCAACATGCCCGTCCATATATAGTACATTCACACCACCTACAGCGTGGTTGAAACGATTCACATCGGAAGAGA
The DNA here is from genome assembly GCA_041859375.1 of Candidatus Hydrogenedentales bacterium. Lineage (GTDB taxonomy): Bacteria > Hydrogenedentota > Hydrogenedentia > Hydrogenedentales > CAITNO01 > JBHEKP01. The sequence goes on along the minus strand of JBHEKP010000150.1, from coordinate 12,384 downwards.
TTGCGTCAAACATAACCCACACGTTGCTCTCGGCCAACTCTGCGAATCGTTCAACTCCTTCCTTAATATGGAAAATGGTGCTTGTATTTCCATTGCCAATGTCAGATTCCCATACAGTTACATCAGTGGCAGCAACCCTGCGACTAATATCTAAAATATTCTGTGATGTAAATATAGATTCTATTATAGTCCTCCTAGCTATAGCAGCGCAAAGTAGGACGAATTGCCGAGGTCCCTCTAGCTCGCCTTGATATAAATCTGAATCCACAAAAGGAATTAAATCGAGTAATTCACGTACTGTCATACGCGGACCACTCTCTTCGCATTTGTCTAACACCCATCCCAAATATGCATAACATCGATCCATATTTCCTCTATCCCGAAATAAGTCAATTTTATTAATTCTATGCGTTGCACTTGGGCAAGTTAAAATATCAAGGCTGGGGACATACTCTGGATAAATCGAATCTAGTTTAGGAGCAATTGCGAGAGCACCTTTACGAAGATCGGTCATTTCTAACTGTATAGGAGGATAATATCCTCCTCTTGCCTCTGAACTATACATCTTAAAAGCCATTCCCCATTGGCGCAAATTATTCTGACAACTAGATCGCCTTGAAGCCTCTTGTGCGCTGGAAAGAGCCGGTAACAGCAACGAGGCGAGCATGATCAAAACGCCAACTACTACAAGAAGTTCAACAAGAGAAAAACCATTAGAATTATTTTTATTTTTTCTTATGCCCTTTTGCCATATAAATTGGCAGGTGCCTATATAAGATAAAAATATGGGAATAAAAATAATTCCGAGTGATATGAACTGAGCCCCGGACATCCCCCACATATAAAAACTCCCGACATTCTGTCGAGTAAATTCTACAAAAAAGCGCAAGATGCCATACAATATGATATATTTCTTTACAATTTCACCACTTTGATAACATTTTTTAAATGTACAATATGATAGATAAATAGCGATTATTATACTTCCAAGCGATAAATAGAGGGGTGATGGATGAACAGGCATAGAATGGTCAGATAGGACCGTAATCTTCCCATAATGCACTTGCAGCGCATATGGACCCTTTACAAATGGAGGATACGAAACCCCAAATATACAATCAGTTTCTCTTCCATAACAACACCCTGTAAAAAAACATCCAATGCGAACGATTGCATACCCAATAGCTGTAGGGATAGCCAGCATATCTAATAAAGTTAAAAATCTTATTCCTTTTATTCGGGCGTAGAAATAAGAAGCAACTACCCCTCCACATAGACCACCATAAAATACATGCCCAGGAGAAAATAAATTAAATACATTTAATGAAAAAATATTAGCACCATATTCAATACACCAATAAATATGCGAAAACACCATTGCGACGACAAATACAAAAAACAAAAAATATACATCAATATTTTTAATATTGTATATTTTTCTAGAAATCGCCATTAACAACAAATAACCAAAACCAAAAGCGAATATTATTGAAAAGAAATATGGTGTTAATAAAATATTATTTATGTTTATTTGATAAGGAAGCATCACTTGTGCTTTCGAATAATATATGCAATGAAAACTATAAGCATTCCAATAAAAAATACAATTACCCATATATATGTCTGCTTAGTAAAATTGCTATCATTGATGTAATTATTCACATTATTGCCGCTTAAATTGTTCTTGATTGTACCATTCTCATTTAACCCATTTTCTTGTTTTGGAAGGAGTTTTTTGGCTGCAACTGCAATTTCCGCAAAAGGCAAATCTTTAATTTTACCATCTAAAAACGTATTAACGTATTCTATTTGGAGGCTAGAAAAAGTTATCATTTGATCTTCCGAAAGGGGAAATATCTCAATAATGTCCTTAATAATTAAATCTGCTAATTCACGATTTTTTGCTTTTCGCATAGCATTTCTTAATCGAGAAAAATTAAAATCGACTAAATATTCTTTTTTTGATTCGTTTTCAAAACAATTTTCTACTAGACATAAATATTGCTTGTATGCAATATCCATTTCCTCACCAGTAGTGTTTAATTTGCGAGCCTCTTCATCTGGATATACCAATAAAATCATCAACATTTTCGCACGACTTAATCCAGCCACTTGAATTATTTGTTCAATTTTTTTAATCCCATCTGGCCCTTTAAATATATTTAACAACACTGGTATGTTATCAACAATGCGACTATCAAGCCCGTTGTCCTTATTGCTATTTTCTATATATTTAAGTAAAATTTTATATATATTTTCATAGTTATTTTCGTTTTTATTACGATCGTAATTGTTGTTTTTAATATTATCTACATAACATAAAATAAGCCAAACATATATCTCATTTTCCTCTATTCCTGTATTAAGCAATGTTTTTTTATCAAGTCTACCTAGTGTGTCATCATAATTTGAAATTATATTTTCAAGCAGGGGAATTGCCAAATAGTAATTTTGTGTTTTCACCATAATCTCTGCCCTAAGAATATCAGGACAACAGGCTAATATATTAATTTTTGACCCTTCATTATTGATATTTTTTGGTGTCTTTGCTAGCAATTCAGGAGCTAATGAGACTTCCAATTCAAGTAAATTTGATGCGCGATAATAACTATTTGAGCCCATAGAAAGCACTAAATTTATTGCAGCTTCCGCAGCTAAAAAGCGATAAGCGATATGATTTTTACCATAAACTGCAACGGTCTCAAAACATTCTGTTGCTAATATATCATCCCCCATAATTTCAAGTTTTTTTCCAATATTTATAATCTCAATAATATCATCCGTGTTACTGTTTGTTTTAAGCGCTTCTAATTTGTTTTTTATTGATGTTTGAGAGTATTCGTAGGAATTTGATGCGTCATTATTATTATTTTCTGCATTAGCTAATTTAATATTTGTAGCTAGAATTAAAAATGATATAATAAAGTATTTCATTTTCAACACCTCCCACTCTGTCTCAACCTTGACATAAATTATTGCGAGCAAATTGTACGATTGAATAAGAACACACTTATCCCATACAAAAAAACAAAGTATGATATAGTTTACTTATCACATGTAATAGTTGTCGGAGGAGGACAATCGTTTACAGCACTTTTTTCTTTGGCCATGAGTGTTATTCCAGGCTTGCCATCTATTTTTTCGGTTGTTGTTGGACAAGGGACTAAAAATCCTGTGTCTGGCGATGCACCAATATAATGACATACCATAAAGCCACTTTTTGTCTCTTCAAAATAACTAGACCAATCCGTGCGTGTAACTTCAAATTCTGTTCTGATTCGTTCATTGCCTTTGCTAACACTGGTCATCGTAACCGAAACCTCTGTTGTCTCTCCCCAAGTTCCAGTCCAACCTACCTCAAAATGGCCCGTTACTGTCCATCCAAGCGCCCATCCACCCTCCACTCCCCCAGAGATTGTCCAACTTGTTTCCTGATTTTTACCTATTGTTAGCGTAGACACCTCTGTTTTCGGTGCTGGATCATTGCAGCCACCTGCATAAACATATTGTGGTGCCAGTTTCGTGAATACGGGATTCTGATACTGTACCAATTTACTGACTTGAGACTTACACCATGATGAAAGCACTGTTGTTCCCTCTGGTATTGAAGAAAGTGGGCAATACAGACAGGTAACCGGATCTGGAATCTGTCCACCCGCTTGAACACCAAAACACAACATGAGACAGACAAAAATCGCTACTTTTTTCATGTAACTTCCTCCTTTAAGTTGATTTTCTTAACTGAACCGATTGTAGGATACCATGTCTTTTTCAAAAAATCAACCCTTTTTAACCGCCATATACGGCAGAAGTAGGCTGTTTGGGCGGGAGTCTTGGACATGTTTTGATGTCTGCCTGTATATTTTAACAGACCGAGTCGGGAAGATTGTCCTTTGCGGCCACGAGAAAGGCGTTTTGGGGGTATGATTGGCACGCGAAAAAAGCGGCGGGTTTCCGCTTTCCTGCCGTCTCTTCACGGCGCATCATTCATTCTGCTTTTCAGCCAGCCGGGACCGCAACAAGTCAATTCGTCGCGTCCGGTCATCCCATGTTTCCAGAGGCGTGTCCATCTGAACGCCATGCGCGAAGTCACGCATGCCCACATAGCCGAAGTGGTGCCTGGGGCATGATCTGAGTTCCGTCCCCACACGGAGCATCAATTGTGTGGCGGGCTCAAAGTTGAATTCCTCGGGGCCTGAGAAGGACTTCTTTTTGAGATCAACAACATACCGCCTCACAAGCCCTGAATATTGGAACTCCTTTGTGGTGATGTTATGGGCGCCGCAAAAAACATCAATGGCCAGTGTCTCCCTGCCAATTCGGTGCAGACATGCCTCGGCCTCCCCTTCGGGAACATTTGGAATAACCGCAATGGTCTCGTTTGTCTCAAGGTTTTGAATGGCGCAAAGACGTGTGCCGTCGGATGCCCCACAACCAACCAGACCGTAGTTACCACAAATATTGCTGATTCCCACACGCGAGACATCCTGTCTGCCCCATAAAACCTCCGCCGTGCCGTGCCGGACAACGCTGCCGCTGCCCGTTTGAATACAAAGATAACCGGGTCCGTATGCATTGGGCCTCAAGAATAGAGCACCACCCGGTGCGGTGGAAAAAATGCGCCATCCGCCAAAGGTGAATTTCGCGGTGAGTTTCTCAAAACCATCGGCTGTTTTCCTCACCAGCAGCGCCGGTTCTGAAGGTGTTTCCGCGCAATAGAACGCCATGGAACTTGCCGCGACCATGGCGAAGTCCCCGGCGGTCTCGATCGTATGGCCCGCCGCCCGCAGGTTTTGTTCCGCCATGTCGAAATGGTGCAGCGCACTGTGCGTCCAGTTGGCCTTTAATGTTTGAAAGAGCAGCCACGCCGCGCGACCATCAGGGGCTATCGCCCCATACACGCATATGTCCGGCGAACTCCCTTTCAATGGCACAGTGCCGAGAACCGTCATCTTCTGCTGTGCATAGTCTAGGCGAAGTATATTCCCGTCGGCGCTAATGTCATAACACACGGCATCCTCGCCGTTGGCGGGTGTCCGTTTGAATGTGTCGGCGGCGGCATTGGGTGAAAAGAGGAGAAATCCGCCCAGCATGGCGAGGGAACTGAACCAATAGAACCATTTTGACGCAGTAGACACGTTCCGATTCCTCCATTCCATCCCGCTGGGGCGGTTAACACCTCGACAATTATAAAGATGAACGAGGGGGTTCGGCCACCCTTTTTCCCATCCCCCACGGTTCAGTGTTTTGGGGCGCGGGGCGGGATGGATTATAGTGGGCGGAGACGGGCCGGGGAGAAGGAGCGGCGCATGAAGATCGGCGTGAGTTCGTACAGTTTCAGCCAGGCGGTGGAGGCGGGGGCGATGGGGTTCATGGACATCATCCCGAAGGCGAAGGAGTTGGGGTTTGAGGTAATTGAGTTTGCGGGGCTGCTGCCGCCGGAGGGGACGGACGCCCTGTCCTTCGCGCCGCGGGTGCGCGATGCCTGCGCGGCGGCGGGCCTGGAGGTGGCGGCGTACACCATACCGGCGGATTTGCTGTGCGGCTCGGGGGGGTGCCTGGAGGCGGAAGTGGGGCGGCTGAGGGGCGAACTGGCCGTGGCGGCGGCGCTGGGCGCGCCGATGATGCGCCACGACGCGGGCTGGGGCTGGCCGCCGGACCGGGGCGGACTGAAAAGTTTTGACAGCGCGCTGCCGCGCATGGCGCGGGGCTGCCGCATGGTGACGGAGCATGCGGCGGAGATGGGCATCCGGACGATGGTGGAAAACCACGGCTATTTCTGCCAGGACAGCGAACGGGTGGAGCGGCTGGTGGACGCGGTGGATCACCCCAACTTCGGGGTGCTGCTGGACTTGGGCAATTTCATGTGCGCCGACGAGGGCCCCGCGCGGGCGGTGGGGCGGCTGGCGCCGTATGTGTTTCATGTGCACGCCAAGGACTTCCACTGGAAGGCGGGGTCGTCGCCGGACCCCGGCGGGGGCTGGTTTCCCACGCGGGCGGGCAACCGGCTGCGGGGCGCGGTGCTGGGCCACGGCGAGGTGCCGGTGGCGCAGTGCCTTGGGATTCTGAAACGGGCGGGCTACAACGGCATCGTTTCCCTGGAATTCGAGGGCATCGAGGAGCCCGTCAGGGGCATCACGCTGGGCCTGGCCAACCTGCGCCGCGCGGCGGCGGAAGCCGGATATTAACGGGGCGAAACCCCGGCGGGCGGCGGCGGGTCCAATTGCATGAAACCCTTGCGCGTGCCCCCATGGGGCATGCAGGCCCCCCAGTCCCACCCACCGGGGGGCCACCCTTTTTTTGGGGCTATTTCCCCTGGAGCCGGATGAGGAGGCGGTTTTCGCCCGGTTGCAGGTCGTACCTCAGGAAAAGCAGTTCATGGGGCAGGATTTTTCCCTCTATCAGCCCCGGGCAGTCGCCCAACTGGTAGAGGCTGTAATCGCCCCAGAGGGTGAGCCCGTAGGGCAGCGCCCGGTCGCTTTCCACCACAATTTCAATCTCGCGGCTCCAGGTGAACTGGGTGTTGCGGATGAGTTTCGGGCGGGGGATGCGGTGTTCCGCGTAGTAATCCAGCCGGTCCCAGGCCTTGCCATAGTTGCGCAGGCACACGGGATGGACCTGGCCGTCCACAAACACCATCTGCGCGTCCCGGTCGTAAAACAGGAAGGTCCTCGGCCACGGGCCGGGGCAGTTGTTCCAGGCGTAGTCGGGGTTGTGGCGCGGCGCGGGGACGTCGTCCCACAGCATGTACGAGGACGCCGTGTGTTCGTTCCGCTCCCGGTAGGCGCGGGCCGCCTGCGCCAGGGTCATGATGCGCGCCTTCGGTTTCAGGTGGCGCACAAAAGCGTCGAGAAACACGAGCGCCTCGCGGATGTCCTCCTCCGTGTAGCAGCGCCAGCCGTCGGCGATTTCCATCTCGTGCGACTCCTGGTGCTGGAGCAGGATCACCTGGCCGTTGTGCCGCGTGTTCCGCAGGTACTGGTCCGCCACCGCCTTCCAGTAGTCCGTGTCCTCCCAGGCGCAGAGGCCGCCCCGCCCCACATCGTTGGGATCCGTCGAGTAGAGCCAGGGGCTGCCGCTGTGGAAGGTCTTGAGCAGGTCGTGGGCGGTCCACTCCATGGCCACGGGGCCGCGCCCCCGCGCGGGACGGAGCCGGTCGTCCCGGTCCATGTAATAAAAGCCCCAGGGGCAGCCCCGGTCGGTGATGTCGTCCACCTCAATCTGCTCCCAGCAGAAGCCCCAGAGCCCCTCAAAGCCCAGCTCCGCGCAGATGCGGACAATGTCCGGGTCCGTGTGGCCCGCCGCCACGGCGCACTCCGCCCAGGGCATCACCTTCTGTATGGCGTCGCGGGCGGCGGCATAGCGGTCGCGCCTCGCCCCGTAGGGCGCGTCGGCCACCAGGTGGGAGATGGACAGCTCCGGCGGGGCCACCGCCACCTCGTCGCCGAAGGCGTCGTGCCATTCCGTGATTTGCGCCGCCGCGGCGCGTGCCGAGTCCGGGCTCACCAGCCAGGTCACGGGCACCCCGAGCGGGTGCAGCGTGTCCGCCAGCCGGCGCATGCCCGTCAGCGCCGTGGTTCCGTTTTTGAAGCGCGAGGCGATGCTCGCAAAGGTGTAAATCAGTTCGCCCATGGCGTCCGCCTCCTTGCCGGGTTGGGGGGCATTATACCCGCGTCCGGCGCGTCCCGCCATGCCGGGACGGTGTACAGTCCCCAAATTAAAGTTAACCTACCGGCTCCCTTGTTCCAGCGTGGGCAATCAAAGGAATACCACGTTATCTCCAGCGAAGTCACATGGCTAAAGCCTATTCGAAAAACCATGCTAAGATACAAACTATGTCAGGCCTCTCTTTGAGCCCCGATTAAAATTTGAGACAAAAAAGAATGGGCTAAAGTTCAGCGGATACTCTTGAACACAATCACATACGGCCTGCACGACATGCATACAAGGCATCACTATTTTGTCGCTTTTAGGGTCCTTCCTCATACCACAGGTTCTGCAGGTAGTTAATAATTTAAACGGAGAGCGCTTCTCCTGAAAAGGCCTTTCTACTAGTTTTGTATAAAACAGCACTTGACAAGCACAGAAAAATACGATATAGTTATACAAAGAAAAAAAATTTTTTTGGGTAAATTGGGTCGTAATTTTGTCCGATCTAGTAGAAATAGCGATATGCTTTATATAAATGGAAAAATAAATAGATCTTACAAAGATAACTTTACCCTTGTGACAAACCAAACGGAAGTTCCGCCCCTAATTCAAAATTCAAATTACAAGGAGCTTATTATAAAATCAAATAGCCCAGTTGATACATCCCCGAAATTTATTATTGACGATTATGGAAACATATCGGCGCTTTATCTAATTGAACGTGCATTAAATAATTCTTTCCCGTGGCCAATATCATTTACAAAAAATGTTAATACGAAATATGGTTTTGATCAACGATTATATATGGCTGATACAGTATTTTCTTGGTTATCAATAAAAGGGGGAGAATATACCGAATTTTCTGTTAGCAATAGTCAGGAGATATTTACAGTTCGTGACGCAAATATTTGTAATAATGTTAATGGGACTCGCCTTAATGCCGCTTCTATAATGGATAAAGCAGAGACAGGGTTTCATGCATTTAGCACAGCTACAGGGGAAATTTTAGGTGGTTTGAATGTAGTGGCATATCAGGAGCCAAAGACATTATTGTTTCAAGTTGTTGTCATTAATCAACAATGCACCCTATTAAATTCTACAATGCTTGAAAACTTTCTTAATAATATTGTCTATAATCAATGTGTAGTGAAATTTAATGTAATCTTGTATCCAAATTTAGTGCAATCTGTATATGATTTAGATAATAATGAATATTTGAATTTTGAACAATATCAAGATCCTTATGTAAATCCAAATATACAAAAAACCACCACAGAACCCCAAGCAATAATCGATTCATGTGGCCAAATATTCGGAAATAATAATTATGTAATTTTTATAGTTCCTCCATATATACAAAATGCAGGAGGTTATGCATACCTTGGAGGACGCTTTGGGTTTGTGGCATGCTCATCTAATCAACCTGTTTTTTTTCAAACAATTGCTCATGAAGTTGGACATATGATAGGGAAGCTACCTGATTTTTACCAGTCTGAGAATCCAAACGCAGTGTTACATTATGACACATCAAATCTTATGGGTTATTCAGTTCCAATTGGCACGAATACTGTTCTTAGAAAAGATCAATGGGATCAGATTCATAAGGAAGTTGCTGGAAAATGGCAATATTGATAGAGGAAAGGAGTTTATTATGGAATTTGTGTTAGTTATTTATCGATACAGAGTAGTCGCTTTTTCAATTATGGCCTTTTTTATAATTACTGGACTTGCTCAAGGCCAATCAGACAATAACGCTACCATAAATACTGACGAAGCGAGAAGAAAACAGCTCGAAGAATTTTCAAATGAGGAACTCTTCGCACGTTATGTGGCGGGAGTCAGGCAACATGCAAACAGTATAGACCCCTCGTTGGTTAATGTGAGGGATCTTTGTGAGCGGGGTGCCGAAATATTTCTCCCAATGTTTCCCCCGCTTTTCCATGACCCTTCAATCTGGGTCATGCGGGAAGCCTACGGCAATTACGCGGCCTTTTCAGCGAATTCATCTAATCTGGAAATCCGTGTTTCCGCTGTGGAAACACTGGCCGCATCCATGCTGGACTGGCTGGGAAACAAGGAGGATGCGGGGCGACGGCGCGAGGCATTGGCTGTTATCCGGGATGGCATGCGCTTGTTCACGCTAAGCCGTGATTTTTCAGGCTCGGCGAGGAATTCCATGGAACAGGCCTTGGCATTACTTCTTCAGGAAAGGGACAGTACCGGAACGCTTAATTTTTTGATTGGCGCCTGCGGCGTGGCGGGCATGGAATCGGTCAAACCCCATCTTGCTCAGGCCATTGAGCTTGACAAGCAAATACGCGGCGAAACAGAACCCGCCAGGCTGCTGTCATGTGAGACGTGGAAAGGTTCGTTGACTTGGGCGGCGATGCGTGCCAGCGCGCGCATTTATGAGTCTCCAGACATCCATGCCTGTATTGCCACGGTCATGCGGAATAGTTCGACACCGGAGCAACTACTGGACAACGCCGGGGAACTCGTTTACATTAGACGTCCGGAAATTGCAGAATTTTTGTTGCCCTTCACCCAAGACATCACGCCTTATCAGGAAACCAAAGGCGACGTGTTGGTTCCATACCCCACCCGCGCGGATCATGCCGTGGCGTTATTGCTCAGTATGATGCCTGATGTGCGGGCGGAAGCACTTGCCGAGCAGGAACGAAGGGCTGCGGCCGAGGGGGTAATGGCGCTTTCGTATGAGGCGGCGGTGACGATAAGTCTCTCCTACGCTACAGACAAAAACAACTGGAAACGTATTGAGCGGTAAGAGCTCGCTATGCTAGTGGCGGCGGGGTTCGTTAACCGGTGCAGGGAGTCCAACACGCCACGCACATACTGATCATTAGTCATGACTTCGAGGATGCTTTCCGGGAAGGAGACATTGGCTTTGAAATGGTTTTCGAAGGAGCAGAACAAGGCCACCCGTGCGTCGTGATTAAGGGCACCCCGAGCGGGTGCAGCGTGTCCGCCAGCCGGCGCATGCCCGTCAGCGCCGTAGTTCCGTTTTTGAAGCGCGAGGCGATGCTCGCAAAGGTGTAAATCAGTTCGCCCATGGCGTCCGCCTCCTTGCCGGGTTGGGGGGCGCATTATAGCCCCGTCCATGCCCGTCGCTCACCCTTCATGCATGCCGGGCGGCGGGGGCGGGGGCGCCGACACCAGGGGCGGAGGCGGCGGGGGCGGTGACACCGGAGGGGGCGGCGGCGGGGGCGCCGGAGGCGGCGGTGCGTCCTCCTCCGGCATGGACCGCAGGGCGGGGCTCCGGAACCGGTGCAGGGAGTCCACCACGTTGCGCACATACTGCTCGTCCGTAATCCCCGCGAGGACGCCTTCCGGAAAGGCGGCCTTGGCCTTGAAATGCGCCGCAAAGGCGGCAAACACCGCCACCCGCGCGTCGGGGTCGAGGGCGTCGCGGCGCAGCAGCGCCTCCACGGCGAGGGCCGCCTCGCGGGGGGTGCACGCGCGGCGCAGCCGCGCCTCCACGGCGGGATGGTCCCGGAAGGAGTTGTACTTGCCGTCCTCCGGCGGGGGCAGTTCGCGGAGGCCGCCCCGGACGGTGCGCACCACCACGGTGTTCGCCACGAGATCGCCCAGGCGCTGGCCGCGCGGGCTGAGCTGGCAGGCCACGCCCCCGACGAGGTAGGTGGCGGGCATCATGTCCACCACCCGCATCAGGTTGCGCAGCAGCACCTGGTTGAACTGGAGCCGCAGCCCCTGCGCGTCCATGACCCGCAGCCCCAGCAGCCGCTTGCCGGGCGTCTGGCCGCGCCACAGCCACTCAAAGGCCAGGTTGAAGCCGACGGGCAGCGCGAAGAGCGAGAGGAACACAAGCACGGCATGGACCTCCGCGGCCAGGACGCGCAGCGCCGCGAGCAGGGAAAACAGGAGCATGAAGGACGCCGCCACGCACATGGTGTCCACCAGCCACGCCAGAAAGCGCGCCCCGGGCCCCGCCAGCAGCAGCGGAAAGGACACCCCCTCGGGCGTGGTGATCACAAGCCGTTTTGTCCGCCGATCACGCATCCCCGGCCCCCCCGCCGCCGCGCCGCCCCGACCAGCCCAGGAAGGCCGCGAGCGCCGCGAGCTGCGCCGCGCCGAACAGGATTTTCACCAGGTACGGAAGCGCCGGCTCGTGGTACTGCGAGAAGAAGGCCTCCACCACGCCCGCCCACACCAGCAGCACCGCCACGCCCGTGATGAGGGTGGCGGTGTCCGGCGCGGCGGCGCGCAGGCGCGCCCGGAGCGACTCGGGCCTGTTCCGCCCGATGAGCGCCGCCGCCAGCACGAACGCGGCCTGGCCCGCGATCAGGATGGCGGGGATTTCCACGGATCCGTGGGGCAGCAGCCATCCCGTGAGGAACACCGCCTGCCCCGCGCGCGCGTAGTCCAGCGCCACCACGCCGAGGATGATCCCGTTGTAGAAAAGCATGACCGCCGATCCGAGCCCGAAGGTGACGCCCAGCGCGAGGGTGAATATGGACACCCGCGTGTTGTGCGTCATGAGCATCGCGGCGAAGGCCCCGTGGCCGCCCTGGTCCCGCCCCCCGCCGTTCTCCTCCTCCCAGGCCACCCGGTCCGCCGGGTCGCCCTGGATGTGGGCGAAGGGCACGAGCACCTCCTTGGCGTCGGGGGCCGCCAGCAGCAGCGCCCCACCCGCCGCCGCCCCCGCGAGAGTCAGCGCGAGGGAAAGGGCGAAGGCGGCGGGGCGCCGGCAGAAAG
>JBHEKP010000124.1:0-9329 GCA_041859375.1 Candidatus Hydrogenedentales bacterium | reverse complement strand
GGCCAGCGCCGCGCCGACGCCGTCAAGAAGTACATGGTTGAGAGCGGCATCGCCGATGCGCGCGTCCAGACCGTGTCCCTTGGCGAGACCACCCCGGCCGTCCCGAACGACTCCGCCGCCAACCGCAAGCTGAACCGCCGCGCGGTGTTCAACATCACCCTCGGCAGCTAAGTTTACGGCGGGCCAAGCCTTTCGGCTCTGACCACGAAAGAGTAGGTTCACAGCCCCGGTCATGGAAACATGGCCGGGGCTGGTTTTTTTTCCGGCCCGGACGGGGCTGTCGCGGGGAGGCCCCGCCTTTGACCCCGCCCCGGACTGGTGCTATCATTTGCCCACGGAGCAGAGACGATGCCGCAGGTCATCATAGAACAGCCCGGCGTGCCGCCGATCACGATGCCCCTTTCCGGGGCGGAGTTGTCCTTTGGCCGTTCGGAGGACAACGACGTGGTGCTCGTGGCCGACGAGGTTTCGCGGTACCATGCCAAACTCTACCGGCGCGACAACCTCATCGTCCTCCGGGACCTGAAAAGCCTGAACGGCACCTATGTGAACCGGCAGCGCGTCATGGAACGGGCGCTGAAGCACATGGACGAGGTCTGGTTCGGCAGCAAGTGCCGCATGGTCTTCCGCGACGACACGGCCTACGGCGCCGCGCGGCGTCCGCAGGGCCCCCAAAACAACGAGTCCCAGCTCACCCAGAGCATCGACCACATCCGCGCCGAGATGGACCGGGTCGGCTCCAGCATGACCCTCATCGCGCGCAAGGGCACCGACGCGGCCACCATCAGGCACCGCACGCCCGTGCCCAACGCCGAGGAGATGGTGCGCATCGGCCGCGCCTACCGTCGCATGGCCGCCCTGCTCAAGGCCAACCAGGTGATGGCCTCCAACTTCGACCTGAACAAGCGCCTTTCGGCGGCGCTGGACACGGTGCTCGAGGTGCTGGAGGCGGACCGGGGCTTTGTGATGCTCCGCGACGAGAAAAGCAACGCCCTGCGGGTGAAGGTGGCCCGCGAGATGGGCCGCGACCTGGAGGCGTCCTCCCCCAGCATGGGCATTGCGGGCCAGGCCGCCATAGACGGCGAGTCCGTCCTCATGGCCGACAGCGCCACCAACCGCGAATTCGGCGCGCGCGACAGCGTCATCCGCGACAGGATCACCGGCGCCATGTGCGTGCCCCTCAAGGTGGAGGACCGCATCCTCGGCTCCATCTATGTGGACACCCGCAGGCCCGACATGCGCTTCACCGAGGAGGATTTGGAGCTTTTCTCCTCCCTCGCGGCGCAGTCCGCCATGGCGCTCGACAACGCGCGCCTCCACGGGCAGGTGCTGGAGTCCGAAAAGCGCCGCCAGAACCTGGCGCGCTTCCTGCCCAACGCGCTGGTTGAAAAGGTGCTCAGCGACAGCCAGAACCTGGAACTCGGCGGCCAGAAGACCCGCGTCACCACCCTCTTCTGCGACATCCGGGGCTCCTCCAAACTCGCCGAGCAGCTCGCCCCGCACGACCTGGTGGAGTTGCTCAACGAGCATTTCACGGCCATGACAGAAATCGTGTTCAAGTACGAGGGCACCCTGGACAAGTACATCGGCGACGAGATCATGGCGCTTTTCGGCGCGCCCATCCGCACCGGCGACGAGGAGTTCAGGGGCGTCTGCGCCGCCATGGAAATGATGCGGCGCAACGCGGAGCTCAACCTGCTCCGGGGGCAGGAGGGCAGGCCCCAGCTCCAGATTGGCGTCGGCATTGACGCGGGCGAGGTGATCGCCGGTTACATCGGCTCGCCCAAGCGCATGGACTTCACCGTCGTGGGCGACCGCGTGAACACCGCCAAGCGCTTCTGCGACATGGCGGGGCCGGGACGCGTCGTGGTGGGCCAGGAGGTCTGGAGCGCCGTGGGTGACCGGGTCGCGGGCGTGCCCATGGGCACCCAGAACCTGAAGGGCAAGGACCAGGCCGTGCAGGCCTTTGAGATCACGGGGCTGAGGCAGGGGGCGCAGCGCCGCTGAGGCTGTTCATCCAACCGTTTCGGGAGTTTCCATGAGTTCATCCATCCCCAAGTTTGCCGACGCGGCCGGCGCCGCCCGTCTTGTTTCCGCCCTTTCCGGCCGTTTCGCCGTGGTGGCGAACCCGCCCTACATCCACCCGCCCTACGAGGTGTACCCCCTCGCGCCGGGGCGCGCCGTCCTCGACGGCGGCCTCCGCGCCGCCGTCATGGACATGGACGGCACCACCACCACCACCGAGCCCCTGTGCATCCACGCCCTGGACTCCATGGTGCGCCGCGCCTGCGGGCGCGCCGCCGACCCCTCATGGCCGGGCCTCGACCATGAGAAGGACTACCCCCACATCATCGGCAACAGCACCACAAAGCATGTGGAACACCTGGTGCGCGCCTACGGGGACCGCTTCCAGGACGGCCCCCTGCGCTGGCACTACATCCACGCGGCGGCGTGGACCCTGGAGTGCGGCCGCGACGCCCAGCGCAGGCGCGAGGTGCGCAACACCATGGCCGCGGTGGGTGTCGGCGCGCTGGAGGGCGACGGGCGCTTTGCGGAGCTTCGGAAAAAACTCGGCACCGGCGGGGCCGCCCCGCTGGTGGACGCGCTGGCGGCGGACCACGGCGGATCCTTTGTGCTGGACGATGTGAGCAGCCTCACCCGCGCCTGCATTGACATCTACTACCACCGCTACCATGAGGTGCTGGAGCTTGTGGGCCGGGGCCGGGGCGCGGAGGAGTCCGAGGCCGTCCTGGGCGTGCCCGGCGCGCGCCTCATCGGCCCCATGCCCGGCATCGGCGTCTTTCTCGCGCTGCTCAGGGGCCTGCTCGGCGCGGACGCGGCGGCCTTTGCCGACGGGATGGCGGCGCACCTGGAAAAATGCGGCGTCACCCCCCCGGCGGACATGGACGCCGCGCGGGCGCGGCTGGCCGCGCTCGGACGCTGTTTTGAAACGCGCCCCGCGCGCGTCGCGCTGGTCACCTCCTCCATTGCCTACGAGGCGGATCTGGTGCTCGGCGAGGTGTTCCGCGTGCTGCGCGGCGAAGTTCCCGGCTGGCCCGTGCCGGAGGCGCGCCGCGAAAAAATCCTCGCGGCCTTCGCCTCGCCGGAGGCCTATTACGACGGCATCATCACCGCCACCGACTCCAGTGAAATCCGGCTCAAGCCCCACCGCGACCTTTACTCCATCGCCATGCACGAGCTTGGCGTGAACCCCGACGATTTTGGCAGGGTGGTCGGGTTCGAGGACAGCGAGTCGGGCACCATCGCCATCCGCGCCGCCGGCATCCAGTGCTGCTGCGCCCTGCCCTTCCACATGACCGCCGGCCACCTCTTCGAGGCCGCCACCAACGTCTGCCCCGGAGGCCTGCCCGAAGTCATGCTGAACCGGGGCGTCTTCCTGGACGGTGTATGATCAGCCCCTCGTTCAGTCTTGCCTACATTTTTTCACCGGCACGCCCCCGCACGTTTTGGTTCACGCGAAGACGCGAAGACGCGAAATTGGTGTGGTCGTTGACAATGCGCTTGATTCCTTCCTTGAAGGTTGCCGCGCCAAAATTGATCAGCAACCCCAACGGCTGGTGGAGGAGGCGAAGGTAGGTCAGCAATTGCTTGTGATGCACAGGCGCAAGTGACTCAACCGATTTCAATTCAACGACCAGCGCGCCGTTCACAAGAAGATCAACCCGGAGACCGTCGTTGAATTCCATCCCGTCAAAGGTGAAACCAATGTTTTTTTGCCGCTCCACAGTGAGGTTTCGCCGTTCCAGCGATCTTGCGAGAACTGTTTCATAAACCGATTCAAGCAGCCCCGGGCCCAGTTCCCTGTGGATATGAAACGCAGTGTCCACAACAATCGCGGAAAGATCCTCAAGGTCGGGGTTCGTCCCAATGAGGTCTGAATTCATTTTTTTCCCCTTCTTCTTCGCGCTTTTCGCGCCTTCGCGTGACCAATGGTTCCCCCATGTTGGTGATGATCAAAAATATAGCATGAAACAGCTTTCGGGTGTGTATAATGCCACCGCCAACCACTGGAGGGATGCCCCATGGCATGGATGAGCGACGGCGCGGCGGCGGAATGCGCGGCCTACTGCATGGCCCAGATACGCCACATCATTGATTCCTTCGGCCAGCGCCCGCCGGGCGGCGCGGGGGAGCGCGCCTGTCAGGCGCATCTGCGCGGACAGTTGGAGGAGGCGGGCCTTGCGCCCGTGGTGGAGTCCTTCCCCGTGGCGCAGAAGGCCTTCATGGCCATGCCCTGTGTGGCCGGGTCGCTGGCGCTGTGTTCCGTGCCACTCTACTGGCTCGAGCCGCGCCTTTCGCCCCTGCCGGTGACCCTTGCCGTCTTGGTGTTTGTGCTCGAACTGTTTTTCTACGCCCACATCCTTTCCTGGTTCTTCCCGAAAAGCGAGTCCTGCAACGTCTTTGCCGTGGTGCCGCCGCGCGGCGAAAAACGCCGCCGCATCGTGGTCTGCGGCCACGCCGACGCCGCCTATGAATGGCGCTTCAACCAGATGTTTCCGGGGCGCTTCCCCCTGGTGGTGGCGGGCATCCTGCTCTCCTTCCTGTGCGTGACCGTGCTGTGCTGGGCGGCGGCGCTCTTTGGCGCGGACACCGGCGCGGGCGGCTGGCGCTGGGCGGGCCTTGCGGTGCTCTTGTCCGTGCCGGGGCTGCTCGGCGCGGTCTTCTTCACCCGCTTCGACGTGGCGTCCCCCGGCGCGGCGGACAACCTCAGCGGCGCACTCATGGCGGTGGCTCTTGCCCGGTGGATGAAGCAGGGCGGAACCCCGCTGGAAAACACCGAGTATGTGGCGCTGGTCACCGGCTGCGAGGAGGCGGGGCTGGAAGGCGCCCGCGCCTATGTGAAAAAGCACAAGCCCGAATGGAATGACGTGGAAACCGTGGCCATCGCCGTGGATACCCTGCGCGACCTGAAGGACATGGCCGTGTACAACCGCGACCTCAACGGGCGCGTCCGCCATGACCCCGCACTGTGCGCGCTGCTCAAGGACGCCGCAAAGACCTGCGGCCTCGACCTGCCCTACGCCACCGTCACCATCGGCTCCTCCGACGGCACCGCCTTCACCCAGGCCGGGGTGCGCGCCGCCGCCCTCTGCGCCATGGACCCCGCACCCGCCCACTACTACCACAACCGCCGCGACACCTGGGAAAACCTCGACGAAAACTGCCTGGTCCAGGGCGCGCGTGTGCTGGGCGCGGCACTGGAGAAATACGACCGGGAGGGCCTGCCCAAATAAAGGGCCCCCTCTCAAAACAAAGGAAGATGCGCCCATCCCGTCCACCTTGTCCATCCTGCCCATCCTGTCCATAACCTTCACCACTTTGACCCATGCCGCCGCGAACGTATATACTTCGCCTCCCACGCCGGGATGGCGGAATCGGCAGACGCAGTGGACTCAAAATCCACCGCCCGCAAGGGCATGAGGGTTCGACCCCCTCTCCCGGCACCATCCCCATACACCCCGTCCGCAATACCCTTTCCCGTGCCCAAACCGCTATACTTTCCGCCTGGTTTCATGCGATGTGTTTTTGGCCGGGCCTCACCGGTTGCAACCTGTTGGAAAGCGGCGCATGCCCGGTTTTATGACAAACGGCGTTGATTTCTGGGCCGTCCTTGGGGTGGCGGGGGGGCTGCTTTTTTTTGGCCGTTTCTATGTGCAGTGGATTCTCTCCGAACTCCGGAAGCAGTGCCACATCCCCGTCTCCTTCTGGTACATGAGCATCGCCGGAACCCTGCTCCTGTTCCCCTATGCCGTGTACCGGGGGTCGCCGGGCGGCACCCTGGGCCTGTGCTTCAACATCGTCATCTACACCCGCAACCTGGTCCACATCTGGCGGGGCCGGGGCCGGCTCTCCCCGGGGCTGAACCTGCTGGTCCATGCCGTGGCGGGGGGGCTTGTGGCGGCGGCGGCGGTGCTTACCCTCCTCACCTGGCACCGCGCCTACGGCGCGGCGGGCGGCGGCGGCGCGGGCGGCTTCTGGCTGTGGTCAGCCGTGTGGGTCGCCGGACAGGGCCTTTTCTTCCTCCGTTTCCTGGTCCAGTGGCTCACCACGGAATACAACCGGAAAAGCGTGGTCCCCCGCGCCTTCTGGCATCTGAGCATCCTGGGCACCCTCTTCCACATGGCGTATTTCCTGCAGCGCGCGGACTGGATATTTGCGGTGGGCACCATCGCCGACGGGCTGATTTACATCCGCAACCTGTACCTGCCCGCGGGGGACTCCGGCGGCGGCGGGGACGGGCGGGAAAATCCATCCCCCGGCGGGGGATAATTATCCGCCCCGGTTTTTGTTATACTTCCCGTGGAACAAACAGATGGCAGACACTGCGCGAAAAATAAAAACCATTGACGAACTGGCGGCGCTGCTGGAGGCCGCGCGCGCGGCCGGAAAGGCCGCCGCCCACTGCCATGGCGTCTTCGACCCGCTGCACATCGGCCACATCAAGCATTTCGCCGCCGCCGCCAAACTTGCCGACCTGCTGGTGGTGACGGTCACGCCCGACCGCTTCGTGAACAAGGGCCCCCACCGCCCCGCCTTCGGGGAGCGGCTGCGCGCCGAGGCCATCGCCGCGCTGGAATGCGTGGATTATGTGGCGGTCAACGAGTGGCCCAGCGCCGTCGAAACCATCGGCAAACTCAGGCCCGCCTTCTTCGTAAAGGGCGAGGTGAAGGAAAAGGGCCCCCGCGACCATTCGGACGCCATCCTGTGCGAGGAGGCCGCCGTAAAGGCCGCCGGGGGGCGCATTCATTTCACCGAGGAGGACACCTTCAGCGCCTCCGCCCTGGTGAACCGGCACACCGACGTGTTTTCCAGCGATGTCCGCGACTATCTGGCCGCTTTCCGGGGGCATTATCCCGAGGAGGCGGTGCTCGATTACGTCCGCGGCATGGCGAACCTGAAGGTGCTGACCGTCGGCGAGACCATCATTGACGAGTACATGTTCTGCTACGTCATGAACAAGGCGAACAAGGACCCCATTCTCGCCGCCAAGTTCCTTTACGGCGAGAAGTACCTCGGCGGCATCCAGGCGATCAACAACCATCTCGCCGGGTTCTGCGGCGGTGTTTCCTGCCTGACCGCGCTGGGCGACCGGGAGGTTCAGGAGGAATTCATCCGGGAGCAGCTCGACGCCCGGGTCAAACTGTGCCACTTCCCCAAAACCGGCTCCCCCACCATCGTCAAGCGCAGGTATATCGAGGAGTACATGAGCGTGAAGCTCCTCGAAATTGACGACATGAACGATGATCCGCTGCTTCCGGAGGACGAGGACCGGTGCTGCGAAATGGTCGCGGAACTGGCCCCCGCCCATGATGTGGTCGTGGTGGCTGACTACGGCCACGGGCTTTTAACAGATCGGGTTGTGTCTGTTTTGTGCGAAAAGGCGCGGTTTTTGGCGATTACCGTCCAGGTGAACCCCGGAAACTACGGGTTCAACCTCGTCTCGCGTTACCCGCGCGCGGACCTGGTGGTGATTGACGAGCCGGAGGCCCGGCTGGAAATGAAGAAGAAGCAGGCCGGCATCGAGTCCATAGCAAAGTCCCTGTACGCGCAAATGCGGTGCAAAAACCTGCTCATAACCCGGGGCCAGAACGGCACCCTGGGCTATGACGGGCGGCGCGGCTTCACCGTGACGCCGGTGTTCTCCACCCGGCTGGTGGACCGCATCGGCGCGGGCGACGCCTGCCTGGCCATGACGGGCCCCTGCGCCGCCCTCGGCGCGCCCACAGAGGTGCTCGGCTTCCTGGGCAATGTGGCGGGCGCCGCCGCCTGCGGCATCATGGGCAACAAGAGTTACATCGATCCGGTGTCGTACTTGCGCGGCATCACCTCCCTTCTAAAATAGGGCCGCCCGGCGCGGCCGCAGGGCATGCAGATGGACAATTTCCGCCAGGACGGCCACAAGCTCCACCACCATGTGGCCCGCGTGAACGAATGGCTTCAGGGGGGCAACACCGTCCCCGTCTACATTGAAACCAGCCCCTCGGGCGCGTGCAACCACCGCTGCCGCTTCTGCGGCAAGGATTTCATGGACTACCGCAAACGCTTCCTGGACACGGGCATGTTCATGGACCGCCTGGCGGAGATGGGGCGGCTCGGGGTGAAAAGCATCATGCACGCGGGCGAGGGGGAGCCCCTGCTGCACCCCGACCTTGAGGTGTTCGTGCGGCACGGGAAGGAGTCCGGCATTGACCAGGCGGTCAACACCAACGGCGTGCTGCTCACCCCCGACCGCGCCGAAAAGCTGCTGCCGTACTGCGAGTGGATTCGGGTCAGCCTGGACGCCGGTTCGGCGGAGACCCATGAAAAGCTGCACCGCGCGAAAAAGGGGGACTACGCCCAAATCCTGTCCAACCTGGCGGAGGCGGCGCGCATGCGCCGCGAAAGGGGGTGGCGCTGCACCCTGGGCGTGCAGATGCTGCTCCTGCCCGAGAACCGGGACGAGATGGCCCCGCTCGCGGAACAGTTGAAGCCCCTGGGGGTGGACTATCTTTCCGTGAAGCCCTACTCCCAGCACCCGCAGAGCCGGACGGAACAGTACAGCGACATTTCCTACGCGGAGGACGTGAAAATGCGCGGCGCGGTGGAGGCGCTCGGCGCCCCCGGATTCTCCGTCACCTTCCGCGCCCAGGCCATGCAAAAGTGGGACAGCGGCGAACGCCCCTACAAGCGCTGTTATGCCATGCGCTTCTGGACCTACATAGACGCGGGAGCCGACGTGTGGGGCTGCTGCAACCACCTCAACGACGACAGGTTTTATTTTGGAAACCTGAACACGAACACCTTCAGCGAGGTATGGGACGGGGAACGGCGCATGAAGGCGCTGGCGTGGGTGGAAAACGAGATGGACACCTGCCAGTGCCGTGTGAACTGCCGCATGGACGAGGTAAACCGGTACCTGTGGGAGCTGAAAAACCCGCCGGGCCATGTGAACTTCATCTAGGCCGGCCGGTCAGTCCGCGGGCCCCCGCAGCCGCCTCAGGCCGATCTTGAACAGGCTGTGCCCGACGGACAGGCAGTTCATCGGGCGGAAGGCCTTCGACACCCCGTGCTGCCGCTCCTCGCTTGGCACCTCCACCTGGACATAACTCGCCCCGCGCGCCAGCAGCAGCGTGATCAGTTCCGCCTGGTAGGCGAAACCCTTCGTGCCGGGATGCCGCCGGAGCACATTCTCCCGCAGGTGCACCACCGCGCCGTTGTAGTAGCCGATGCGGTTGCCGCTGAGCAGGTTCACCAGCAGCGTGAAGGTCCGCGAGATGATCCGCCGCACCAGCGGCCGGTTGTCCATGCCGCCGAAATAGGGGATGATG
>JBHEKP010000100.1:0-6307 GCA_041859375.1 Candidatus Hydrogenedentales bacterium | reverse complement strand
CATGGAGCAGCGCTTCCTCTTTCTGGACCTCGCCGGGCTGGTGCTGATGCTGTTCGCGGGCCGCAAAAAGGACGCCCTCTTTCTCGCGGCGTGCGCGTTCGCCGTGGTGGCGGGGTTTGTGCTCTGGCAGAATTTCGAGCTCACCCGCGACTGGATCAATGTCATGAAGGTTTTCCCCATCCCGGCCTACATGATCTCCGCCCTCTTCATGGCCGCCTTCCTGGCGTTTTTGTGGAAGAAAAACTACCAACTGCTTTGCTTTTTGCTGATTTTCATGCCGGGATTTATTGGCGGCGTCTTCGGCGCGCCCCTGGAAAATGCCTCAAAAACGGGCTATCCCTGGGCGCGCAGGTACGCCATGGAGATTCTGGACACCCTGCCGGAGAACGCCGTGTATGTCTCCGACTCGGACCACGGCAGCTTTTCCCTGCTGTACCTCCAGGCCGTCGAGGGAAAACGCCCCGACGTGATCAACGCGCGCACCTACGGGTATGTGTCCTTCCCGGACACGGGGGATCTTCCCGGGCCCCTGCGGGGCGAGGCGGGCCCCTTCCCGCGGCGGGGGCTTGAGCCGCAAATTTTCGAGTGGTATCTGCGCCACGGCGACCGGCCCCTGTATTTTGAAAAGCCCCCCGCCTTCCCCCCGGAAAGCGGCATCCGCCTGGCCAGCCAGGGGCTGCTCTGGCGGGCGCTCCGGCCCAGCGAGGCCGCCCCGCCGCCAAGGCCCCTGCCGGAATGGACCGGCGACGACGGCTTCGCGGGCGACTTCACCCGCGACCTCATCCTCTGCGACCTGCACCTGGCCCGCGCGCGGGAGCATTACCAGGCCATGAGGGACAACGGCGGGGAGCCCAACGATGCGCGGGGAAGACTGGCCAGAAGGGAGGCCGACCAGGCCCTGGCCGTTTACGGAAACGACGCCGCGATGGCAAACAACGCCGGAACCCTCTGCGCAAAGTACGGGGACTACTGGAAGGCGGAGCGGTTTTTCAGAAAGGCCCTCAGCCTCAACCCCGGCCTGCCCGCGCCGAAGAAAAACCTGGACCGGCTGAAAGGCCTGTCCGCGACGGCAAAAGGGGAATCATTGTGAAAGCGCATCACGGCATTTTCGGAAGCCCCGCATGGCACAGTTAATCCTCCTTGCGTTCCTTGTCCCGGCGGGCGTGTACGCCCTGGTGCTGCTGTTTTTCTTTTTCATGCAGGATCGGCTGCTCTTCGCCGCGACACGAAAACTTCACGCGACCCCGAAGGACATCGGGCGGGACTTTGAGGATGTGCGGGTGGACAGCGGCGGCGGGACCACCCATGGCTGGTGGGTTCCCGCAGTGCCCGAGCGGGGGGTGGTGCTTTTCTCCCACGGCAACGCGGGCAACATCGCGGACCGCCTTCAATCCATGGAGTTGTTCCTGAAAATGGGACTTTCCGTGCTCATCTACGACTACGGCGGCTACGGGAACAGCACGGGAAAAGCCTCCGAGCAACGGTGCTACCAAGACGTCCGCGCCATGTGGCGCTGGCTCACGGAAACCAGGGGCGTGCCCCCCTCGCGCATCATCCTCTTTGGACGCTCCCTCGGCGGGGCGGTCACTGCGGATCTGGCCGCGGAGGTGCGGCCCGCCGCGGTGGTGCTGGAAAGCACCTTCACCTCCCTGCCCGACGTGGCGGCGAAACATTTTCCATGGGTGCCGGTGCGCGCCTTTGCCCGGTCACGCTTTGACAGCATCCGCAAGGTGGGACGGATCACCGCGCCGGTCATGTTCGCCCACAGCGTGGAGGACGCGCTGGTGCCGCACCGGCACGGCAGGATGCTGCACGAAAAGGTCACCGCCCCGAAGCGCTTCCTCGACCTGCGGGGGGACCACAACACGGGCTTTGCGGTTTCCATGGGGGACTATCTGCCCTTTTGGGCGGACTTCCTGCGGGACGTGCTCCCGGAGTAAAAAAAACGGCGGACACCCCGAAGGGTGCCCGCCTGCCTCAAGGGCGAAATGTTCAGATGACCGCCTGCTGGCTCATGGTCTTGACGCCGATCTGATCCCACTCGTCGCCGCCGCCCGCCGCGGCGCCGCCATCGGCCTTCACCTCAAAGCTCTCAACGATGATCGCGTTCGATCCGGCCAGCACCTTGCCGGTGACCGCGACGGTCTTGCCCGCGTTGGCGTCGCCCGCGATGAGGGCCGCCGCCGCCTTCACGGGAACGTAGTACAGGGTCTTGCCCTTCAGCGCGTCAACCGGCTTGCCGTCGGCGCCGACCGCCTCGGTGACCTTGAGGGCGTTCAGCTTCGCCAGGGCGGGATCAGCCGCCTCGGCGTCCTTGGCAAGGGTGGAGAGCACGTTGTAGTTCAGGCCCGTGACCGTGGCCGCAACCGGCTGCTCGGCGTCCTGGGCGGAAACCACCGCGCCCATGCACAGCCCCAGGGCAACCGCAAACACCGAAATCCAAAGCGCTTTCTTCATCATCTGCCGCATCCTTTCAAATGGTTGATCTTGTCTTCAGGCAAACCCGCCCGCATCCTATTTGACGCACGAAACGCCGTCCGGGTTTACACCGGGGAAAGATTTCTCCACAAAAGGGGTGTGGAGGGGGTTTCCCGGGGGAAAACCGGACGGCGGTAGTATACTAGGAGAACGGTTTCCGGTTCCAATTATTCGCGTAAACCACGGAAAAGCCGCCACTTGAGCCCGTGCCGCGCGCGGGGGTAAACTTGCCCCGTCGTTGTTGCGCTGTGGCCGGGTCGTGCCACAGGAAAGGGGTTTGCCATGGAAGGTTTGGACCGGTATTTTGGCATCAGCGCGGCGGGTTCCACGGTGCGGCGCGAGGTGGTTGGCGGCCTGACCACCTTTGCCACCATGAGCTACATCATCTTCGTGCAGCCCACGGTGCTGCACCTTGCGGGGATGGATTTCGGCGGGGTGCTCATGGCCACCTGCCTGTCCTCGGCCTTCGCCTGCCTGATGATGGGGCTTTTCGCCCGGTACCCCTTCGCCCTCGCGCCCGGCATGGGCGAGAATTTCCTCCTGGTGTTCACCGTCTGCATCGGCATGAAATTCTCCTGGCAGTCGGCGCTGGCGATTGTGTTCATCTCCGGGGCGCTGTTCCTCTTCCTGTCCCTGTTCAAGGTGCGGGAAAAGATTCTGGACGTGTTCCCCGGCTCGCTGAAAAACGCCATCGGCCCGGCCATCGGCCTGTTCATCGCCTTTGTGGGCCTCCAGTGGGCCGGGATTGTGGTGCTGAACCCGGCCACGATGGTGTCGCTGGGCGGCCTGCGCCACGGCGCGCCGCTCATCAGCCTTTTCGGTGTGCTGCTCATCGCGGCGCTCATGGCGCGGGGCCACCGGGGCGCGATTCTCGCGGGCATCCTGGCCACGACGGCGCTCGGGCTGGCCACGGGGGTGATTCCGTGGCGCATGGAGCCCGTCACCCCGAACTTCAGCACCTTCTTCCGGCTGGACTTCTCCGAAATCATGGCCCGGCCCGCGGAGGCCGCCGCGCCGATCCTGATGTTCTTCTTCCTGGACCTCTTTGACACGGTGGGCACCCTGGTGGGGGTGAGCACGCAGGCGGGCTTTCTGGATGAAAAGGGGCGGCTGCCCGGCGCGGGAAAGGCGTTCATCTCCGACGCCGCGGGCACCTGTGTGGGCGCCCTGTTCGGCACCTCCACCGTCACCTCGTACATCGAGAGCGCCTCGGGCGTGGCCGCGGGGGCGCGCACGGGGCTCGCGGCGGTGGTGACGGGGCTGTGCTTCGCCGCCTCGGTCGCGCTGGCGCCCGTGGTGGGGCTGGTGGGCCAGGACGTGGGCCCCGCGTACTACCAGGCCCTCGGCATACAGAACGCCTTCGTGCCCATGCACCCCGCCGTGGCCCCGGCGCTGATCATGGTCGGCTTTTTCATGCTGGGCAGCCTGCGCAGGATCAGGTGGGACGACGTCACCGAGGGGCTGCCCGCGTTCCTCACGCTGGCCATGATGCCCTTCGGCTACGGCATCATCGAGGGCCTTTCGGCGGGCTGCGTCTCCCACGCCTGCGTGAAGCTCGCGGCGGGCCGGGGAAGAGAGGTGCACTGGGTGATGTACCTGGTGGCGCTCGCGCTCGCGCTGCGCTACGTGTTCCTCAAATAAGCGGCCGGGGCGGGCTCAGTCCTTGAGCACGCCCGCGCTGCGGCGGCGCCAGTTGTCGTAGAACACCAGGGTGATGAGCAGCGCGCCGACAAGCACCTTCTGCCAGTCGGGCGACACGTTCTGCAGGGTGCAGAAGTTGTAGAGCACGCTCATGATGAGCGCGCCCGCCACGGCGGCCACCGCGCCGCCGACGCCGCCCGCGAGGCTCGCGCCGCCGATGACGCAGGCCGCTATCGCGTCCAGCTCGTACATCTCCGCCGCGTTCGGCGAGGCCACGCTTGCGCGGGAGGCGAGCATCATCCCGGCGAAGCCCGCCATGGTGCCGCTGATGGCGAAGGCGGCGGTGCGCACCCGGTCGACGGGGATGCCCGACAGGCGCGCCGCCTCGGTGTTGCCGCCCACGGCGTAGAGCCCCCTGCCGAAGCGGGTGTACACGAGCAGCAGCGCGAAGACCGCCGCGAAGACGCACATGAGCGCCACCGGCACCCACCACGCGCGCGTGCCGCCGAGCCAGGCGAAGGACTTCGGCAGCCCGTACACCGGCATCTGCCCGGAGACGACCATGGTCATGCCGCGCGCGGCCATCATCATGCCGAGGGTGGCGATGAAGGGCTGGATGCGGCCCCTGGTGGCCAGCAGCCCGTTGATCATGCCGCAGACGAACCCGGCAAGGACGCCCACAACCACGCCCGCCGCCACCACCAGAGGCGGGAGAAGCGCCGAATCCGGCGGAAGCGCGGCGGCGAGCAGCGCCTGGGTCTTCAGCATCGCCATGCACCCGGCCACGCCGCTGAGCGCGGCGATGCTGCCCACCGAAAGGTCGATGCCGCCCGTGAGCACCACCAGCAGCTCGCCCAGCGCGATGACGCCCACCACGGTGGTGCGCTGCGCCACGTTCTGCAGGTTGCCAGCGCCGCGGAACTCCGGGGAGTACAGGCCCAGGGCGATGCAGAGCGCCGCGAGGATGAACAGCGCCGAGTGTTCCGCCACAAATCTTTTCATGTCCGGCAGGGCTCCTTTTGGGGCGGGGAAAGGCCCCCGTTCCAACCCCGCGGCAAAGGCGCGGGGTTGGCGATCATTCTAGTGATGCGGCGGCCGCAAGGCAAACGGCGCGCGCGAAGTAATGGAATTGCGGGCCGTTTCTCCGGTAGGATATTGGCCGTTTCACGCAATCGTTCAAGGGCAGAATTCATCCAACGCGCGCCGCGTCCGCGGCGCCGGAGAAGTGATATGAGCAAGATACTGGTCACGGGCGGGGCGGGCTTCATCGGGTCGCATGTGGTGGACGCGTACGTGGACGCGGGGCACCATGTGACGGTGGTGGACGATCTCTCCTCCGGCTGCGGGGACTTCCTCAACCCGAAGGCGAAGTTTTACGAGCTGGACATCCGCTCGGCGCAGATGACGGAGGTGTTTGAGGACGAGAAGCCGGAGGTGGTGGCGCACTTTGCGGCGCAGATCGACGTGCGCAGGAGCCTTCAGGACCCGCTGTACGACGCGGACGTGAACGTGCGCGGCTCGCTGAACCTGCTTGAGCTGTGCGTGGCGCACAATGTGAAGAAGTTCATCTTCGCGTCCACCGGCGGCGCGATCTACGGCTCGCCCGAGAAGCTGCCCGCCGACGAGTCAACCGTGCCGCTGCCCGAAAGCCAGTACGGCACCAGCAAGCTCTGCGTGGAGCAGTACATCGGCCTCTACGGCAGGCTGCACAAGCTGCCCCACACCATCCTGCGCTTCCCCAACGTGTACGGGCCGCGCCAAAGCCCCCACGGCGAGGCGGGGGTGTGCTCCATCCTGGCGGGGATGATGCTCGCGGGCGAGACGCCCACCCTCTACGGCCACGGCGCGCCCCTGCGCGACTATGTCTACGTGGGCGACATCGCCCGCGCATGCGTGCTCGCGCTGAAAAAGGGCAACGGCGCCACGGTGAACCTGGGCTCCGCGAAGGGCGCCTCGGTGAGGGAGCTTTTCGACATCATCAAGGGCCTCACGGGCTTCTCCGGCAAGCCGGTGATGAAAGACCTGCGCGCGGGCGAGGTGGAGAAAATCTACATCACCGGCGCGAAGGCCGCCGAGGTGCTCGGATGGAAACCCGAGGTCTCCCTGAAGGACGGCCTGGCCAAAACCGTTGAATTCATCAAGGCCCAGGCGGAGGCCGCAAAGGCCGGGTGAGTGTTCACGCCCCCCC
>JBHEKP010000214.1:0-29196 GCA_041859375.1 Candidatus Hydrogenedentales bacterium | reverse complement strand
TATCATGTTGTGGGTGTCGTAGACGAGGGGGCGGCGCATGAGCCGCGCCGCGCGGGCGGGGTCGAGTTCGCGGTAGGCGTCGTGTGCGGTGAGGATGACGGCGCAGTCGGCGCCGCGCAGGGCGTCGTCGAGCGGCACCGTGGGGAAGGGCGCGCGCCTTGCGAGGGGGTCGTGGGCGCGCACGTCGAGTCCGTTTTCGCGGAGGAGGCGCACCACTTCGACGGCGGGGCTTTCGCGGAGGTCGTCCACGTTGCCCTTGTAGGCGAGGCCGAGCGCGGCGACGGGGCCGCGGGCGTGGCCCAGCTCCTGCATGATCCGCGCGGCGACATGACGGGGCATGGTGTCGTTGCGGGTGCGGGCGAGGGCGATGAGGGGCGTGTCCTCGGGGAAGCGCTCGACCATGAACCAGGGGTCCACGGAGATGCAGTGGCCGCCGACACCGGGCCCGGCGTTGTGCAGGTTCACGCGGGGATGGCGGTTTGCGAAGCGCATCACCTCCCAGAAGTCTATGCCGAGGCGCTCGCAGAGGAGGGCCGTCTCGTTGGCGAGGGCGATGTTCACGTCGCGGAAGGTGTTTTCGATGATCTTCACGGTTTCCGCCGTGGTGGCGTCGGTGAGGAAGATCTTCCCCTCCACGAAGCGCCCGTAGACGGCGCGTGCCTTTTCGGCGCTGGCGGGGTCTATGCCGCCGATGACGCGGTCGTTGGCGATGAGTTCGGTGAGTATCCTGCCGGGCAGGACGCGCTCGGGGCAGTGGGCCAGGAAGAGGTCTTCGCCCACCCTGAGCCCGCCCTGTTCCAGCCGGGGTCGGATGAGATCGGCGCAGGTGCCGGGGGGCGAGGTGGATTCGAGGATGACGAGGTTGCCGGGGCGCAGCAGGGGCGCGATGGATTCGGTGGCCTGCATGACGAAGGACATGTCGGCGCGCTTTTCGCCGGTGAGCGGCGTGGGCACGGCGATGATGAAGACGTCGGCGGCAAGGGGCGCGGCGGCGGCGCGGAGGTGGCCGGACTGGATGGCGGCGCGCACGACGGTTTTCAGGCCGGGCTCCTCGATGTGGATGCCGCCGCCGTTCACCGTCTCCACGATGGCGGGGCTGGTGTCCACGCCGGTGACGTGGAAGCCGCTGGTGGCGAGAATCGCCGCGGTGGGCAGGCCGATGTAGCCCAGCCCGAGTACGCACACATCCGTCATGGCGCTGTTTTCCGTGGTCATTTCCGTTCCTCCGCCAGCGACGCCAAATGGTCCGCGATGCGCTCCGCCGCGCGCCCGTCCCCGTAGGGGTTGGGCCTGCCGGTCATGGCGGCGTGCGCCGCGCCGTCACGCAGCAGTGTTTCCGTCTCCCCGACAATGCGGTCCAAGTCCGTGCCCACCAGCCGCGCTGTGCCTGCCGCCACGGCCTCGGGCCGTTCGGTTACGTCGCGCATGACCAGCACGGGCACGCCCAGCGAGGGGGCCTCCTCCTGGATGCCGCCCGAGTCGGTGAGGGCGACCCGCGCGCGGCCGAGGAGGTGCGCGAAGGCCAGGTAGTCCATGGGCGGCACGAGCCGCACGCCCGGCGTGCCCGCCAGCCATTTGTCCACGGCGGCGCGCACGTTGGGGTTTGGATGCACGGGAAAGAGGAAGTCCGCGCCGGGATTGCGCCGGGCCAGTTCGGCGACGGCCCGGCAGATGTTTTCCATGGGCGCGCCGAAACTTTCCCTGCGGTGCGCCGTGACCACCACAAGGGGGCGGTCTTTGCCCAGCGCCTCCAGGGCGGGATCGTCAAAGTGGTGCCCCTGTGCGGTGATTTGCCGGAGCGCGTCCACAATGGTGTTGCCGGTGACCAGCACGGAGGCGTCGGGGATGTCCTCGCGCAGCAGGTTTTCCCGCGCCGCCGGGGTGGGCGCGTAATGCCAGTCGCAGAGGGTGTCCGCGAGCCGCCGGTTCATTTCCTCGGGGAAGGGGCTGTGCTTGTCGCCCGTGCGCAGGCCCGCCTCCACATGGGCCGAGGGCACCCGCGCGTAATAGGCCGCCAATGCCGCCGCAAAGGCCGTGGTGGTGTCGCCGTGGAAGAGGACCATGTCCGGCGTTTCACGTTCAATGACGCCGCCCAGGCCCGTGAGCACCGCGCCGGTCACCCCCCCCACCGTCTGCCCCGGCCGCATCAGGTCCAGGTCAGTGTCCACGGGGATGCCAAAGAGGCGCATCACCGGCGCGGCCAAATCGCGGTGCTGCCCGGTGAGGCACACCGACACGGGGTGGAACACGCCGGGGCGCGCGCGCAGCGCGCCGATGACCGGGGCCATCTTAATCGCCTCGGGCCGTGTTCCGATGACTGCCAGAATGCGCATGAGTGCTTAATCCGTGCCTGGGCCTTCATTCCCGGCCGCACCGTGCGACCGGCGAATCCGGACCTTTGGGGTTGCTATACTGCGCCCTCAGATCCGACAATGTATCGCATTCATCATAACCAAAGCCGGCATGCCAATCACAGGCCGCCGGGTGGAAAGGGTTTTGTGGTCCGCATGCCTCATTCATGCCCCCGCGCACACAGGGTTTTCGCGCCATGACGGGGCGGGGCCGGTTTCTGCGCGGCTCCGTCTGGTCGGCGGGGGCGGTGTTCTTTTCCATGGCGGCGCTGCTGGCGGTGGGCAAGCTGGTCACCAACGCATTCCATCCCCAGGTGGTGGGTGTCTTCGCCCTTTTGCTCGTGTGCAGCGACTGCCTTACCCTTGCGCTGGGGCTGGGCCTTCCCGCCTCCATGCCCAAGCTGGCGGCGGAAACCGCCGGTGAGGGCCGGCGCATCCTGAACGCTTCGGTGCTGGTGCTTCAATTGTGCGTGGTGCTGGCGGGCGCGGCGGTGGTGCTGGGGGTGTGGGCGCTGCGCCATCCCCTGTCGGGCGTTATCCCGGAGAAATGGCAAGGCGCGCTGGCGCTGGCCTGGCTGCTGCCGCCGCTGTTCTGCGTGGCGGCGTTCCGCGACCTGCTGCTGGCCATGCTCGCGGGCATGGACCGCTACGCCTCCCGCGCGGCGGCGATGATGCTGGCGGCGCTGCTCCAGGCGGCGCTGGTGGGCGCCATCGTCTGGCACCGGGGCTGGGGTGTGGAGGCGCTGATGCTCGCGCTGACGGCGGCCTACGGCTGCGAGGTGCTTCTCGCCGCCGCCGCGGCAAACCGCGAAACGGGCATGCGCCCCAGTTTCCGGACCGCCGCGGGCGCAGTGCGGTTCAGCGCGCCCCTTTATGCCAACCAGATGCTCAACTTCGTGTCCCAGCGATCGGACACCCTGCTTGCGGGTCTGCTGCTCGGGCTGGCCCCCGCCGCCGTGCTGGAAATGGTGAAGCGGCTCCCCATGATGATCACCCGCGTGCTGGGCGCGGCGCTCACGCCGTACCTTCCCCACATGACCCGCCATGTTGCATCGGGCGATTTTGAGGCTGCCGGACTGCTTGCGGGGCGCACGGCGCGGCTTTCCGCGTTTCTCGGTTACGGCGGGGCGCTCTGTGTCATGGCCGTGCGGGAGCCGCTGATAGTCCTGCTCTTTTCCGCCGACTACCTTTCCGGCGCGACCGTGCTGGTGCTGCTGCTGGCGGCGGCTGTGCTTGCGCTTCAGGCGGGTGTCTCCGGGCAGGCGCTGATTGCGCTGGGCCGGGGCGTTTCGGTCACCGTCATCAACAGCGCCGCCGTGGCGGCGGGCCTTGCGGCGAATCTGGCGCTGATACCCCTGCTGGGCCTGCCCGGCGCGGGCTGCGCCGCCCTGTGCGCCATGGCGGCCAATGATCTGCTTCAAACCGCGCACCTGCGCCGCTGCGGCGTGCCGCTGCCCGTCCGCGACGCGCTTCTGCCCCATGCGGCCTTCGCCGCGCCCGCGCTGCTGATGCTGGCGCCGGGCTGGTGGGCGCGCCCCCTTTCTTTGGCGCTCTTCATTGCGCTTGCCTTCGCGCTGCGCGTGGTGGGCGCCGGGGAAATACGGGATGCGGCGGGGTTTGGAAAAGGGTAAAATGGGCCGCGCCCCAGGGGGGCGGACAAAATCCAGCGTGCTGGAAGACAAGGGAGCACATTCATGCCGGACACTGAAAAGCGCAGGGTCATCAACGCCACGGCACCCGTGCGGGTCTGCGATCTGGGCGGCTGGACCGACACCTGGTTCGCCGAGTACGGCGCCGTCTTCAACATGGGCGTGTACCCCTACGCGGAGGTGCAGATATACGTCACGCGGGGCGGCGGCACGGAGCGGCGCATCACCATAAACGCCGAAAATTTCGGCGACAAGTATGTGATTGACACCGCTACCATTGAGTACGACCGGCACCCGCTGCTGGAGGCGTGCCTGGACATCATGGAACTGCCGAAGGACCTGTCCTTCGAGGTGAACCTGTACTCCAACGCGCCGGCGGGCTGCTCCACCGGCACCTCCGCCGCGGTGAGCGTGGCGCTTTTGGGCGCGCTCGACCTGCTGACCGAGGGCAGGCGCATGACCCCCCACGAGGTGGCCTCCATGGCGCACCGGGTGGAGACGGAGAAACTGGGCCTCCAATGCGGCATTCAGGACCAGCTTTGCTCGGCCTACGGTGGCATCTGCTTCATTGAGATGCACCAGTACCCCCATGCGAGCGTGTCGCAAATCATGGTTCCGAACAGCATCTGGTGGGAGCTTGAACGACGGCTGGCGCTGGTGTTCCTGGGCAAGTCCCACTCCTCCAGCGAGGTCCACGGCAGGGTCATCGCCGGTTTTGAAAGGCAGAACGCCGACAAGTCCGCGCTGGCGCCGCTGCGCAACGCGGCGCACGCGGGCAAGAACGCCCTGTTTGCGGGGGATTTCCCGGCGCTGGGCCGGGCCATGGTGATGAACACCGACGCGCAGAAGGCGCTCCACCCCGCGCTGGTTTCGGCGGAGGCGGAAGAGGTCATCGCGCTGGCGAGACAGCACGGCGCGGTGGGCTGGAAGGTGAACGGCGCGGGCGGCGACGGCGGTTCGCTCACCCTGCTCTTTGGGCCGGAAAGCGAACGGAAACGGGCCTTTCTGCGCGCCCTGCCCGCTCTCAATCAGTCGTTTCAGTCCATTCCGATTTACCTGTCCCGCTTCGGCCTGCGCCAGTGGGAAAGCACCTGACACACCCCGCCGGGAGAAACCATGACACGCACCGTCCTGCTCTTTTCCACGGCCGTGCTTGCCTGTGCGGCCCCGCTTTACGCGCAACTCCCCGGAACATGGGATGTGTTCAGCGACACCTGGGAGGCGGTGGACGGGCTGGACCGCGCCGTGTCCACCTTCGAGACCGCCGGGCCGCCGCGCCCGGACCGCAAGGTGGGCATGTTCTATTTTCTCTGGCAGGGCGAGCATGGCCAGACGGGCCCACACGACATCTCCAAGATTCTCGCCGCGCATCCCGAAGCGATGCAGGACAAGAACCACCCCGCCTGGGGGCCGATGCACGCCATGCACCACTGGGGCGAGCCGCTCTTCGGCTATTACCTTTCCGACGACCGGTGGGTGCTTCGCAGGCATGCCCAGATGCTGGCGGACGCCGGGGTGGACGTGATCATTTTTGACGTGACCAACCAGGCCACCTACAAGAAAAACTACACGGCGCTCTGCGAGGTTTTCGCCTCAGTGCGCGCGGACGGGGGCGCCACGCCCCAAATCGCGTTTCTGACGCCTTTCTGGGACCCGAAAAATGTGGTGAACGAGCTTTATGCGGAGCTTTACGCCCCCGGCCTGCACCGCGAACTCTGGTTCATGTGGGAGGGGAAGCCCCTGATTATGGCGGATCCCGCCAAGGTTGAGGGGGCTGCGCGGGAATTTTTCACCTTCCGAAAGCCGGTGCCCTCCTACTTCACGGGCCCCGACGGACCGGACCAATGGGGCTGGCTGGAGGTGTTTCCGCAGCATGTGTTTAAGAACAGCCGGGACGAGGCCGAGCAGATGACGGTGGGCGTGGCCCAAAACGCGGTGAACGGGCGTCTGGGCTGCCTTTCTGAAAAGGGCGCGCAGGGCAGGAGTTTTCACAACGGCGGCTGGGACACCCGTCCTGATGCGGCCTGGCACGGCCTGAACTATGCGGAACAATGGGGCCGGGCGCTGGAGGTTGATCCCGCTTTCGTGTTTGTCACCGGCTGGAACGAGTGGATTGCCATGCGCTTTGACGAGTTCAACGGCGTCCGGGAGCCGGTGATGTTTGTGGACCAGTTCAACCACGAGAACAGCCGCGACATCGAGCCCATGCGGGGCGGCCACGGAGACGCCTATTACTATCAAACTGTGGATTTCATCCGACGCCACAAGGGCGCGCGCCCCGGGCCTGTTGCCGCCGGGGAAACCAGCATCAACCTGGAGGGGCCGTTTTCACAATGGGACGGGGTGAAGCCTGAATACCGCGACCACCGGGGCGACACCCTCCACCGCGACCATCCCGGCTGGGGCGAGGCGGGCAGGCAGGTGAACAACACCGGACGCAACGACATTGTGCGCGCCAAAGTGGCGCACGACAAGGAAAACCTGTACTTTCTGGTGGAAACCGCCGCGCCCGTCCCCCCCCCCACCGACCCCGCCTGGATGCGGCTTTACATTGACGCGGACGGCAATCACAGCACCGGCTGGGAGGGTTTCGATTATGTGGTCAACCGTGTGACGCCCCGGGAAAACAGCCTTGTTTTGGAAATGCATCAAGACGGCGGCATCTGGAAAGATGCCGGGCTGATTCCCTTCAGGATGGAGGGGAACCGCATGCATTTGGCCATTCCCAGGAAACTTCCGGGGATGGACGGGGAGAAACGGCCGGATTTCCGCTTTAAATGGGCCGACAACACCCTGCCGGACGGAGATCCGATGTCGTTCACGGTCAACGGCGACAGCGCGCCACCGGGGCGTTTTGCCTACCGTTACCGCGCCGCCGGGGCGGAATAGCCGTTTTTCAGCAATTCACGCAACGGTGCGTCAATGGCGCGCACCACACATTCCGCCTTTCGGGGCAGGGCGCAAAAGCGCATGTGGCAAATGTCGCCGAAAAAAGCCGAACCTCCGCGCAGTGCGGTGTCCGTGGGGATGAATCCCGCGCCGGTTTCCCCGCAGCGCGCCTTCACCGCCCCATTCAGCCAGCACACCATTTCATGGTACACCCTGAATGACATGGCCGCGTTGTTCCAGTGCTTGCGCGCGTCCCACGCATAATACTCACGCTCCTCCGGCGACAGGGAGGGATAGTCGGGCACGGCCGCCCCGCAG
This sequence comes from Candidatus Hydrogenedentales bacterium, assembly GCA_041859375.1. Taxonomy (GTDB): domain Bacteria; phylum Hydrogenedentota; class Hydrogenedentia; order Hydrogenedentales; family CAITNO01; genus JBHEKP01. The sequence continues at coordinate 21,989 of JBHEKP010000214.1, read as the reverse complement.
AACAGCACCGGAACCCCGTGCCGCCGGAATACGCGCCGCATCAACTCAAGATTGGCCAGGGTTTGCTCCGTCAAATCCCGCACCCGCCGCGCTTCGGAAGATGCCAGGAAACCATCCAGCCAACGGCGGGCAAAGCTGGAGCGGGACGGTAAAGACGGGGAAAACCACCACCCACTGGTCCATTCCGGCATCAGGTCGAGCGTGAGATCGTTGATCCCCTCGTACATCACCACCAGATCGGGTTCCATGGAGAGGTAGTCGTTCATCCGGAGCAGATGTTTTCCGGTGGTCATGCCCGAAATGCCGCAGTTCACCACGTCAACCGACCACCCGTCAATGGGATGTTCCCTGAAGTGGCGCTCCACAAGATTCGGGTATGTTTCCGCGTTGGTCGGCCCCTCCTCGGTTGTGGAGCCGCCGACACAGAGTATCCGGTATGTCTTTTCGGGCTTGGGCAGGACCACGGTGTCGTCGCGAAGGCCGAATTCATTCGTGTCGTAGTTTTCGCCGAAAGCGCCCTTGTGGCCCCGCAGGTTTGGTTTGTATTTGAAAAAAGGCACCGCCCAGGGGGAGTCGGGCTGCGCTGTCTCCAGCGGACTGCTCGAATCGCCGGAGGCGTCGAAAAATACGAACCCCCCCACTCCCGGCGCGCCCACACACCATGCGTCCAATCGTTCCCTGAAGTCGTCATTGACCGCCAGCGCGATATGGACGGGCCGCCCGGCTTTTATGCTCTCCTGAACGCCCCCGTACGCCTGCCGGAATGTGCCGCCGCGCAGGATGCGGGCCAGCAACCGTCCATGCGGGGTTTGGGTCAGGAGGCGGAGTATGCGGAATTCCCTGTTGCTTCCATAGACGGCTTTTCCATGGAAAGGTTTGTCGAACCACACCACGCCATAACTGTGGGTTATTGCAAAGGCGTTTCGCGCCGCATCTGAGGCCCCGGGAAAAAGGGCGATTCGGGCGGCCATTTCAGGACCATTTCGGTCCAAAACTGGGTCGAGCCATGCGTCTTCGGCACGATCTTCGTGGGTGAGCAGCAGCCTGCCGGGCGGCAGCGGTTCAAAAGCCGGAATGGGAGGCTCTTCCGCGCAGTCTTTGGGCCAGGGGGCCTTGCCCAGATAGGCATGCACAAGGGGGTTTTTATGTTCCACCCGCCGGTCCATGGTCCGCGCCAAAAATTCAAGGGCGGTTGTCGCCGTGAAAACCCACAGGGTTGCCATCAAAAACCGCAGTGTCCAGGCCAGCCAACGGCGCATGCGGCGTGGGGGCGCGTTCGTTTCCGGTTCCTCTTCCGGTGTATGCGGGGTTACTCCGGCCATTCTGCCGTGTACACCTCGGTGGCGGGGCCTTCCTGGTAGACGCAGCCGTCCTCCGCCCACTCGATGGTCAGCACGCCGTAGACAAGGTGCACATTGACGCGCCGGTCCACGCGGCCGGTGATCATGGAGGCAAGCGCCGACCCGCAGGAGCCGCTGCCGCTGGCCATGGTGATGCCGCTCCCCCGCTCCCAGATGCGCATGACAATGTTGGCGCGGTCCCGGACGGTGACAAATTCCACATTGGTCCGCTGCGGGAAGGCGGGGTGCTTTTCAATGCGGGGGCCGATGTCCGCCAAATCAACCTTTGCGGCGTCCTCCACAAAAACCACCGCATGGGGGTTGCCGATGTTCGCGCAGGTAACCTGAAACACCCGGCCGTCGTCCAGAGTGAGGGGTTCCTCCATCACCCGGCCCGCCGGTCCGGCCATGGGAATTTCCGCCCGTTCAAAACGGGGCTTGCCCATGTTTGACCGCACGGAAACGACCATGCCGCCGGACACGTTCAACCGGACGCGGTTTGGCCCCGCGAGGGTTTCGATGACGAATTCAGTCTTGTCCGTCATGCCGCGCTCGTAAACGTACTTGGCGAAGCAGCGAATGCCGTTGCCGCAGGTTTCCGCCTCGCTGCCGTCGGCGTTGAAGATGCGCATCGCAAATTCATGCTCTTTTCCGGGCATGACCAGGATAATCCCGTCGGAGCCCGCGCCGAGGTGGCGGTGGCTCATGCGCCGGGACAACTCCGGGGCGTCCTCCACCGGATATTTTGACGTGTCAATGAAATGATAGTCGTTGCCCAGTCCGTGGAGCTTTGTGAATACGATACCCATTTCCGTGTGTCCTTTTATCGCTGTGCCGCCCTGGCGCGCAGCACTGCGGCCACAAACAGTTCCATCAGTTCATCATACACGATTCCGACCGCCGCCGCTGCCTGGGGGACAAGGGACGTTTCGGTGAGGCCCGGAACGGTGTTTACCTCCAGCCACAACGGCCCGTTTTCGTCAATCAAAAAATCACTGCGGCTCCATCCCGCGCAGCCGATGGCGCGGTGCACCGCCAGACTCATCGCGCCGATGGCCGCCGCGGTCTCTTCCGGCACCCGAGCCGGAGTGATTTCCTCCGACGCGCCGGGGGTGTATTTGGCCGTGTAATCAAAGAAAGCCGCCGTTTTCGGGCATATTTCCGTCAGTGGCAGGGCCCTCGCGCCCGCCGGTTCCGCGTCGAGCACGGCGCAGGTGACCTCGCGCCCGCGGATGTACTCCTCCACCATCAGGCGGCCCTCCACCGCCATCACTGTGTCCAGATCCTCCTCCAGCCGTGCGCCGTCAAAGGTTATGGCCATGCCGCAGCTTGAGCCCTGGCAGGGGGCCTTGATCACACAGGGCAGGCCAATATCCCGGCGGATGCGTTCGAGGCAGCCGGAACGGTTTCCCGCCCAGTCCGCCGCGTCCAGGACAATTTGTTTTGCCACGCGGACGCCCGCCGACTCAACGAGCGCCTTTGCGCGCACCTTGTCCATGGCCAGCGCGCTTGCGGCGCATCCCGAGCCCGTGTAGGGCAGGCCCATCAGGTCCAGCAGCCCCTGCATGCGCCCGTCCTCCCCCGCGCCGCCATGCAGTGCGATAAACACGCAGTCGGGACGCAGCGCGTCAAGACGGGCCACCGCATCATGGAAGGAACGGGGCGTCTCGCCGGGAAAGAGCCATTCCCCCGACATGGCGATAACCACGGGAACGGCTTTATATCCGCGGCGCCCAAGCGCCGCAACGACACCCGCGCCCGAGCGCAGGGAAACCTCGTGCTCCGTGCTCTGGCCGCCCATCAGCACCGCGACCAAGCCCTTGTTTTCATGCATTAATCCATTCTCCTTCGGTTGTCCGGCCGCCCCCGGATGCGCCAATCCCCCGGACGTTTCAGGGATTCATACATGTTTCAGGGTGGTTGTTCCAGGAGGCAACTCGCATATTGTACGCCCCGTTCATGGTGTGTTTCTAGGCGGACGGCGGGCCGGGGGTGTTTATTGGGGCGGATGAATTCTGGTAGACTGAAACCCGGAAGCAAATGACGCAGGAAACACCGGTCTGATGGGAATATTGCGCGCAATCATATGCCTGCTTCTTCCGCCCCTTGCGGTGATTGACAAGGGGTGCGGCGCGCTGTTGATAGTGACGGTGCTCTGGCTGTGCGGCTGGATACCGGGCGTCATTGCGGCGCTGGTTGTCTGCGCGAAGGACTGACAAACGGGATTCTACCCGGGAGAACGCATCATGCAGTTCGTGTTTTCAATAATCGCCTTGGTTTTTCAGTTTTTCAAGGTTTTTCAGACGATCTTTTCCCTTTTTCAGCCCGTTGGTTCTGAGTAATCATCCCCCCGGGTTGTTTTTGAGGGACTCCAGCGCCTCCCATCGGCTGTAAAGCTTTTCCACCCGTTCTTTTGCCGCCGCAAGCGCGTCGAGGGTTTCCCCGACCGTTTCGTGGGGTTGCTCATAGAAACCGGGTCTTTGGACTTTTTCCTCAAGCGCCGCCACAGTCTCTTCGGCCCCCAGAATGGCGGATTCCATTCCGTCCAGTTCCAGTTTTTCATTCCAGGAGAGTTTTTTCGCCTTTTCAGGCCCCGCATCCGTTTTTGGGGCGGATTTCGCGGCAAGCCTCGCCGCCTCCCTGTTTGCCGTGCGTGCGTCCTCCTCCATCCGCTGCCTGTAGAGCATGTAGTCGTCGTAGTTGCCCGTGATCTCCGTTATCGTCCCGTCACCCTCAAAGACCAGCATGTGGGTGCACACCCGGTTGAGGAAATAGCGGTCGTGGCTCACGATGAGGGCGCAGCCGTCAAAATCGAGCAGCGTCTCCTCCAGCACGCGCAGGGTGTAGAGGTCGAGATCGTTGGTGGGCTCGTCCAGCACAAGAAAATTGCCGCCGCGCAGGAGGCGCTTCACCAGCCCGATGCGGTTGCGCTCCCCGCCGGACAGGTTGCCCATGGGCATGTTCACGCTTTCCTTGTCGAAAAGGAAACGCTCCAGATAGGCCGGCACAAAGACGCGGTGCTTTCCCACCTCCCAAAAGCGCGCGCCCTCGGAGACGTAATCCAAAATGCTCTGCGCGGGGTCCACCTCCTCATGATGCTGGTCCAGATAGAGCAGATGGACCGACTCGCCCATCTCGACCTCGCCGGACACAGGCTGTTCCAGTCCCATGAGCGTCCTCAGGAGGGTTGTCTTTCCGCAGCCGTTCGGGCCGATGATGCCGACGCGCATGCCGGTGCGCATGAACAGTGAAAAATGGCGGAACAGTGTTTTTTCCCCGAATCCGTGGGAGATTTGGCGCGCCTCCAGGATGTTTTTCCCCAGGCGTTCCGGTTCCGGTATTTCAAAAAGGAAATCACGGTGCCGCGGGGGCGGCCCCTGTTCCTGCACGTCCATGAGGCGGTTAATGCGCGATTTTTGCTTGGTGGAGCGGGCCTTGGCGCCGCGCCGGTACCAGGCAAGTTCGCGGCGGATGAGGGCCAGGCGGTTGCTTTCGGCGCGCGCCTCGGATTCCTCCACGTCGCACTTGTATTCGAGGAACCGCGCGTAGTTGCCGGGAAAGGAGTAGGTCCGGCTGAATTCGAGCTCGATAATCCGGTTTACCACCCGGTCCAGAAAATACCGGTCGTGGGTGACCAGCACGCAGACCCCCTCGTAACGCTCCAGGAAGGACTCAATCCAGGACACGCTCTCCGTGTCGATGTGGTTTGTGGGCTCGTCCAGCATCAGCACGTCCGGATGGAGGATAAGCTGGGTGGCCAAATCCACCCGGCGCAGTTCCCCGCCGGACAGGGAATGGAGCATCCGATCCGGCGGCGGCAGGCGCAGCGCCGTGGCCACCCGGCGCGCCTCCTGTTCCGGTTGCCATCCGTCGCGCATGTCCAGCGCGTGGTGGAGACGGTCGCATTCCGCCTGCGCCTCCCGGTACTCCCAGCATTCCCCGGGAAGGGTTCCCAGCCGGTGAACCGCCTCCTGGTAGGCGTGGAGAAGATCGGACAGTTCTGATGCGGCGGCGCGCAGCGCGTCCCCCACGGTCTGCTGGAGACTTAGGGCGCACTGCTGGCTGAGCAGGCTGGTTCTCACGCCCTGGGTGCGGGTGACCTGGCCGCGGTCGGGCGCGTCCAGCCCGGCCATGATGCGCAGCAGCGTGGACTTCCCGCAGCCGTTCCGCCCGATCAGGCCCACGCGATCCCCCTCGTTCAGTGTCAGGGAAACCCCGTCAAGCACGGTTTGGTTGCCGTAACTTTTCACGAGGTCCATGACGCTCATGAGTGGTTTTGGTGGGGATGCCGCCGCCATGACAGGATGCCGTCCTTGCGCATTGTAGGGGATAAAAAGGCCCCGCACAACGGGGTGCGGGGCTTGACCGTCATTATACCCTGCGGGCCGGGCTCAGAGCCAGCGTTCGAACCAGTCGTCGGCCACTTCGAGAGATTCAGGCGTGAACTCATTGCCGTCATGGTTCACAAACTGGTTGAGGGCGCTCTGGGCGCCGAGCAGCTTGTAAATGCGTCCGGCCTGGTTCACGGCCTTCTGGCAGGACTTCGGGTTGACGTGGATGGAATTGGATACGGAGGTGATGATTTGCACGGCGGTCGGCGCCGCAAGGGCGAGGATGTGCTCCCAGTCAAGATCCGGGGCGTCCTTTTTCGCCGCGATTTTCGCGATTTCCGGGATGAGCGCCAGCCCTGTGCCGTCCGCCCACATGCCCGGCGTCTTGTCGGTGGCAAAGCGGGTGAAACCGTTGCTGGACACGCAGGCCTGAACCCGGTCGTCAAAGGCGGCAAGCATCAGCGCGTTGAATCCGCCGAGGCCGTGCCCGATCACACCGATGCGGGCGGTGTCCACCCGTTTGATTTCGGAGAACGCCTCCACCGCCTGCATGTGATCCGCGAGCATTTTTCCGGCGAGGCTCAGGCCGGGGTTGTCCTTGTAGAACACCTCCGTGTCATACGGCTGCCGCTTCACCGAGGTGCGCTCGCCCGCGGTGGCGGTGTCAATGGCAAGGGTGATGTAGCCGCGCTCCGCGTAATGCTGCGCGAAGGCAAGGCGGTGGTTGCCGTCCAGACCGGCGGGTTCGTCCTTGCCGCAGGTGGTTTTGTCGTGGCAGCAGAGAATGGCGGCCGTCTCCTCCTTGCCGTCCGGCACGAAGAGCCAGCCGTAGACAATCTCGTCCTCGCTCACGAAAAAACTGACGCGCCTGCGGGTGTAGGAACGGGACTCCAGCTCCTCGGTGACCTTCACCTGCGGCTCCACACGCCCGGCGGGCAGGCCGCCGAGCAAACCCCTGAGGGTGGTTTCAATTTCTTTCCGCTTTTCCGGCCAGCCCAGCAGGCTGGAAACTTTTCCCAAGTCTGTCATTTCTGTCATGTCTCCCATGGGCCCAATCAGGGCATCCGTCTAACATGGTAAGAATCAGGGCGGGTCACTTCAAGCAAATTGTTGGCCCATTTCCATGCCGGCTGCCGGCGTCCTCCGGGGGGAACGGTGAACGGGGGCAATTCTTCGGCTATAATCCCCCCACGGCCGGTGCTGTCTGCCGCCGGAAGGAGAAGAGTTGATTGGACACAGACCTGCTGTTTCCCGAGGATGACGGTTCCGTTCCCGGCGGCGCGCGCGGGGAGCACGCCCGGCTTGTCCGTGAAATTGAGCGCCACAACCGGCTTTATTACATTGACGCAGCCCCGGCGGTATCGGACGGCGAATTTGACGCGCTGATGCGTCGGCTCCAGGAACTGGAGAAGGATTATCCGTCCCTGGCCACACCGGACTCCCCCACACGGCGTGTCGGGGGTGCGCCGCTGCCGGGTTTCACGTCCGTGCGGCACGCCGTGCCCATGCTCTCCATAGACAACACCTACAACGAGGCGGAGCTGCGGCAGTTTGACGGACGGGTGAGGAAGGGGCTGGACCGGGAGGCTCCGGAATATGTGGTGGAACTGAAACTGGACGGCGTATCCATCAGTCTCCGCTACGAGGAGGGCATGCTGGTCCGCGCCGCCACCCGGGGGGACGGTGTCACCGGTGACGATGTGACACAGAACATCAAGACCATCCGCTCGCTCCCGCTACGCCTTGAAAACGCGCCCCGGGTGCTGGAGGCCCGCGGCGAGGTGTTTATGACCTTTGCGGAACTGGAGCGGTTGAACGCGCAGCGGGACAGGGACGGCCTGGAACCCTACCGAAATCCGCGCAACACCACCGCGGGAACCCTGAAACTGCTGGACTCCCGCGAGGTGGCCAAAAGACGGCTTGAACTGGTTCTCTATGACGTGGTGGAGTGCGGCGGTGGTCTTCCCGCCAGCCATACGAAGACATTGGAGCTGCTCGGGTCGCTGGGTCTGCCCGTGAGTCCGCTGGCGGAGCGCTGCTCGGACATTGAGCGGGTAATCAGTGTGTGCGGGCAATGGCGCACGGATCGGCATGCGCTGGGCTATGCCACGGATGGCATGGTGATTAAGGTGGACAGCAGACACCAGCGCGAACAGTTGGGCGCGACGTCCAAGGCGCCCCGCTGGGTGATAGCCTTTAAGTTCCCGGCGGAGGTTGCCCGGACGCGGCTGAGGGAAATCACGGTGCAGGTGGGCAAGTCCGGGGCGCTCACCCCGGTGGCTGAGCTTGAGCCTGTGCTCCTCGCGGGTACTGTCGTAAAACGTGCCACCCTGCATAATTTTGAGGATCTGGCACTCAAGGATTTGCGCGCGGGCGATCTGGTGGAGGTGCAAAAGGCCGGGGAGATTATTCCGCAGGTGCTTCGTCATGTGCCGGAGGAGCGCCCCGCAGGCGCGGAGTCCGTTGTTCCTCCGTCACACTGTCCGGAATGCGGCAGCGTGGTGCGCAGGGATCCAGACACGGTTGCCATTCGGTGCGTAAACATGGCCTGCCCCGCCCAGGTAAAGGGGCGTCTTGAGCATTTTTCCTCCAGAAAAGCCATGGACATTGAGGGGTTGGGCGAATCCCTGGTGGCGCAGCTGGTGGACACGGGGATGGTGAAAACAGCCGGGGATTTATACAGGCTGGAAAGGGCCTCCGTGGCCGCACTGCCGCGCATGGGGGAAAAATCGGCGGAAAATCTAATCAACGGCATTGCCGAAAGCCGGACGCGTCCGTTGGGCCGTCTTCTCTTTGCCCTGGGCATTCGCCATGTGGGTGCGCGGACGGCGGAAACTTTGGCGCGCCATTTTGGATCCATGGAGAAACTGCTTGCGGCGAATGCGGAAGAACTGACCAAAATTGAGGATGTCGGGCCGGTGGTTGCCGCAAGCATCAGGGAATTCTTTGACGTGGCGGCCAACCGTATGCTAATACTTGACTTGCAAACTGCGGGTGTGTCCATGGAAAGCGGCGTCATCACCCCCCAGCCGGGGGGCGCGGGGCCGCTGGACGGACTGAGTTTTGTGGTCACGGGAACCCTGCTCCAGGGCTCCCGTGACGAGGTGCATGCCCGCATAGAACGCCTCGGCGGCCGCGCAACGGGGAGTGTCAGCAAAAAAACGGATTATCTGCTGGCGGGGGCGGAAGCCGGTTCGAAACTGGACAAGGCGCGCGCCCTGGGCGTGAAGGTCCTCAGCGAAGAGGAATTTGAGATGCTGGTTTCCGCAAAGATGGATGGCGCGGGATGAACCCCTCCCTTTACGCCTGCCCGGAGACACTGGACCAGGAGTCGGGACGGATTCTATATGAATCCGTCCGCAGGGCTGTTTCCGTCAAGGCCCAGGGTGAGACGGTTGTTTTTGACTTGTCCGGCACCGTTTCCATGGACTCTTTTGGCGGTGCCTGGCTGGTGAGGATTGCGGAGCATCTGGAGAAGTACGGGCGGGCCGCCGAATGGCGCAACGCCGCCGGGGATGTGCGCACCTTTCTTGAAATGATCACGCCGGGAATGGGCAAGCCCGGCGTGCGGAAACAGGATGACACGGTTTTTTTGGAGGGATTCGGCGGGGAGGTCATCAACTTCACCGTTGAGTTTAGGGAATTTGCGGCCCTGTGCGTGGACGCCCTTTATTGGACCCTGGTCGCGCCGCTTGAGGGGCGCGGGTTCAGGTTTGGCGCCTTTGTGGACGAGATATTTGAGATGGGCGTGCGCGCCGTCCGAATCGTGTGCCTGATGAATTTCCTGCTCGGGCTCATCATTGCCATGCTTTCCGCCAAGCAGGTGGAGGCCTTCGGCATCCAGATTTACGTGGCCAACCTGGTCATCATCGCCTTCGCGCGGGAACTCGCCGCCGTGATGACCGCCGTGGTGGTCTCCGCCCGCACCGGAGCGGCCATCGCCGCTGAAATAGCGACCATGAAAGTGCAGGAGGAGATAGACGCGCTCCGGGGCATGGGCATGAACGTGTCCCAGTACCTTGTCGCCCCAAAATTGATGGCGATGATTGTTGTGCTTCCCTGCCTGACCGTGCTGGGCATGGTGTCGGGCGTGCTGGGCGGCGCGCTCTGGGGCGTGGGTGTTCTTGGTTTCCGCGTTTCCATCTGGTATGAGCAGTCCCTCGGGGCGGTCATGATGAATGACATCGTCCAGGGCATGCTTAAGTCCCTGTTCTTCGCCATGGCCATCGCCCTGATAGGCTGCCACAACGGGTTCAGGGTGGTGGGCGGTTCCAGGGGCGTCGGCCGGATGACCACCCGCGCCGTGGTGATGGACATTTTCATGCTGATTGTCATCGACATCGTCTTCGCGTCCGTGTTCTACTACGTGCTTGAGTGAGCCCATGGAAAACAAGAGCCAGAACGACGTTATCATCCGGATCGAGGATCTGGTCACCCACTACGGCGACATGAAGGTCCTGGACGGGGTGTCCTTTGATGTCCGGCGCGGCGAGGTGTTTGTGGTCGTGGGCGGCTCGGGATGCGGCAAGAGCACCCTGCTCAAGCACATGTGCGGCCTCCTGCGGCCCACTGCGGGCCGCATCATTTTCCAGGGCCGGGACATCGCCTCCATGGACGAGGACGAGTTGGCGGTCATGCAGCAGTCCATCGGGATTGCGTTCCAGTCCAGCGGACTGTTCAACTCGATGACGGTCGGGGACAATGTGGCCATGCCGATGATTGAGTTCGGCAGGGTGGACCGTGCGCTGGTGGATCCCCTGGTGCGCATGAAACTGAGCCTTGTGGGCCTGGCCCACGCCCAGCACCAGATGCCCAGCGACCTGTCGGGCGGCATGAAGAAGCGCGCCGGACTGGCGCGCGCCATTGCGGTGGACCCCGAGCTGGTGTACTTTGACGAGCCCTCCGCCGGGCTCGACCCCATCATGGCGGCGGGGCTTGACGAGCTGGTGCTGAAACTGAACCGCCTGCTCGGCATGACTTTTGTGATTGTCACCCATGAACTGGACTCCATACGCCTTGTGGCGGACAGGGTGCTGATGCTGGACCGGGGCAGGATTATTTTCCTGGGCACCATGGAGGAGGCGGACAAATGCGGTGAGGAGCGGGTCCGCCAGTTTTTTGAACGCCGCCCCGACGAGCACATCGAGCAGCGGCAGATCATGTAAAACAAAGGAAGACGGCTTGTGGCCACGCGAAAACAAAAAATAAAAGTGAGCCTGTTCCTGCTGGCCTGCGCCACCATATCCGTGGTGGCCACCATGGTCATTTCCGGCATTTACAAGGAACCGGGCGAACATTACTGGATTGAGTTTGACGAGTCCATCCTGGGCCTTTACGAGGGCGGCATGGTGGAGTATCTGGGCGTCCCGGTGGGCAAGGTGAGGGACATCTTCGTCACCCCGAACCAGCGGGCCCATGTGGAGATGGTCGTCAACCCGGAGAAAGTCACGCTGCACCAGGGCGTGGAGGGCCGTCTGGTGCTGTTCAGCCTCGCCGCGGGCACCATGGCCATCAGTCTGAGCGGAGGGGACAAGGCCCTGCCCGAACTGCCCGAAAACAGCCAGATAATGGCGCAGAAGTCCACCATCGAGGCGGTCAGTTCGCAAATCACGGACATCATGGAGCAGGCGTCGCAAATCGCCACAAAAATCAACAGGGAACTCAGCCATATTGAGGACGGCGACGTCAAGGAAATTGTTGATCATGTGAAGGGCCTTATCGAAAAGGGAAAGGGCCTGGTGGACCAGGGCTCCGAAATGCTGACCGAGGTGACGGGCGCCGTCAAGGAGCTGCGCGGCGAGTCGAAGCGCGTTGTGGACGCGCTGGTGAACCGGAGCCAGGACCTTGAGCGGGTGGCCCGGGAAATGGAGCAGCTGCTCTCCACCGCCAACGAAAAGGTCAAAGTGGTTGACGTGGAGGGCACCCAGCAGAACCTGAACGAAATGATGACGAACATTTCGGAGCTCGCCGGGCGGGTCCAGAAGACCGTGGAGGAGATGAACACCGTCGCGGCGAATGTCACCCACGAGGCGGACAACATGGAATACAACCTGCGCGCCACGATGAACGAGCTGCGGGACGCCTTTGAGAGCATGCGGCTCCTGGTGGACGCGCTCCAGCAGGATCCCTCGCAGCTTGTTCGGGGCAAGGCCTCGGTGAAATCGGTGGGACCGAACAAATGACACCGTCAACCCCCAGGAGGAGAACCATGGCCCTCATGAAAACCGGAGCAGCCGTCCCGGCGGCCCTTGCCTGCGCGGCGGTTCTTGCGCTGTTGTGCCAAGGATGCCTTGGCCCCTCTTCCGTGGCGCCCGTGGGGCATTTTTTGCTTGCCCCGGAACTCGGCGGGGTGGGCAGGGCGGCTGAGTCCATTCCGGCAACCCTCGGCATCCGCCCCCTGCTTGCGGGCAATTCTTTCGACAAGCGGGTGGCGGTGCTTCGCCCGGGCAGCCGGCTGGAGTATTACCCCGATGAAACATGGAGTGAGTCCCCCGAATTGGCGGTGACACGGGCGGTCACCGACGCGATTGTGGCCACCGGGCGCTTTCATGATGTGGGAAACGCCGCCGACATGTCCCGCCCGGATGCCATCATGACCGGGGAGTTGCGCGCGTTTTTTGTGGACATCACCGGAGATGCGCCGGTTGTGCGGGTGGAGGCCCGTCTGGAAATGCGGCAAAGCCGGGAAAAGAAACTCGTGTGGGCTGAAACCCTGTGCGAAACCGAGCCCCTGGGCGGAAGTGGAAGGGAAATCTACGGCATGGCCATGAACAGGGCGGTGGGCAGGCTTGCCCTCAGGGTGGCGGAGTCTGTGAAAAATCTGGATGTGGTTTGCGGGGAAATATCAGCCGATTCGGCCAAGGAGCCGAAGTAACCCATCCAGCAGGGTGACCGGATGGGGCGGACAGCCCGGAATGAACAAATCCACAGGCAACAGGTCAGTTGCCCCGTTTCGGGTTTCCGGATGCCCCCGGTACACCCCTCCGGAGATGGCGCACGCGCCCACGGCAATCACCAATTTCGGTGCCGGCACCGCGTCATGGGTCTTTTTGAGGGCGAGCACCATGTTTTCCGAAACTGGACCGGTGATAACGATGCCGTCGGCATGCCTCGGCGACGCCACGAATTGAATCCCAAACCGGCCCAAATCAAAACCAAGTGTGCCAAGCACGTTCAGGTCCGCCTCGCAGGCGTTGCATCCGCCTGCCGACACCTGGCGCAGTTTCAGCGAGTGCCCAAAAATTCGGCGGGCGGCAGCGTCCAGCGCCAAGGTTTTTTCACGGACAGTTGACTCCGTGACAACAAGCCCCTCCCGAGTGCGGGATGCCAGGGAATGTTCCCTGGAAAAGGAGATCCCCCCGCTTTCACATGTCCGCGCGCATTCCCCGCAGAACAGGCAGCGGCCCATGTCCAGGGCGGGCCCGCCGCCGGGATTGCGGTGGATTGCCCCGGTGGGGCAGACGGCGGCGCATTCATTGCAGGCATCCCCGCATTGGCCGGACCCGATAACCGGCAGCCCCTGGAAGAGTTCTGGAAGCGCGGGCGCGGCATCGGGGTATGCCATGGTCCTGTGCCCCTGCAGAAGTCTCGCCGATAAAATCCGCAACATGGACTCACCTCAAAGATCGTGTCCGCAATAGGACAGGTTGAAACTTTTGTTGCACAGCGGGAAGTCGGAGATCTGCTGCTCCCGAAGGGCCGCGGCCAGCCCCATCCAATTGTGGAAGGAGGGATCGACAACCTTGTGCCGGGCATGCTTTCCCGCCGCATCCGTCAGGATTACATGGCATATTTCGCCGCGCCATCCCTCCACCAGTGAGACCACCATGCTCTCCGCCGCCGGTGCGCCCCCCGCGGCTTCCGTTCCCTTTTCGGGGAGATGGCGGAGCTGCTCCTCGATGAACGTCATGGAACGCTGTATTTCAAGCCAGCGCACCAGCGCGCGCGCGAGCACATCCCCGGTTTGATAGACGGACACGGGTATGTGCGCCATACGGTAGATTCCCGTGGGGAAATCCACCCGGACATCCTGAAACAGGCCGCATGCGCGCGCCGCAGGCCCCACCAGGCCAAGCAGCCGGCAGGTTTCCGGGGAAACGGTGCCGGTGTTTTCAAATCGGGCAAGCACGGATGGCGCCTCCCAAAGGAGTTCCACGGCGCTGGTGACGTCCCTGCGCGCCATGGCCATCCGCTCCAGCAGCAGCGCGACCGCGCCGGGGCCGGGCTCCAGCGGGCAGCCCATCGGACGGACGAACCCGCGGCCAAAACGGTTGCCGCAGAGAATGGCGGTCATGTTAAGGAAATCACCCCGTATGCGGCCGCAGTAGGAGGCGGTGGGCAGGAATCCGACATCCCCCGCCAGCGCGCCCAAGTCGCCGGTATGGTTGGCGAGGCGCTCCAGTTCCAGGGCGACGGCGCGCAGCGCGTGCACCCGTGCGGACACCCGCGCCCCGGCAAGGGACTCAACAGCGTTGCAGTGGGCGGTGGCGTGGCCGACCGTCGTGTCGCCCGCAAGGGTCTCGATGTAATGGATTGTCTTCCGGCCGGGGGCTTCCGCCAGGGCGCGCTCCACGCCCCGGTGCTGGTAGCCAAGGGAAATTTCCAAATGAAACACATGTTCGCCATGGCATTGGAACCGGAAATGTCCCGGTTCGATGATGCCCGCGTGCACCGGCCCAACGGCCACTTCGTGCACCTCCTCCCCGTCCACCCGGAAGAAATCGTTTTGCCGGGGGGCTTCCGCCGCGCATCGCGTCATGGCGGAAGGGGGAGCTGGGGATGGGGAACGGACCGGTTTAAGCCAGGGATGCCCCTCCGGTTTTACCCCCCATTGTTCGTAAATTTCACGCTCGAACAGGTGGGCCTGTGGACACTCCGGCGTCAACGATGGGTAGGCGTCCGTCACAATGGTTGATCCGGCGCACAGCAGGCCGGCCTGATCATTCGCCGTCACCCCGATGATGCGGATCTTTCCGTCATGGCTGGGGGTGCCAAACAGCGCGGCCAGCCGCCCCCCCTCTTCCACCTGTTCCAGTATGCCCTGGCGGAATTCGGAGGGACCCGTCTCCGGAAGACCGGAAAGGGGCTGTGGCTGTGCGTTTCTTATGGTGGTCAGGGGGCTCATGGCATGGTTCCTCCCAGCGTGCGCGCGGCCTCGGCAAGCACCGATTGAAGGGGCGCCGGAAGATGAACGCCAAACAGCAGAACCGCCGCCAGCAGCAACAGGGGCGGTCCGGTCGCCAGCCATGATTCAGGGGGCCCGGCGGTGGAATGCCTTTCAGAGGGGGTGCCCAGCGCCATCCTGAGGACGATGCCGGCCATGCCAATGAACGCAGCCCCAAGGAAGAGAAGATAGGCGCAGGCAAGAACATGCCGCCCCGCGCCGATGGTTGCGTTGAAAATGGTGAATATGCTGAGGAACGGGCTGAAGGGCGGCGAACCGGTGATGGCCAAGAAGCCCAGCAGCCAGAGCATTCCCGACACGGGAAGCCGACGGATGATTCCCGTCACTTCGCGGGTGGATTTGCTTTGATAAACGGAAAGAATATTACCCGCCGCAAGGAAAAGGAGCGCCTTGGTCAGGGAATGTCCCACCGAGTGAAGCAGGGCCCCAAAGGTCGCGGCGCCGCCAATGCCGACACCAAGCGCCAGAATGCCCATGTTTTCCACGCTTGAGTAGGCGAGCATGCGTTTGTAATCCGCCTGGCCGATGATGAATATTGCGGCGAGGCCGATGGACAGCATCCCGAAAACGACCAACAGTTCGCGGGCAAAGGCGCCAATGCCGGCCGCCTCGCAGACCTGGTAGGCGCGGAGTATGCCCAGAAAGGCGCAGTTCAGCAGCGCCCCCGAAAGCAGTGCGGACACGACGGAGGGGGATTCGCTGTGGGCGTCCGGAAGCCAGTTGTGCAGGGGGGCAAGCCCCATCTTTGTGCCGTAGCCAACGAGGAAAAACAGGAAGGAGGCCTTCAACCACGGAAGCGAGAGGTGCCCGCCCCGCATTGTCAGGGATTCAAGCACCATCTGCGTGCCGGGACCGGCGGACACGGCAAGCATGAAATTGGCGAGCAGTGCGAGGGCGACGCCCACGGAACAGACCATCAGGTATTTCCAGGTGGCCTCCAGCGAGCGGGAGTTGCGGTGGAAGTAGATGAGCGGGGCGCTTGCCAGGGTGCTGGCCTCAACGGCGACCCAAAGCAGCCCAAAATGGGCGCTTTCCGCGATCATGCTCATTGAGGCGAGGAACAGGAGCATGCATCCGGCAAAGACCGATTCCGGGGATTGCGCCGGCGGGTGGGCGCCTGTGCCGGCGGCGGAAGCCGCCTGGCGCGAAAGGTACCCCAGCGCATAGACGGAACAAACCAGAAAGAGGCCGCTGGTGATGCTTAAAAACAGAAGCCCCGCACTGTCCAAAAAAAGCCAGCCGTTGAGGCAGGGCCGGGGCGGTTGCAGCCAAAACAGGCCGGTTAGCAAAAAATGCGCCGCCGCCGGGAGCGTCAACAGCGCTTTGCAGGCGCTTTTCCGGCGGATGAAAAACGCCAGCACCCCCGCCACGGCGGGAATCAATATGGGCAGTAGCAGGACCATTGTTGATTAATCCCGAAGGGCTGTGAGCCGGTCTGTGTCCATGTGGTCAAATTCCTTGTTGATATGGAAAATGGCCAGCCCCATGACAAACACCGCCATGAAGACATCCAGCAGGCAGCCCAGTTCCACCAGAAGTGACATCTCACCCGCCAGCGCCGCGCCGAAGGCGAATATGCCGTTTTCGATGACCAGATAGCCGAGCACCTGGGAAATCGCCTTGCGCCTGGCCATCACCAGGAACAATCCCACGAATATGGTCCACAGCGCTATGGGCAGCACAAGGGGGGGCAGGGCCGCGTTGTCGAGGGGAAGCTGGCGGCTGACGCCCCTTGAAAGCAGCAAAAGCGCCATGCCAAGCATGATCGAGGAGGTGTACCCCACATAAGGCTCCATTTCCCGGCGCACGTCCGTCTGGTGCAGCACATTGAAAAGCAGCCGGGGAAACACGAACGCCTTGAGAACCAGGGTCGCCAGGGCCACCAGCACCAGATGCACCGAAAGGTTGGCGGCGTTGTCAAGCAGGGTGAACAGCGCCAGGGCCGCGCCCTGCAGCGCCACCACCCGCACGCAAAGTCCGAGGCGGCTGGTGCCCAGCAGAACCAGATTGGTCATGGCAATCATGAGAATGGAGAGGTTTGCCAGTTGTGACATCGGGGATTACCTCATAAGCCCAAGGGCAAGCGCCAAGACACTCATCGCCAACGCGCCCACCAGCAGTTGCGGAACCCGGAGCAGCCGGAGCCGGGCCATGGTCGATTCAACCAGGCCCGTGCACACACCCAGCAGCACCATGCCCGCGCATCCGCCGGCGACTGAAAGGGCAAGGGAGCCAGAATGAAGTGGAAGAAGAACCTGCGCCACAATGGAGCCCGTCATCCAAAGTTTGAGGGCCGCACCGTAGCTGATGAAGGCGAAATCCGGACCTCCGTGGTCAAGCACCATGACCTCATGAACCATGGTCAGCTCCAGATGGGTGTTGGGATCATCGAAGGGAATCCGGGAGTTTTCAGCGAGAAACACGGTGAAAAAGGTTGCCGCCGCCAGGATGAGCATCATGCCATGATCGCCCCAGTGCTGCGGGGACAGGGCGGAAAGCGCACCGCCCAGTGAAACAGTCTGCGTGCACTGGGCCAGCACCACCAGGCCGAGATAAAAAGCGGGTTCGCAGAGGCTTGCATACTGCACCTCGCGGCTCGCCCCCATCCCCTCGAAGCTTGAGCCCGTGTCAAGGGCGGAGAGGACCGTGGCAAAACGCCCAAGCCCCATCAAGCCGGCAAAGAGAATCATGTCCCCGGCGAATGTGAGCGGTGCGGGGATGCCGCCAAGGGGGGTGATGAAAAGGGCGGTTATCATTGCCGCAAGGGACACCACAGGTCCGGCGCGGAAGATTACCGTGGTCGTTTTGCTGTAGACGGCCCCCTTGTGCAGGAGTTTCCAAAGATCATAATAGGCCTGGAGCAGCGGCTCGCCGGTCCTTCCCGCCATGCGGGCTTTTGTGCGCCGGACGACACCCAGCAGCAAAGGCGCGAACAGCAGGCCCAGGATCGGGGGTATGAGTGATGTTGACGCCATCGGATTATCCAAGTTTCCAGACCAAAAGAACCAGAAGGGTTATGACAATGTAAAGCACGTAAATATGCAGGCTGCCGTGCTGCAGCCACCTGCACCATGAAAAGCACCGCGCCCCCAAGACAAAGAGGGGATGATAAAAATAGGCGTGGAACACATCCGCCGTTTTTGTTTCAAAGGAGGCGTTTTCGGGAAAGAACCCCGCCGTTCCATGCCCCGCCGAACTGGTCCATAGTATCCTGCCGAACAGTTTGGTCAGCGGCTGGGCGAATGACGAGGCGGTGTACTGCATCGTCGCGGACGGGGCCGCATAACCGCAGTCCCAGGTCACGCCCTCTGTGACCGTCCGCCCGCCCAGCAGCCGGCGCCGCAACAGCGCCAGCATGCCGGCCAGCACGATCACACCGGCGGAGGCGCCCATTATCCAGGGCAGTCCCGCAAGGGCAGTGATTTCGCTGGAGGGGATCGGGGCGCCCGCGGCGATCACGGCGGGCCGCACGATGCCCGCGGAGACCGGCGCAAAAACACCCAACAGCACGCAGGCGCAGGCCAGGACCATCATTGCCGAACCCATGCGCGCCCCGGGATCCTTTGGAAAAACCGCCGGTGTGACACGGGTTTCGCCAAGAAACACAACGCCGAAGGCCTTGGTGAAACAAGCCGCAGCCAGGCCGCTAATCAGCGCGAGGCCGGCCAGGGCGCCGATGAGCGGCATGCAAAGGGCGGGCGCGCCGGAGACTGCGCCGTTGAAGGACGCCATGAAAATCATGTACTCGCTGACAAACCCGTTGAGCGGGGGCAGGCCGGTGATCGCGGCCGCGCCGATTAGGAAGCAAAAACCGGTCCGGGGCATTTTCTTAAGGAGCCCGCCCATGCGCTCCAGGTCCGCCGTGCCGGCGGCATGAAGCACACTCCCCGCCCCCAGGAAAAGAAGCCCCTTGAAGATGGCGTGGTTGATCACGTGAAGAAGCGCCCCGCCAAACCCGAGAAACGCCACCACCGGCGCTCCGTGGGAGGTTCCAAGCAGCCCGATTCCCATTCCCAGGGCGATGATGCCGATGTTCTCCACGCTGTGATAGGCGAGAAGCCGTTTAAGGTCATGCTGGGCGAGGGCGAAAAGCACCCCGTACACCCCGGAAACAAGCCCGATGAGTATCAATGCCCATCCCCACCAGGCGGGCGGCGGGCCGAAAAAGGCGAGCATGCGGAAGATGCCGTATATGCCGGTTTTGATCATGACTCCGGACATGACGGCGGACACATGGCTTGGTGCGGCGGGATGGGCTTCGGGAAGCCACACATGCATTGGGACGAATCCGGCCTTCATGCCAAAGCCCAGGATTGAGAGCAGAAACAGCGCCGCGGCCAAGCCCGGGGACAATGCGGGCATTGCCGCAAAATCGTTGAAATTCATCGACCCCGCGTGGTGCCCCATCAGGGAAAACAGCCCAAACAGGAAGAACACCCCCAGATGCATGGCCACAAGGTAGACCCATCCCGCATCCCGAACGCTGCGTTTCTGATCATCCGTGACGACCAGCGCGAAGGAGGCCAGGCTCATTGTTTCCCAGGCGATGAGAAACAGAAGGCTGTTCCATGCGGTAAGCACAAGAACCATTGCGGCCACCAGCAGGTTGTAGAAAAACCAGTGGCTGTGACGGGCCTGTCCGGGCCGGAGGTACTCGCTTCCGTAGAGCGCACCCAGGCCCGACACAAGAAAAACCACCGTAAGAAAGAGCGCGGACAGGGCGTCCAAATGCAGGGAGAATTCTCCAAAGGGGACCGCCCATGGCAGCCAAAGGGTCTCCACAGTGCCCTCCAACAGGCAGGAAACAGATGGAAAAAGGCCAATGCCGCAGGCGGACAGGCAGCCCAGCACCCCTGCGGCGTGCCCGTACCCCCCCCTGCCGCCAAGTATCCAGGAGAGCAGGCCGCCAAAAAGAAGAACACCCATGGCTAAGACGAGAAGAAACACGGTTGTTTGTCACTCCGCCGGTTGGCCCGGGGGGATGCCCGGCACCAGTTGGCCGATTTTTTCCATGATGGCCCCGGGTGGGGCCTGTCCCGCCAGAAGTGACCTGATTTCCCCGTTTTGCAGGACAAAGGCAAGACAGGAAAGCATGTGCAGGTGCGCCCGGATGGTGGGGCTGATGATGGTGAAAAGGGCGTGTACCGGCTTGCCGTCCATCGCCCCGAACTCGATCGGGTTTTCCAGAAAACTCAGCGACACAAGGGGAATATTGGTGTTTAGCACAATGGGATTGCGCACATGGGGAATCGCAATGCCGTTTCCCACGGCGGTTGAACCCAGTGATTCCCTTTCCAGCAGCACTTCCAGCAGGAACTGGCGATCCACCGTGTCGGGAAGCCGCAATGCGGCCACCACGGAGCGCATCACCGATTCCTTGTCCGCCCCCGGAATTTTGTAGAAAATACCCCCCTCGGCAAGGGCGCTGTACAGGTCGGGCAAAGCGCCCGCCGGGGTTTCCCTCACTCCGGACAGATGCGTCGGTGCGTTTAAATTCCGCGCCGCAGCCCATTCCATGACATCAACACGGTTGAAAAAAAGCCGATTATTCAACCGGAAAGCGGGCAATCCATCCTGTTCTACCCAATGGTGAACGGTTTTTTCGCCCACATTAAATATTTTTGCCACGTCTTTGACGGATAATTGCATGGAACCAAGTTCCTGAGCTCCCCTTAGGACGTCCATAATATAATAATTCTCGTTAAAAAATCAAAAACTCCGAATTCTCGTTTTCTGCTGTGTGAATCAAGCGGTGGCAGGAAACCGTGTTTGCACGCAAAATGATGGATTTGGGGCCGGTTTATGGTAAATTAGCCTGCGTGGCGGGATTAACCACACAGGAGACGAGTTTCATGCGGATGATTTGTTTATGCTGCCTTTTTGCGGTGTGCGGTATGTCGCCGGCCTTCGCGGACTGCGCCGACCTTTCAGATCCGGCCTTCAAAACCCTGCCGGTGGACACATTTCTCGACAAGATGAAGGCGGCATGGCTTGGCCAGATGGCGGGCGTCGGCTGGGGCGGCCCCACGGAGTTCAACTTCAACGGAAGGATTATTCCCGAAAAGGACATGCCCAAGTGGACGCCGGACATGATCAACCAGTACGCACAGGACGACATCTACGTTGAGATGACCTTTGTGCGGACGCTGGAACAGCACGGCTGGGACGTGTCCCTCCGGCAGGCGGGCATTGACTTCGCCAACAGCGGCTACGAACTCTGGCACGCCAACAAGTTTGGCCGCAAGAACCTGCGCGCGGGCATCGCCCCGCCGGATTCCGGGCACCCGCAGTTCAACAGCCACGCCGATGACATTGACTACCAGATTGAGGCCGACTTCAGCGGCATCATCGCGCCGGGCATGCCCCACTATGCCGTTGAACTGGGGGAAAAATTCGGCCGGCTGATGAACTACGGGGACGGCCTGTACGGCGGCCAGTTTGTGGGTGCCATGTACGCCCACGCCTATTTTGAAAGCGACCCCGTGAAAATCGTCGAACTGGCCCTCCGCAGCATACCGGCGGGCAGCCAGTACCACGAGTGCGTCAGCGATGTGCTGCGCTGGCACCGTGAAAATCCCGCCGACTGGGAAAAGACCTGGCAGCTCATTGACGACAAATACCAGAAGGACGCCGCCTACCGTAAATTCTCCTGCGGCGACGAGGGCGGCTTTAATATTGACGCAAAAATCAACGGGGCCTACATTGTGATGGGGTTGCTCTACGGCGGCGGGGACCTGGATCAGACCATCATCATCTCCACCCGTTGCGGGCAGGATTCCGACTGCAACCCCTCCAATGCCGCGGGTGTTCTTTTCACCACCGTGGGCGCCTCAAAACTGCCTGAGAAATTCACCTCGGCATTGAAGAGCGACGTCAAGTTCAGCCACACCGACTATGATTTTGCCGGACTTGTCGCCGTTTCCGAGAAACTGGCCCGCGAGGCCGTGCTTCGCGTCGGAGGCTGTGTGACCAAGGATGGCGAAGGCCGGGAAGTCTTCAGGATTCCCGTCAAAACGGTCGCGCCCGGTCCGCTCGAGCAGTGCTGGACGCCGGGTCCCGTCGCCAACAGCCGTTTCACCCCGGAGGAAATGGCCCGGATTACGGCAAAAGACGAGGAAAAGAAGTAAGGCCGGG
>JBHEKP010000036.1:0-22765 GCA_041859375.1 Candidatus Hydrogenedentales bacterium | reverse complement strand
CACACGGCGCAGGATTTCCGGCACCGACTCCGCCGCCTTGGGGGTGTTCACGGTTATGCGCACCAGTTCGGAGCCCGCCTCCGCGAGCGCGACAACCTGCGCCGCAGTCGCGGCCGCGTCCTCCGTGTCCGTGTTGGTCATTGACTGCACCACAACGGGCGCGCCGCCGCCCACGGGCACCCCGCCCACCATGACACGGATTGTTTCTTTTCTGGCTTGGAAAAC
Source organism: Candidatus Hydrogenedentales bacterium (assembly GCA_041859375.1). Taxonomy (GTDB): domain Bacteria; phylum Hydrogenedentota; class Hydrogenedentia; order Hydrogenedentales; family CAITNO01; genus JBHEKP01. Next base: position 22,540 of record JBHEKP010000036.1, on the reverse strand, counting down.
CATGCGCGCTTCCTTGCGCGGGCCGCCCCCCTGGCGGGGGGGGTCACACCCGCAGATAGATTTTTCTCCTGTTAAGATACCACACCACCAGCAGGGAGAACGCCAGCGAAGCCATCATCCTCATCAGGTAGGCACCATCCTCGCCCGCCGCCGCCGCCAGGCTCCCGCCGACAAAACGGTCGGCCAGCTTGTTAAAGTCCATCACGTTGCGCAGCAGATAGATGGTGAGCGGGTTGAGCCCAATCCAGATGAAGGGCGTGGTCCACCAGCGCACCTGCCAGATGTCCAGCACCAGGTAGAAGAGGCCCAGCAGCAGCACGCTGTACCCTCCCGCCACCAGCACAAAGGAGGATGTCCATATTTTCTTGACGATTGGAAACTGGATTCCCCAGGCATACCCCAACACCAAAAGCAGCACCCCCGCCCCGATGAAACATGCGCATTTCCGGGCCGGTAAATACTTTTTCGACATCAGGAACAGCGCGGCCAGCACGCCCAGCAGGCTGGAGGCAACGGCGGGCGCGGTGCTCAGCAGGCCTTCGGGATCCCACGCCCCGTCATGCTTGCGCCCTGGAAGCCAGATGGAATCCAGGTAACAGGACCAGTTTTCCCCCGCCTCCCAGGAAACCGCATCCCTGCCGGGCAGGGGGACAAAAGACAGAAAGGCCCAGTAACCCAGCAACAGCGCCACACACACACCGAAAAGGCCGCGCCATTCAAGATGGCAGAACAACAGCCCCGCAAAGAGATAACAAAGCGCCAGCCGCTGGAGCACACCCAGCCAGCGCACCTCGGAGATGGGGTTTGTCATGCCGCCGGAATAGAACACCCCCAGCGCGAACATCAGCGCAAAACGCCGAAAGATGCGACGGTAGGCGGCTGCGCGCCCCTTTTCCCGAAGCAGTTTTCCCAACGAAAACACCACGGACATGCCCACCACAAACACAAAGAGCGGAAAAATGAGATCGTAAAACCGGAACCCCTCCCACTTGACATGCTCAAGCTGGCCCGACAAGACCGTCCGGAACGGCTCCGGAAGAAAACGGGCGATGCCCAAGAAGAGCCCCGTGCCCCCCACCAACCAAAACATGTCAAAACCGCGCAGCACGTCCACGCATAAAATCCGCTGCGGTTCCGCGGCCGCGGTGCTTTCGTCCCTTTGCGCCGTCATCGTTCAACTCCTTTCAAGGGTCCCCGCATCCACCGGGACGGCATTGTACGCCCGGCCGGTGCCGGGGACAAAACAAAAAAATCGCCCCAGGGAACGGAAAAGCATGACGGCGGTTTTTGCTACAATCTGGAACCAACGGCGCATAAAATAGATTAGTGCCTTGTCAGAACGCCAAACGGATCAATACGGATTTGAGCATGACTGCCTATTTGAACAGAATTTACGAGTGGTACTGGTGGCGGGTGCTTCAGCGCCCGCTGGAATGGATTGAGGGCGCCTTTGGGCTGGAACCCCAGGAGGGGTGGTATAACTTTGCCTGGAAGGCCGGCTTCAGCCTGGCCATCCTGTTCGTTTTAATGGAAATATGGCTGCGCATCCGCCAGGCCGCCTACCAGCGGAACCTCCGCAAGAGCATGCGGGGGCACGAGGTGAAGGGGGAACCGAAGGAGGAGGATCAGCCCTTCACAGAGGAACTTGACGCCGCCCAGCATCCCGTAAAGGTGATAACCCGCCTCAAAAAGGACAAAAACTACGGACGCCTCGGCGAAATCCACGCCGCCCTCAACCAGCCCGCGGAGGCGGCAAAATGGTTTCTAAAGGCCCGCCAGACCCGCCGCGCCGCCGAGGAACTAGCCAAGGCCGGCCGCACGGCAAAGGCGGCCGGACTCCTCTGGAAGTGCGGCGACTACGGCACTTCGGGCAGGTTTTATCTTGCCGTCGGGAAGCCCGCGACTGCGGCAAAAGCCTTTGAGCTTGCCGACATGCCCGCCGAGGCCGCGCGCGCCCATGCGGAGGCGGGGCATATGGACAAGGCGCTGGACTGTTTCACCGCCCATTTCCGGCAGACACCCCTGGACAGCACGCCGGACGAGCGGATGGCCGATCTTTGCTACCAACTGCTGGCCGATCCCGCTTATGCCGGCCGTTTTGAACCGGCAAGGCGAAAAGAACTGCTTGCCGTCATCGGCTCTCAGTTTCTTCGGGCCGGACGGGCGGCCCTTGCCGCCCAGGTGCTCGCTGACGCGGGCGAGTACAATCTTGCGGCCGACATTTACGCCCGCCTGGGCAACCGGGCCATGGCGCAAAAATGCGCCAGCCTCGCGGTTCGGGGCAAATAAAACTGTCCGAAATTCCCCGCCACGGCCTCCCCGGAGATATATGGGGAAAATTTTTGACTTTTCCTGCAATAAACGGGTAGTTTCAAACAAGATTGTAAATGGGGGTTGCCATGGTGACGCGCCCCCGGGGCGCACGGCTGGTAACAGGAATATTTCGCAGATGCGGAACAAGGAAACAGGCCGGCAGTCGGAAGCATCGCCGAAGATGATTGACCGTATCACGGTCCTCGGCGGCAGCAGCGTCTACATCCCGGAATTTATCGCCAGTGTGATCAACCACAACCTGCCCGTCAGGGAAATAGTCCTTCAGGGGCGTGCGGGCAAGAAACTGGACACTGTGCGGGCCTTTTGCAACCGTCTTGCGGACAGGGCGGGGTTTCCGGTCAAGATCACCCCGGAAACAGACGTGGAGGCGGCGGTCACCGGTGCTAAATACATCATCAACCATGTCCGCGTCGGGGGGATGAAGGCGCGCATGCGCGATGAGATGCTCCCGCCCCAGTTCAACCTGCTGGGCAGCGAGCAGCTCGGCGCCGGGGCGGTGACCAACGCGCTGCGCACCCTCCCGGTGTGCCTTGAGCACGCGCGGATAATCGAATGCGTCAATCCGGGCGCGGTGGTCATCAACATGACCAACCCCGTGGGCATCATGGTCGAGGCGCTCAGCCGCCGCACCGGCCTCAACGTGATCGGCGTCTGCGACCTGCCCCGGCTTTACACCCGCAAACTGGCGTCACTGCTTGGGATTGACCCCGTCCTCCTCACCGTGGATTATGTGGGCCTGTACCATCTCGGATGGATTCAGGACGTGAAGGTGGACGGTCGCAGCCGGATGAACCAGCTTCTCGAAATCCTTGAGGCCCGCGAGGAGGAGGATTTCGACTATGACCTGATCGAGCTCTTCAGGATGATCCCCACGCGCGAAACGGGGATGTTCTTCCACCGGGCGGAGGTGCTCAAGAAGCAGCAGAACTGCGCCCGGTTCCGCGCCGAAGTGCTTTATGAGGCGGAACAGCAGATATTGCGCATGTATGAGAACCCGCACCTGAACGCCATCCCCGACCTGACCCGCCAGCGCAACGCGGGCTGGTACGAGGAAACCATCATGCCCCTGATACAGGGCTTTGAGGGAAAAACCGACACGAGCACCGTGGTTTGCGTGCCCAACAGGGGCTCGATACGGGATCTTGCCGACGACAGCAGCGTGGAGGTGCCCGCGCTGGTGAACTGCCAGGGGGTGAAGCCCCGCAAGGTGGGCATGCTGCCCCGCTTCCTCCGGGGCATGTTCAGCGCCACCAAGGAAAGCGAGCGCCTCGCCATCGAGGCGGTGCTCAACAAGTCCTTCGACTACGCGCTTCAGGCGCTTGCGGTGAACCCTTTTGTGGATTCCATCCAGCGGGCGCGGAAATATCTGGAAAAAGTGACCAAACTGGAACCGCTCGACCTGCATTAAACGGAAGGGCAATGCCGGACAAACGGGGCGCGGCGGCTGGAAAAACCGCCGTGCCGGGCGGTAATATACTCAAAGATTTCCGTTTTTTCCCCGGCCGTGCAGAGGCGGCGGGGACGGGAATGGGGACGGTTCCGCAGGACAACAAGAGGATTCTTTCATGAAACAGCGGGTTTTGGCGTTTATTGTGGCGCTTGTCGCCGGGGCGGCCATGGCGGCGGATGTCAAGGTGACAGGCGCGGCGCAGCCTGTAACCGTGGACCAGCTGGCCGGCACGGAAACGCTTGTGACCGTGGTCCTGAAGGATTCGGGTGCCAAGGATCCCAACCTGAAAATTGTGGAGGTCACGGGAAACACCATCACCGTGGCGACTCCGAAAAACGACCTGATCCCTTATCTCGCGGACACAATCGAAGAAATCCAGGTCCAGGACGGCAAGATTGAGGGGAGCCGCTTCAAGCCCGACGAGGTGCAGATTCTCCGGGCCGAGCAGCAGCGCGTGGTGGACCGTGCCTTTTCCCGCGCGCGTGAAATCTTCGGCGAGACCGCCGAGGAGCAGGATTTGAAGATTGACGCTTCGGTGCTGCTCGCGCTCAACCGCGACACGGAGGCCAGCAACTACCTCAAGCAGCTCGCCGAATCCAACGACCTCACGACGCAGCTGAGCGCTTCGCTCTCCCTTTACCTTGTGGGCGACACCGTTTCGGAGACGCTTGTGCGGCAGGGGCTTGAAAGCGGCAACCGCAACGCGCGCGCCCTGGCGGCAAGCCTGACCGGCCTGTCCAATTTTTCGTCGCTGAAACCGCTCCTGCTCCCCATGTTCAACGACAGGGCGGTGGAGCTTTCCGCCCCGGCGGCCCGTGCGCTGGCGCGTCTTGGCGACCATGAGTGCATTCCCCGCCTTGTTTCCATGATGGAGGAGCTCAACGAGGAGAAGGGCAAGGCTGCGGTTTTCGCGCTGGCAAAGATTGGCGGCGAGGAGGTGCTCAACCTCATGAAGTCCAAACTCCAGCAGGCGGACGGGAAGGTCCGCTTCCGCGTGGTGAGCGTGCTCTACAGGATGGGCGACCCCCTCGGCCTGGAGGAGGTCAAGAAAATCTTCAAGGACTATCCCACCATCGCCCCGGAGGCATCCCTCGTGCTTGCCAAAAACGGCGACTGGGAGGCGACCCAGTTTCTGCGCGCCCGCCTGACACGGCGTGAGGACGCGTCGGACGCAAACCTCGTGTTTCGCGCGGAGAACGCCGCCGCGCTGCTGGCGGGCGGGGACCCCTCGGCCATGTCTGTGTTCCAGGAACTGCTGCGCACGGACAACGTCAAGGCCAAAACGAGGGTGTTTGAGCTTTTCAGCGAACTCGGGGCCACGCGCCTGATTCCCATCCTCCAGCCCAGCATAGAAAATGTGGACAAGTCCATATCACTGGACGCCTGCGAGGCGGCGGTGGCCATTGCGGTGCCCCAGTTCCGCGGGCGGCTGCTGGAGGTGCGCGTCGAGCAATGAGCCGCCGTGTTCGTGTGCTCGTTTCAGGACGCGTTCAGGGTGTGGGCTTCCGGTATGCCACCCAGGCGGAGGCGCTGGAGGCGGGGTTGCGCGGCTGGGTGAGGAATTTGCCCGACGGCAGGGTGGAGGCCGAGTTTGAGGGAAGCCCCGAAGCGGTCGGCAGGATGGTGGCGTGGTGTGAAAACGGACCCCGCTGGGCGCTGGTGGAGAAGGTGGAGGTGACCCTTTCGGAAGAAACGGGCGGCGGCGGACCGACGGGGTTTCATGTCCGGGGTTGAAAGAGTCCCCCGCAACGCCGGGGGGTGGAGTGTTTGCCCAATGGCGTCCACATCACGTGAGCTGGTCCTTCAAACCCTTGAATTCCGTTCCCCGGCGCGCGCGCCGCGCCAGTTGTGGCACCTGCCCTGGGCGGAAATTCACCATCCCGACGAACTGGAGCAAATCCGGAGGGATTTTCCCTCCGATTTTGACGGTGCCCCCGGGTTTCTGCGGGAGATTCCCAAAACCTCCGGAAACATCACTGAAGTGGGAACCTTTGTGGACGAATGGGGCTGCGAGTTCCACAACATCCAGCGGGGGGTCATCGGCGAGGTGAAGAACCCCCTTGTTCGGGACTGGACGGCGGACCGCGGCAGGATTCACGTGCCCCGGGAATGGCTGACAATTGATCCGGACGCCGTCAACCGCTGGTGCGCCGAAAGGGACACCTTTGTCCTTGCCGGATGCTGCCCCCGTCCCTTTGAGCAGTTGCAGTTTTTACGGGGCACCGCGGACCTCTACATGGACCTCCTGATGCAGCCGGGGGAACTTGTTGACTTCATGGGGGAAATGCACGCCTTTTACTGCGAACTGCTGGAGGCGTGGTCCCGCACCGACGTGGACGGGCTGATGTTCATGGACGACTGGGGCTCCCAGCAGGGCCTGCTCATTGATCCGGCCCTGTGGCGGGACATTTTCAAGCCAATGTACCGCGACTACATCCAGATTGCCCACGGGGCGGGCAAGAAAATGTTCATGCATTCCGACGGGCACACCCTTGAGATCTACCCCGATCTTTCCGAACTCGGGCTGGACGCGTTCAACAGCCAAATCTTCTGCATGGGTGTGGAAAACCTGCGCCCCTTCGCGGGAAAGATCACCTTCTGGGGCGAGATAGACCGCCAGCACATCCTTCCGGAGGGAACCCTGGAAACGGTGCGGGAGGCGGTGCGCGCCGCCCATGCCAACCTGTGGCGCGACGGCGGCTGCATCGCGCAATGCGAGTTCGGCGCGGGCGCGAGGCCCGAAAACGTGCGCGAGGTCTTCGCCGAATGGGAACGGCTTACGGCGCGCTGAGCCGGTTCGCTTGGGGCGTTCAGGTTATGCCTGGGTCACAAGCTCGCCGTGAAATCCCCCCTCAAACTCCAACACCCTGATGGTGCGGTGGCAGACGGCGCACTCAAATTCGGAGCCCGCCTTCATGTCGGGGCCAAGGCGTATGAAGGTGCTGCAGAAGGGGCAAACGAGGCTGCGCGACTCGTTTTTGAAGTAATCCTGAAGCACTTCGGTGATTTTGCCCTTTTTAAAGGCGGCCAGAAGCGCGTCCACCACCGTCGCGTCAAACTGCGTGCCCCGGCCGTCCACAAGGAGCTTCAGGGCTGCCTGGGGGTCCATTCCCCTGCGGTAGGGGCGGTTGCTCGTCATCGCGTCAAAGGCGTCCGCCACGGCAATCAGCCTGCCCTCAATGGGAATCTCCTCGCCCTTCAGCCCGTGGGGATAACCCGTTCCGTCCCAGCGCTCATGGTGGTAGAGGCAGTAGGGAATGAGCGGCCTCAAAAACTTTACATCCCGGAGCAGGTCGGCCCCCCGCTCCGGATGCACGCGCATCTGGGCGAATTCCTCCTCGGTCAGCCGGCCCGCCTTTCCCAGGATCGCGTTGTCCACCGCAATCTTGCCCACATCGTGGAGCACGCCGCCCATCTGCACCTCGTGGATCTTCTCCTCGTTCCAGCCGAGCTCCCGCGCTATGGCCATGGCGAAGTTCGTCACGCGCCAGGTGTGGCCAACGGTGTAATGGTCCCGCAATTCTATCGCGTTGGCCAGGACGGTCAGCGTGTCCTCGTAGGACTGGCGCAGCATCCGCACGTACTGCGCGTTTTTGATGGCCGTTGCGGCGGGCGCCGCCAGCGCCACCAGCAGCTCCAGGTCGCTGTTCTTGAAGGCGTTTGTCAACCCGTGGTTGTCCACGTAAATCACACCCAGCCGCTCGTCCTGGTGCGTCAGGGGCGCGCACATGGCGGAGGTGATGTTCTGCGCGAGTATGCTCATGCCGGAGCGGAACCGGGAGTCGTCAAGGGCGTTGCACGTGATGAGCGCCTCGTCGTTGTCAAAGGCGCGGCGCACAATGGTCTGGCTCACATGCACGTTCTGCGTGTCCTTGGCGGAGCGGACAAAGGCCACGTCAAGGCCGCCGCCGTCCGCGCGGGCGAGCATGATGACGCCGTTGCTCACGGAAAGCAGGGAAAAAACCTGCTCCATGATGCGGTCGAACACGGCGTTGATGTCCTGCTCGCTCGCAATAGCCTGGTTGGCGGCGTACACCGCCGCGAGACGCCGCTGGATTTCGCGGAGCTGGGACTCGTTGGTGGCCTGGGAGGGCGCCCTGAAAAATGTCTGGTAGATGTTTTTCGCGTCGGACGCCTCAAAGGCGGAATCCTGCTCGGAGCGCATCACCCCCCCGGCGGCGGCTTCCTGTTCGGATTCCTGGGATTCGGCCTTTTTGTACTGGAGCTGCTGTTTTCCGATGACAATTATCTCGCCGTCCGCGAGCTGGTGCTCCAGGATGCGGCGGTTGCCCACATAGGTGCCGTTGCCGCTGCCCAGATCACGCAGAATGGCGCCCTGCGGTGTCAGCTCCACCTTGGCGTGCCTGCGGGAAACCTGCATGTCGTCCAGGAATATGGTGCTGTCCGGGTTCCTGCCGATGGTGATTTCCGCCTCCAGGGGATATTTTTTTCCGTTCATGGCCCCCGTCAGGACAATCAGGCAATCCGGTTCCATTGGGTATCCTTTCCTCCGCGGCGCGGGGCCGCGGGCGTCAGCCGCCCTTGATGGAGTCAAGCCGGGGCACGGAGTAGGTGCCCATCACCAGCTGGTCAAAAAGGCTCATGTCCGTGGCATACTCGCGGCCCCGCTCCAGCTCAATCCTGCCTTCCTTGTACATCCGGTGGAGGTACTGCTCGAAAATAATGGAATGGGACACGGTCTGCTGCATGCCCACCCGGATCATGTCCGTGTCACCCCTGAGTATGCCGTCGTTGATGGGCTTGATGTCGTTGAACAGGAATTCCAGCGCGGGCAGGCGCCCGCCGCCCTGCTTCGCCACCAGCCGCTGGCACATGACACACTTCAGGCAGTCGCGCAACTGCAGGCGGACCAGATCGCGCTCGACGGGATCAAAGAAGCTGACCACACGGTTCACCACTTCCGACGCCGTGTTGGCGTGGAGCGTGCTGATGACCAGATGCCCCGTGGCCGCCGCGTTGATGGCGGCGCGGATCGTGTCGGAGTCGCGCATTTCGCCGATGAGGATCACATCCGGATCATGGCGCAGCGCGCCCGTGATGGCCTCGCTGAAGGAGCCCACGTCAATGCCGAGGCTCCGCTGGGAGATGATGGACTTTTTGTTCGTGTGGACATACTCCACTGGATTCTCAATGGTCAGAATGTGGATGGAACGGTTGGCGTTAATCCAGTCGAGCAGCGCGGCTACGGTGGTGGTCTTGCCGCTGCCCGTCATCCCGGTCACCAGAATCAGTCCACGGTGCGTGGCCGCAAGCTGGCGCATCTGATCCGCGGGGATGTTCAACTCCTCAAAGGAGGGAATCTTTTCCGGCAGGAAACGGAAGGTGCAGTGGGGCACGCCGCTTTTCACGAAGGCGGAGACGCGGGCGTAACCCACCCCCGCCTGGTGAAAACTGAAACTGGTCTGCTTGTACTGCTCAAACTCGTCCCAATATCCCGGCGGGGCAATCTGGCGGATCATTTCCGCAATCTGCACCGCGGAAAGGGGCGACAGCAGTTCGGAGTGGCGCGTCTCGTTGTCAATGCGGAAAACCGGATTGAGCCCGGGGGAAAGGTGCAGGTCGCTCGCCTTGTACTGGACCATGGCATGAAAGAGCATTTCAATGCTGATCTGCTCAAGGCGGAAATCCTCGCCCCGCGCGTGCCAAACCTCGGGAAGGCGCACGGCAAGGCTGAAACGGTTGATTGCCTCAAGCACGCGCGGCGCGTAGGGTTGGTCGTTGCCGGGGCAAAGAAAAACAAAACGCCCCTCCTCGACCGTGGTTTCACAGATGTCCCCATACTCCTCCGCCACCCGCTCCGTGGCCTCCACCGCCCCTCCAAACTCAGTGGGGATGATGATCTTGTACTGCTCGAAATCACCCTTGAAATCGGGCCGTCGCGCCTCGATTTCCATCCAGTCACACCACAGGCGTATTTCCCGCGGCGTCCCCTCGTTCTTCACCACCACGTTCTCCGTCAGACGGAGCACGTTGCGGAGGGTCTGCTTCTGTCCCGTTCCCAGAACAAATTCCGCCATGAACGCCTCTCTTTCGCAGGCCCCGCACACCCCGCGCGGGATGCCCAAACTGACTCACATAATACACTGTAACGGAGAGTTCTGCAAAGAGTTTACCCGTGCTATTTTACATCCCCCGGCTTTCAGGAATCATTTGTAAAAGGTCCGGTACGCCGCATGGTTGGCAAGGACGCGTTTCACGTAATCCCGCGTCTCGGCAAAGGGCACCGCCTCGACAAAAGCCTCCAGATCCCCCGAGGGAATGCTTTTCCGCCACTTGTCACAGTTGCCCGGACCGGCGTTGTAGGAGGCAAGCGCAAAAACCAGGTTTCCACCCGAGCGGTCAATCATGCGGCGCAGGTAAACGGCGCCCAGCCGCAGGGAATGCTCCGGACAGGACAGATGGTCCGCGTGTCCTTTTGGAACCGCCGGATCTTTTCCCTCCAGCCACTTTGCCGTGGAGGGCATAAGCTGCATCACACCCATGGCCCCGGAGCGCGAGGATATGCCCGAGCGGAATGTGCTCTCCTGGCGCGCCACCGCAAGAAGAAGGAAGGGGTCCAGGCGGCTTTCACCGGCCATTTTCCTTACCAGCGGCCAGTAGGCCAGGGGGTATTCCAGCCGCATCCGCCACGGTGACGGGACGCCCTCCTCCATACCCCACCCCCGCGCACGGATAAACTGGTTTACGGTATGCATGAAACCGGCCCCTGCAAGGGCCCGGCACCATGCCTCCCGCGCCGCCGCGTCCGACGGCGCGCGCTCAATGCAGTCCACCGCCTCCCACTCCCCCTCCTCCAGCCCGTTCATGCCGAAAAAGGCCATCCTGGCCATGCCCGCGTCGTCCGGCATTTCCCCGGGGGCGTACTCGGCGGGCAGGGCCGATGCGTCGGAATAGGCCAGCAATGGATGCGCCGCCGCAACCGGCAGGGTTTTCGCATTCCCGGCGTGACCCGCGGCGCGCAGCATCTCCAGCGCCCGGTGGGCATGGTAATACCCCGGTCCGGCCGCCGCCGCCCGTTCAAGATACATCCTCTCCCCCGCCGTGTCCCCGGTGGCAAGGGCAATGCGTGCGCACCGGTAATTGGCCTCTGCCGCCAGACGGATGTCCTTTTGCCGCCGTCCCACTTCCGTGAACGCCGCCAGTGCGTCGGCCCAGCGTTTCTCCTCCCCGGCCACCGCACCCAATGCGAATAGCGCATCCGCCGCGCGCGCATGGTCCGGAAAACGCCGCGCCAGCAACCCGTACAGTTCCCCCGCCGCAACCGTGTTTTTTGCGTCCCTCAGGCGGCCGGCCAGCCAGTAAAGCGCATCCCCGCCGTCCCGCCCCTCCGGCCATGTCTCACAAATCACATCACAGCAAAGCCGCGCCTTCTCCTGCTGTTTTTTTGCGGATGACACCCGCATGGTGTTGATGAGCCAAACCCGCATCCAGGGATGCTCCCTGTTCGCGGCGGCGAGGCTTCTGAGCTGTGCGGCGGTTTCGGGCGTCGGGGCACCGCCCCCCGCCAGCAACTGATCCAACAGGGAAAGGGGCATGTCCACGCCGCCGGGTCCCTTGAAAAACACCGGCTCCTTTTCAAGGATGCCTTTCACCTCGTCCATTTCCCCGGAACGAAGCAACCCCCAAACGCCCAACGCGCGGGGCGCGGCGTCCGGCAGTTTCAACAGGGCGCGCGAGGCGCGTTTCCGCGGCTCGATGAAGATGGTTGTCTCGACGGTGTCCCGAAGAAAGGGGAGCGCCCCCGCCGCAGTCGCCGGATCGGCGAGAAGATTGTCCGTGGCGGCCCAGCGCCCATCCTCCAAAAACCAGGGCAGCGGCTCCAGGGCAAGCACCCCGGCATACAACCGCCCGGCCCCGGCCCGATCCCCCGACGGGGCAAGCAGGCCCGCCAGCCGGTACTGCGCCAGCCGGGTCCAAGGGCCCGCCGGACCCGCAGAAACCTCCCGCAGCAGCGAAACCGCCCCCGTGGTGTCGCCCATGAGGGAACGGGCCGCGGCCACACGAATCCGCGCATAGGGCGCCAGTGATGGGTCGGCCCCGGCGCACTGTGCGAACAGTTCCGCCGCCTCCGCGGCCCTTCCGGCGCGCTGCGCCGCGTCCCCCCGCAAAAACAGCTCCCCGCCGGGAGGGGCCGCCGTCCCGGCGAGGAAAATAACCGCGGAAACCAAAGATGAAAGCATTGCCGTGTTGTTGTCCTTCCCTCAGGGCACGCGCACGGGACGACCCGTCTTCATGGATTTCCACGCCGCCTCGGTGACCTCGATGGTGCGCAATCCGCATTCCGGCGGCGTCTGCACCGTGTCTTTTCCAAGAATGGCGTCCACGAAATTGCTGTCGGGGTTCTTGGTGTATTTCGGCAGGCGCACCTTCACCGGTTTTCCCATACCGTCCTGCTGAATGAGGTCCGCGCCCTGCCTCAGATAAAACGCGCCCCTGCTGCCGGTGATGGTGTGGTCCTCATGCCAGCCCGGCGCGTTGCCGATGATGGAGAGGCTGCCGAGCGCGCCGTTCTCAAAACGCATTGCCAGGCTGGAGTTGATGTCCACCTCGCCGCCGAAGTCCGCGTTGCAGGCGTACACCTCCCGCACCTTCATGCCGGTCACCCACATGAGAATGTCCACCAGGTGGCTGCCGGAGTCGTTAAGCTGGCCGCCGCAGGAGAGCGCGGCCTGCTGCCGCCAAGTGCCCCGTGTGATGCGCAGCCATTCCTGGGAAAGCACCGCCTGCACGAATTCCACCTCGCCGATGGCGCCCCTTTGTATCTGCTCCCGCATGTACCGGAACATGGGGTCAAAGTGGCGCTGGTAGGAAATCATCAGCACGCGGCCGCACTTTTCCGCCTGGGCGATGAGCGCCTTTGCCTCTTTTATCGTGGAGACCATCGGCTTTTCCGCCAGCACATGGAGCCCCCGCGCCAGGGAGTCGCGGATTTGCGCGTGGTGAAACACATGGGGGCTCTGGACAACCACCCCGTCCAACGCCTCCTTTGCCAGCATGTCCCGGTAGTCCGAATAAACAGGAAGCCCCTCCGAGCCCGGGCATAATGAATAGAACCGCTTGAGCGACTCCGGGCTGGGATCGTTCAGCGCCGTCACCTCCGCCTTTTTCGTCGCCGTCATCCGCTGGTAGTGGCCGATGGAAATCCCCCCGGCCCCGATGAATCCGATGCGCAGTTTTTTAGCCATGTTGGGACAATCTCCGCGTTGGGGTTGCGGCCAAACTTTCCGCGATGGTACGCAACCCGCGCGGAAAATGCAACGGCGGCCTAATCCACGGGAAACCTGAACCGGCGGATTTCCTTGGTGTCATTGGGGCAGGCGACCTCGGCGTAGGCCCACAGTTCGCCGTCCACCCGCAGCCATGTGGAGTAACGCCATGTGTGGAAGTTGGGGCCGGGTGTCGTGCTTCCAAACAGGGGCGCTTCCGGGGTGATGTCGTGAATGGTGTCCAGGTCGAAGGTAAACGCCAGGCCGGTGAGCACGTTGTAAACCGGATCGTGCCACTCCGAGGAGGAGCCCTCGTATATGAACAGCCATCCCAGCCCGACGGGCACGACCGCCGCGGGGCGCACAAAAAAGTCATGCCATCCGGAAAGGTCCATGACGGCGTGGTAATAACTCCCCCCGGCGGGCTTCCACACCTCCCCGTCCGGGCTGGAGAAATGATAGACGCGCTCGTTGCGGCGCAGGTAGCCGATGACATAACAGTGGTAGGCCCCCGCCGCATGGATGATGACGGGATCCTTGTATTCCTCCGGGGGAATGTCGCGCTCATGGGCTTTGGGCGCCGGGCTGATGACCGGACGGGCCGTGGCCGGGTTGAACTCCTCCGGAGTGTCCGCATCGTCGAGTTTGATGATGGACCAGGGCCCCTCCTTCCACGGGCCGCAGAGGTACAGCTTGTATTTGCCCGTTGCGGGGTCCTGAAGCAGCGCGGGCCGCTCAAAACCGGGAATGGGCACGTCCTCGCGGCGAATGCTTTTCACCGGCTGAAAATCAACCCCGTCGGTGCCGCGGAGAATGCGGACCTCATAACCGCGCAGTCCCCTGGCACCGTCGGCGGTCCGCATGCGCGCCGCCATCCAGAAGACACCCTCCCGGTCGCGGATGACCGACGGAGCGCCCGCCCACCAGTCGGCGGCGTCCTTGTCAGGCTTGAGCACGGTTTCATAATTTTTGGCGCATTCGCCCAGCCTTGCCGCGAGGGGAGACGACACCGGCACGGAAGGTGCGCAAACCAAGGGCGTTTGGAGAACCGAAACAAGCAGCATGGCCGCGGTGGTGATGATCATTTGATTTATCCTTCAAGTCAGGCCGCCGACGGCTCCATGCCGCGGCGGCAAAGCAGCCACAGGGCCCGCAGCGCCGAAAAAAACATGACCGCCAGCGCGGTCAGCGAAACCAGAGCCCCCGCGTAAAACGCCACAGGGCGGTAGACAAACTCAACCTCGCTTTTTCCCTGCGGAACAACCACCCCCCTGAACATTCCGTTTACCTTGAGCAGCACCGTGCCGCCGCCGTTGACACGGGCATGCCAGCCCGGCGCCAGGGTGTCCGCCAGCACAAGGATGGCCGGGGTGTCGGTTTCGGCGGTGACCACCACCCGTTCGGGCGTGTCCACGACTATCGCGCAGGTTCCGGGGGGGGGCAGTTTTTCAGCTTCTTTGTTCCTGTCCCTGCCGCCGTCCACGTCGCGGCCGTCCGGCAGCGCAAGGGCCAAATGATTCAGCCCCTGGCCATGGGGGGAAACCACGCATTCCCGGGCCGCATCAAAATCATCGCCGCCCATTACGCTGATGGCGGACATCACCTCGGGCGCAACGCGCCACCACCGCACAAGATGGGCCCGGGGAAGGGCGGTGTCGTTTGCAAAGAGAGTCACCCCCCCCGAAGAGCGCACACGCCGCAATACCGGCCGGCCCGCACCCCCGTCAAAGCCCGCGGCCAGCCCCCCATCCTCGGCCGCAAGAACGGCACGCGCCGCCATGTGGTTTGCCAGCGCGCCTGCGGACGTGTTTTTCGCCGCATCCAGGAAACCGTCAAGTTTCGCGGCAGCCGCGGTCTCCGGCGCGAGCAGCCGATCAATCAGCGAAAGTTCCCGGCCCGCCCGGACGGCATCCCCCTCACGGCTGGTTTGCAGCGCCTGCCACCAGCGTGTCTGATCGGGTGTGAGCGGGAGAAAGGCCGCGCCCGCCGACCGCAACCCCGTTTCCATGCCCGTGTTCGGGGAAAGGACCGGATTCAACGGATGGGCGCTCACAAGCACACGCCCGTCCAGCGCAAGCTCCGCCGCGGGCTTCACCAGTTCATCCGGCATGGTTTCCATGCGCCCGCCGCCAAGCGCGGGATGCTGGAAATGGTTTGCACCGGCCGTGGACAGGTCCACAAACAAAAGCAGCGCGGCGGCCACACTGCCCGCAGCCCCCGCCCATCCCCTGCGCACAAGGGCAAAAAGCGCCAGCACCACCACAATGGGAAGAACGCGCCCCTTGGTTTCCACGGGGGCGAAAAACACCAGCACGGCCACCACAGTCAGCGCGGCCAGCCATGGCAGCCAGAAACGGCCCGTACGCGCATCCCTGCGCCCCTCGAAAAGCCTGTCGGCACCCAGCGCCACAAGCACCGCGAAGGCGAACGAGGCGGGCAGCAGGCAGACTTCCCACGGAACACCCCCGCCAATCCAGTCCGCGCCATAACCGCCGAGCAGCATCGCGGCCGCGGCAAGCACGGCAAAAAAGACAATGTTGCCCCGTTGCCGGCGGTGCCAAAGCACCGCGGGGACAATCACCAGCGCGGCGGCGCCAAAATATCCCATTCTTGGGAGCATTTCGGGCCGGGGCGCGGACAAATGAAGCAGCGCCTCGCGCCAGCCCCGGGGGGGAAGCCCCGCCAGATCAAGCCGCCAAAAGGCCGCCCAAGGCGCATCCAGCGACCAGAACCAGAACAGGGAGGGCAGCCACTGCACCGCGGAAACAACAACCCCCGCCAGCAGCATCAGCGCAAGCATGGCCTGCGGCACGGGCCGCCGGTATCCGCGGCGCGGCGGAAGGACGCCGTTTTCCTGGCGGAAACCAAACAGGCCGTACAGCAGCGCGGGCAGCATCATGGCGGAAAAAGCCGCAGGACTGCCCGCAAAAAGCACCAGGGCAAACGCCACACCGCCAAGTGCCGCCACCGCCCGGCGGGGCGACCGCGTGTTCTCTGCCACCGCCCAATACACCAGCGGGCTCCATGCCAGGGTGGCCGCGATTTCCGGCCTGGACATGGCCGCGCCGGACACCGCGCTGAAGGCGTAGACAACGCCGCCGGCCAGGCCTGCGGTGTAACCCAGCCCCAGGGCGCGGCAAAAGAGCAAAAAAAGGGAACCCATCAGGAAGAGGCTCATAAAGGAATGAACGGCCATGGCCGCGCCGGGGGGCAGAAAAAGGCCCGCCGCATTCAGGGGCTGAAACACGCCATTGGCAGGATCGGCAAGGCAGGCGGTGCCGCACAATTGGCGGTCGTTCCACAGGGGCATATTCCCCGCGCGCAGCCGGCCGGCCACATATCCCGCCGAGGGGCACACACGGTGGTACAGTTCCAGGTTTTCATGGGAACGGACCACCCCCCTGCCGCCCGGCGACTCCACCTGCATCCAATAGAGCGGCGCGCACACAAGGAAAAACACCCCGGCGAGGAAAAAGGGCAGCAGGGCATAACGGCTGTGGGTTACACTGTCCACGGCACCCCCGCCGCGAGTCCGGCAATTGTCGTTGCTTCAGTCATTGATGCTCCTCCGCGCCAGCGCGGTTCCCGGATTATATATCATGCCGCACGGCGGCGCGGGGTTCCCGCATCGTCACTGCCAGCGCGCCGCGCGCGCCAGCACCGCGTCCGCGTCCCGCTTGAGTTTTTCCGTAGCCTCCCTCGCCGTCGCCGTGCCCGCAATCACATCGCCCAGGGCGCGGACCACGAGGTCACGCACCTGCTGCCACCCGGGGACATTTGGTTCGGACCGGGCAAACTCCAGGCAGTCAAAAGGAGCCCTGTTGTGCTCCCACTCGGCAAAAAGCCGCTTAATTTCAGGCTGTTCAAGCGATGATCTGCGCACGGGCAGATAACCCGTGCCCGCGGCCCACCGCGCTGAAATCCGGGGCGAGGTGAACCAGCGCACAAAAGCCCACGCGGCCTTTTTCTGCTCCTCCGTGGTGTCGAACAGGGTGACCCCCGGCCCGAAAAGAACGGTTGCCGGACGCGCGGGATCTTTTTGCGGGATCCGGGTGAGGCCCCAGCGCCCCTTGTCGTTGTCCATGGCGCGCATCATGTCGCCCCGCCCCGAGCTTGTGCGGAGGACAAAGGCCACCTCGTCCTTGGAAAGGGCCAGATTGTCATCGTAGGTTCCGGGGGTGATTGCATAAGCCAGCCCCTCCCGGACGAGCGTCTCGTACAATTCAAACACAGCGACGGCCCCCGGCGCGTCAAAGAGGGTCTCCGTGCCCGCCAGCACCTCCCCGCCCATGCTGTAGATCATTCCGTCCACAGTGGAGCAGTCCACCGAGATGGCGTGGGCGTATTTGCCGGTTCTCGCCTTGACGCGCCTGCACTGCGCCAGAAACTCATCCCAGGTGGGGGGCGGGGCGTCAATGCCCGCATCCGCCATGACCCGGCGGTTGTAGTACATCATCAGCACGCTCTTGGCGAAGGGAAAGGAGTACAGCCTGTCCCCGTGCCCGGGATACCGGTTGCTTTCAAGAAGGGCGGGGTAGAAATCGGCGAGCTCCTCCTCCGTCCATTCCAGGCCCGACAGGGCCGCCACCGATTCCACGTCCGCCACCGCGCCGGTGGCGATGTATTCCGTGGTCATGCTTTCATAGGACACGGCCATCGCCGGAAGCACCCGGGCCTGGATGCTCGCCGAAACCTTGCGGAAGATGTCGGCGTAGGCGCCGCTGTGCTCCAGGCGGATGGGCAGCCCCGGCCACTGGTTGTTGAACTCCCCCACCAGCGAATTCATCAGCTCCGCGTTGTCCGTGAACTGGCGGTCCCAAAAGACCGCCGCATCCCCGTCCACCGGGCGGAAACCCGAGGGCCCCGCCGCCGTCCGCGGACCGCAGCCCGCAAGACACGCGCAGAACACGGCCAGCAGTGCTCCGGAGACGGGGATTTTCAGTCGTGTCATGCCTTGATGCCCGCGCCCAACGCGCTTTCCACAAAGAACCGCTGCGCCGCAAAGTATACGGCCACGCTTGGAAGGATGACAATCGTTGAAGCGCACATGAGCAGGTTCAGTTTTGTGCCCGCATCCCCGTTGAACACGGTAAGCCCGACCTGCACCACGCGCATGGAGCGGTCCGCGGTGACCACAAGGGGCCACAGGAGCGCGTTGTAACTGCCCAAAAAGGCGAAAAGCGCCACCGTCACCACGGCGGGCCGCACCAGCGGCGCACCCACGCGGAACAGAAAGCGCAGATGACCGCAACCGTCAACCCGCGCGGCGTCGAAGAAATCCTGGGGCAGGCCGAGAAACGCCTGGCGCATCAGGAAAATGGAGAAGGCGTTGGCGCCCCAGGGCACGATGAGCGCCGCATAGGTGTTGTACCAGTTGAGCCGGCACACGGTGACGAAATTGGGGATGAACACAGCCTCAAAGGGCACCATCATGCTGCCCAGCACGACCGCAAAGAGCAGGCCGCCCCCCCGGAAACGCAGCCGCGCAAAGGCATACCCCGCCATCAGCGAGGTGAGCAGCACCGAAAGGCACACGCCGCCCGCGACAAGAAACGAATTGAGAAAATACCTGCCAAAGGGCGCGGCGCGGAAAGTGTCCGCCACATTCTCAAAATGCGGGCGGCCCGGCCACAGGGACAGGCCCGGCGTGGTGGCGGCGTTCAAATCCTTCAGGGAGGTGGAGATCATCCACAGAAAGGGCCAGACCATGACCAGCGCACCGAGCGCGAGCGGAAGATAGGGAAGGGCGCGCCTCATGCGTAGTGCACCCTCCTGCCCGCAACACGCCACTGCACCGCCGTGAGCGCCACTATAGCCAGCGTCAGCAGGGTGGACACGGCCGTTCCGTAACCCCAGTAGCCGTAGTCGTAAAACTGGGAGTAAATATAAAGCACCATGTTCCTGGAATTGCCCGAGGCGCCGCCCTGGGTGAGGGCGTAGAAACTGTTGAAGGCCTGGAATCCCTTGATGACGCCCACCACCCCCAGAAAAAATATGGTGGGCGAAAGCAGGGGCAGTGTCACCGACCAAACCGTGCGGAATGCGCCCGCCCCGTCAATGCGCGCGGCATCCTCCAGTTCGCGGGGGACCGCCGACAGGCCCGCCAGAAACACCACGACCGCAAAGCCGCAGCCATGCCAGACATCAAAGGCCATCACGCAGCAAAGGGCGAGACTGGGGCCCGCATCGGGCGGCACCATTCCGGACGTGATGATATGCAGCACGCCGCGCGGCTCAAGCAGCCAGTTCTGGGCCGGTAGTCCCGCCCATTCCAGCAGCAGGTTTGCGACACCATTGCGGGGGTTCAGCAGGGCGCGCCAAACAGTGGCGGCGGCAACGACCGAGGTAACATAAGGCAGAAAGAACAGGGTGCGGAAAAAACCGCGCAGCCGGATTATTCTGTGGAGGCAAAGCGCGATGGCAAACCCCAATACCAGCGTGAGGGGCACCGTGCCCGCCACATAATAGAAAGTCACCCCAAAACCGTGCCAGAAATCCGCCGAACCCAGGGCCTCCCGGTAATTTTCCAGCCCCATGAAGGGGCCGTCGCCGCGTTTGCCCGCGTGAAGGCTCATCCAAACCGAATAGAGCATGGGATAAAAGGAAAAAACACCGATTAGAAACAGCGCGGGGGCCAGCAAAAGCGCGGCCAGGGGCCATGAGCCCGCCCCGGCGCGTCGCTCCAGACGATCATCCAGCCAGCCCAGCAGGGTGTCGGGAATCATCAGCAGTTTGTGCATGGCCGTGTCGCCCCAGTCATCCGCCTGTCAAAAGGGATTCTATCAAGAGCAGGTTCCTCTCAGCCGCGCCTTGGTTTTCCAGCAGGGCCTTGCGTCCAAGGGTGCCCAGGGCGCGGCACGCCCGGGCGTCCCCCAGCAGTTGCCCCAAAACACCGGGAAGCTCCCCGGATGATGTCTGAACCGCCCCGTTCCGGGCAAGCAGCGCCGCGGAAGCCTCCGGAAAATTGCCCATGAAGGGACCGTAAACCGTGGCAACCCCCAACCCGGCGGACTCAAGGGGGTTGTGGCCGTTCACGCCCGGAAAGAAACTTCCGCCGATGACGGCCACCGTTGCGAGGGCATAAAAGTTCGACAGTTCCCCCATGGTATCCAAAAACATCACAGGGCCCGCCTTGTTTGTTTTGCCGGACTTGATGTCAGAGCGAAGGGTGACCGGCACACCGGCAAACGGGGCCATCGCCTCGGCAAGGCGCTGGGGATGGCGCGGCGCAATGATCACCCGCAGATCCGGCATGGATTCACGGAGGTGCCCCAGGCAATGGCGGGCAAGCTCCTCATCACCGGGCCGGGTGCTTCCGAAAAGCAGCACCCGGTCGTCCGGGCCGTAACCGCACTCCACACGATACTGAAGGCGTGTCATTGCGTCCGGCTCTGTTGTGACGGCGTCAAATTTCAGGTTGCCAGTCACGGTGACGCTTTCGGGGCGCGCCCCAAGCGCCATGAACCGTTCGCCGTATTCGCTGTTCTGGACACCAACGGCGGAGAGTCCGGCAAAGACCGGCCTCACAAACCAGCGCATGCGCCAATATGCCGGATACTGCCGGGGGCTGATGCGGCCGTTCACCACGATCACGGGAAGCCCCATGCGGCGGGTTTCACGCACCAGGTTCGGCCAGATCTCGGTTTCCGTGAGCACCAGCGCGCGCGGCGCCAGCGCCCGCGCAAAACGGCGCACCCCGGCGGCGGTGTCGAAGGGAAGCCAGCAGACGGGAAGCTCCGGGTATGCCCTTGCGGCCTGCGCCATGCCGGTTTCCGTGCTCACGGTGAGCAGTACCGGTGTTTCGGGGTGTCTTGTCCGCCACAACCGGATCAGGGGGGCGATTGTGTTCACCTCGCCCACGCTGCACGCATGCACCCACAAGCCGCCCCTGGCTCCGGGGGGGCATTCCGGTGAAAAACGGGCAAGCAGCGCCGCATGGCGGCTGCGGGACAGCCATAGGCGCGCCGGAGGCGACGCAAGGGCAAGCAGTGCGTTGTAAAGGGCGTATTGAATCATGGCGCACACAGATCAACGGGCGGCCCGTTGTCGCGGACCGCCCGTTGCGTTCTCCGTTTTTCAGTGCCTGATGTTACGGCAAGGGCGTGGGCTCCGGGGCCTTCTCGCCGCCCACGTCAAAGAAACGCGCACCGGTGGAATCGATGATGTCCGGCGTGACGAAGATGAGCAGGCTGGACTGTTTCGTCTCCCGGTTCTTGCCCTGGAAGAAGAAGCCGATCACGGGGATGTCGGCCACATAAGGCAGCTTCTGGGTGCCCTTGGATGTCTTGTCCTGCACCAGGCCGCCCAGCACCAGCGTGTCGCCGTCGTGGACAATCACGTTGGTCCACACCGCCTGCCAGGAGGTCGTCGGAAGCACAAGCTCGTTTTCAATCTCGTTGCCGTTGACCACCTGCTTCTGCTCGAAGGTCTTCGAACCGGTCTTGGTGCGCACTTCGGGGTTCAGCCACAGGCGCACCTGGTCGTTGTCGCGAATCTGCGGCGTCACCGAAAGGGCGATGCCGAAGTTGTAGGCAACCGGGCGGATGTTCTGCACGAAGTTCGTGTTGGTGCCGCCGTTGAGACCGTACACGTTGCTGTAAATCTGCGTGTCAATCGAGGACACGAAGTATTCCGTCGCGAAGTCGGCCACCACCGCAGGCTTGCGGTTCATGGTGGTCACGCGCGGCGCGCTCAGCAGTTCCGACTCGTCCAGGCTGTCCAGATAGTCAAAGGTGACGTTCAGGGCGTCGCCGTCACCGTTGTTCAGCACGTTGCCCAGAATCGAGAAGGTGGGCACCGCGGACGAGGCCGGATTTGTCAGCGCCGTAACCGCCGCGTCGGAAATCGTGTTGTTGTAAACACGGCTGCCGTCGGGACGGGTGTAGAAGGGGATTTCCTCATCCACGCCGTCACCGTTGATGTCGTAGCTGTAGGTGTCGTTCTGGTCAATAAGGTCTATCGGTTTCGCGCGCTGGTTCTGATCCGTGAGGTTCAGGTCCCACTTGAAACCAATCTTCTTCAGATCATCCAGGCGGATGGTGAGGAACTTGGCCTCGATGCTCACCTGCTTCGGCGTCACGTCAATCTGGGCCAACTGCTTTTCAAAGGTGTCCAGATTGGTCGGCGTGTTCTTCACAATGAGCATGTTGTTCGCCGGATTGTAAATCATGTCCGAAAGCAGCTCTTCGGTGTAGGGCTCGAAGACCTGCGGAACAAGCCGTTCCAGAAGGCTGAGAATGTCACTGCCGATGCCGAAAGACGAGGTGCCGCCCGCGCCGAGGCCGGCCTGGTTGTTCTGCGCGCCGGCGTATCCGCCGCCGCCGAAGGCCTGGTTGCGGCCCGAAGTGGCGCCTGTGCCGGTGCTGCGCAGGCCAAGGGAGCCCGTGGTCGCGGGGATTTCACCAACCATCGCGTCATTGATGCTGCTGAACAGGTCGGAGATGTTGCTGATGGAGGTGACATCCCTGCCGCCGCCCATGCCGCCCATCATGCCGCCGCCCATGCCGCCGCCGTAGCCGCCCATGCCGCC
>JBHEKP010000333.1:0-32824 GCA_041859375.1 Candidatus Hydrogenedentales bacterium | reverse complement strand
TATGTCTATGAGCGACATGAGACGCTGCCTGGTGTGGGTGGGGTTGCTGGCGGCCGCCACAACGCTGGCCGGGTGCCCCAACATGCCCGTGCTGAGTGTGTCCCCGCTGACCATCACCCTTGGTGACGGCGCGACAACGGCCAGCATCACCGTTGACAACCTCGGCGGCGGGAGCCTGGACTATACCCTCACAGAGGCCATCCCCTGGCTGAGCCTCAAGGCCGAAGGCGGAAGCCCCGCAAGCACTGTCAGCGGAACAGTGAGGGATGGTGTCGTGTTCATCGAGGTGGAACTGGACAAAAGCCAGCTTCCGCAAAACCAGATGATTTCCCGGGGCCTGATAGAAGTCACCTCAAACGGGGGCGGGGAGACGTTGATTGTCTCCGCCAGCCAGACGCAGGAACCCAAGCTGCAGGTGTCGTCGTCCTCGCTTGACTTCGGATTGACCACCGAAACGCAGCAGTTCACCATCACCAACGCCGGAAACGGCACCTTGGAATACAGTCTGGCCAAGCCCGCCACCGCGCCCTGGCTGGCGGTTTCTCCGGTTTCGGGCAAGTTGGACTCCTTCGGAAGCCAGGCGACCATCACGGTGAGTGTGGATCGCACGTCCCTTGCCGCCCGTTCCGATCCGTACAGCGCCGTGCTTGCCGTCGCATCAAACGGCGGAGCCGCCCAGGTGGCGGTTGCCGCGGCGGTTCCCTCCTTTGTGGTGCAGCCCGCCGCGATTGACTTCGGGCGCATTGAAACGGCAAAAGTTCAGTCGATCACCATATCCAACAAGGGCGGCGGTGTCATTCCCATGGAAGCCGCCGCGGTCACCGCAAACGGCGGCGCATGGTTGACATTGGACACGGCCGCGTTCACCCTGGCCGCGTCCGGCAATGCCCAGGTGCTTGCCACCGCCAATCCCGCCGGCCTGGCCCCCGGTGTTTACACCGGCACGGTCACCCTGTCCGCCCCGTCCATCGGGTACCAGGTCGCCATCCCGGTTGCGATGTCCATTTCCGGTTTTGCATTCTCCCCTTCCACCATTGATTTTGGAACCATTGAGGCCGCCGCAAACGGAACCATAACCCTTGCCAACAACGGCACGACCCCAATCGCGTGGCAGGCGTCCGTTTCGCCGGGCGCTCCCTGGCTCACGCTGGGCGCCAATACGGGCACGGTGACCACGACACAGAATTTGACCGTCACGGCGGATCCCACCGTTGTGAACCCCGGCACATACACCGGCACCATCGTTCTGGCCGCCGACGGGGTGGAAAACACGGTGACAGTGGCCATGGCGCGGCCCAGGCCACCGGCCCTGAAGGTTGCGCCGCAGGACATTGACCTGGGCGACTCCGCCAACGAGGCCACCATCGCCCTTTGGAATGACGGACTGGGCACCATCAACTGGACCATTGACACCGCCGCCTTCCCGGCCTGGCTTACCCTTAGCCCCGTGGACGGTTCAGGGGTGGCATCGGGCACGGCCACCAGCGATTCCGGTGACACGGACACGCTTGTTCTTAAAATTGACCGCACCCTGGTTCCTGCGGGCCAGCAGACCTTCTCCCATGCCTTCGTGGTGCAGTCTTCCGGTGACTACACCGAGCCGACAACAGTCACCATCAAGGCGCGCGCGCCCAAGCTCCCGGCGTTTGAAATCATTGCCGAGGGGGTGGACGGAACCGGAACCCCCTATCTTTCCTTTGACATCACCGAAACTTCGGCATCCTTCATTGTCCGGAATGCGGGGCAGGGCGACCTCTCCTGGGAGATTGATCCAACCCAGACCCTGCCATCATGGATCACCAGCATTTCCCCGCTTCAGGACTCCCTGGCGCCCGGAAGGCAGCAGACGGTCACCATGTCGGTCAACCGCGAGGGGCTGACACGTGCGGGCGCGATCTACCGCATGCCCATCCGGTCAAACGACAAAAACAATCCCGTCCGCGTGCTTGAAGTGCAGGTGCGCGTGCCATTCAGCATTGTCATCGGAACCCGTCCCGGCGCGATATCCTTTGGCAGGTTTGGCAACACGACCATCCTGGAAGTCGCCAACATGGGCGATGCCGGGGAGTATTTGGACTTTGAAATCGAGTCCACGGCGCCCTGGCTGCATGTCGAGCCCGCGTTTGGCCGCAGCATTGGCACGCCTGCCGGACTCCCCAAGGACTACAGAACCATCAGCGTCGCCATAGACCGCAGCAAAATCAACGCTCAGAGCGCCTCGGCCAAGCTGATCATCACCGCGATAAACGTTCCCCCGGACGCGTATCCCGTTGAGCCGAAGGAGATCACCGTGACGGCGGAGGCCGCCGAGCTGACGGTCGAATCGGCCGTTCCCAACCTTCGTCCGCCCTCCCTGTTCAGAATGAACGTGCTGCTGCGCGACCGCGCGTACCGCGCATTCCCCTCCCTTGAGGACAATTATGCGGACGCAAACACGGTGTTCCCGGTGACAAATGCCACCGCCGAAATCGTTGAGGACTCGCTCAACATCGAACTGACGGAAACAAACGTCTTCCTGAAGAAAAACGAGAAACTGCGGCTGAACATCCTGCTCATGCTCGACTTTTCCGGCAGCATGCGCGCCACCGCGGACGCGCTTGTGCTGGACGGGCAGCTTCCCGCCGGGCCCAATGACCCGCTTACGGAACTGTATATCCGCAGCGTGGGCCAGTTCCTCAGCGAGCTGCCGCCCCATTATCAGGTCGGCCTGTGCATCTTCAACGAGCGGCGTCCGTTCTTTGAGGATCCGATCCGCATGATATACGGCGCCGACGCGGCAAACCCGGGCTTGGCGGGGGTTCCCTTCGTCAACAACATTGACGTGCTGCAGCACCGTCTGCGCAACATGAATGTATCCGACAACGGCGCGACGCAGCTGCTTCCCGCGGTGTTGTCCGCCGCCTCCACGGTGCTTTCGATTGCCGAGGACAACAAGCTCATCCCCTTCGACACCGCCGACGAATCCTTCCTCCTGATGTTCAGCGACGGACGGCGCACCACGCCCCCGGGCGAACTCACCATTGTCAGGGACTTCCTTGAGGCGGCCAGGGTGCGCTTTGCCACCGTGGGCTGGGGTGACGGTGTCCAGGCGAACACGCTCATCACGCTTGCCACGGGTTCGGGCGGCCATTACTACTCCACCGACAACCGCGTCAACGCGGACGGAACCCGCACCGCCCTCGCCGACGAGATGATTAAATGGTGCCTGACGGACCCGGCGGATCCCGCCGACGCCTCCATCATGAGGGACTTCAAGTCGCACATCTCGCTCGCCTACACCTCCCTCAATGAAAACGCCACGGCGGCGGTGAGCGCCCGTTTCACCGTGTATGACTCCACGCCCCCCGTGCAGGGCACCATTGATGTGACCGATGTTCCCTTCGCCCTGTATGCCAACGATGTGCGCCTTGGCCAGATTGGCATGCGCACGGACGGCCTGGCGCCCGGTGGCACGACTTCGATCATGATGTACATGGATTACGCGCCCCGCAACATCAACACCATGACCTTCAATATTTCGGTGGACTCACCCGACCCGGTTTCTGTTTCGGTGGCACTGGCACCCGGCAACCAGGGCGGGTTGTTGGACGGCTGGACGCTCAATTCGGCCGGCACGGTCTATTCCGTGACCGCTCCCGCGGGACGGGTTCTCACCTACGGCGATTTCGGTGATCTGCTGGAAATCAGGGTGGACGGCGCGGTGTCGCCGTTCCGGGTCCGCCTGAACGTGCTTAATCCGGTCTATGACACCAATCCGGACGGAAAGTACTTCACCTATCCCGATTCGATTTATGTCGAGCAGTCCCCGTTCAGGGCAACCTCGTTCCCGCTTCCGCGCATGGTTCCGGATCCGCCCTTCACCAGCCCCTCCTCCGGGGTGGTGAATCTGGGTGCTGACGAGGACTTTGTCCTCTTCAACATCTACAACCTGGGCGGTTCCCACGCGCCGACGGGGGTGTGGCTGGAATGGATTCCCCGCCAGGGCGCGGGGGTGTGGCCCGGCACGGAGCTCGGACAGTTTATTGTGGAGCCCATGGAAGGTGGCATTGTCACCGGCACGGAGGTTCCCGATGTGCTCTCGATCACGCCGGACCGTTGCGCGGCGGTGCCGGGATGGTACAGCGGAGAATTCTACTATGACTTCAGTTATGGTTCCGTGCCGATAATCGGCGTGGACGGGCCCTTCTGGGTGCTTTACGAGGTGGAACCGCCTGTTCTTGCAGTGTCGACGAATACGCTTGATTTTGGCGCGGCGGCCACGGCGCTTTCGGTGACGGTGTCCAACACGGGCGATTCCCAGTTGCTGTGGAGTGTGAATGCGCTTGGGCTGCCCAACTGGCTCAGTGTTGACTTGACAAACGGCGCACTTTGCCCTGACGATGAAAACACCATCAACGTGTATGTTGACCGTTCGGTGATTACCGTGCCCGGCACCTATACCTTCGACATTGTGGTGACGGGAAGCAACGGTGCCACGGAAACCATCTCCGTTTCGGTGGTGCAACCCTAGATCCTGGTAAAAACAACGCCCGCAGTCCCCGGTGGGGATTGCGGGCGTTGTTGCTTTTGCTGGTGATTTTACCAGGAGAAACGGATGGTCAGCAGCGCCCCGGCGGCGACATTAACGGGAATGCGCCCGTTTTCAAGGTCTATCCGGCGGATGGGCGCCTCGTTCAGGTCGCATTCCCAGGCATCCTTCACGGATACGGCGGTTTTCAGAAAGTCCGACACGTCTTCAGTGGTGGGGTTCCAGAAGCGGATTACTCCGCCGTCGCCGTCTCCGGCGGGCTTGATGGCCGTCACAACCGCTGAATGCCGCTCCAATGACACCAGGGAAGCCTCCGCCGGCGCGTTTTTGGAAACGGTGTGGGATTTCACGCCTGTTTGAAGCCGTCCCGCCAGATTGAGAAGCGGCAACGGATTGTACGGGCCTTGGAAGGGCGTCAGCAGGTAGCCAAACACAAGCTCGCCCTGCAACTGGCCGTCTTTTTCCCCTGGAGTGTTGACCGTTTTCCGGAATGAACGGAACAGGGTAAGCGCCAGCGTCCGGTCCATGTCGTCGAGCACGGCGTATTCATGGCAGCCAAAGGGCGACACCACGGCCAGCCCGCCATGGTCATCCCGGACGCCAAAAAAGCTGGTGAAGGGTTTCTCCGGGTTGATCCTTTCCTGCCATTCCGCCGTTTCACTTGGAATGGTGATCTCACGATTGATCAGGGCAAAGGGGCTGTCGGCGAAGGAACTGTCAGCGGACACGCCGCTTGGGAACAATACCCGCATCCGGTGGTCCTTCGCCGTGTTGGACACGACGCTTTTCACAAGGATGCCGGGCATGTGCCGGGCCACAGTGATGAAATCCGTAACGGCAAGTTCCACCCGCGCGGCGGACCGCCATCCGGTCTTTTGGTCTATTTCAGCAGGCAGATGGAAGAGACGATCCACCCGGAAGACGGTGCGAAGCGGACCGTCCTCCTCAATGGCAGTCATCACCCGGGACCCGGGACTCCTGAAAACGACGTCGTTGAGCGGCTGCCCCCGGGTCCAGCCGTCACCCACCTCGCCGGAATCCTCGTAAACAAACAGGTTTTCAAAAACGCGCCCGTCCGCAAGGGACGTCAGCCTGCCCGTTCCGTCTGGGCGCAGCTCAAATTCAATCAGGCCGTTGGCGGCGCGCATGGGGCCGGTGAGCATTGATCCAAAGGTGCGTGTGGCCGCGTCGCAGGGCGCAATGGCGACGGTTGTGTGCCCGCAGGGCGGAAGATCAAGCTCCACCGCCACATGATACAGATCGCCCATGGAAACGGTTTCCCGGCCGTTTTCCGCCAGACGCCGGCATTCAATCCCCCGCTCAATCCTCACATGCTGGTAGGCGAGCCGCTGTCCATTGGCGTCAAGAAGGTGGAACTTGTTGTAACGCTCACTCCAGGCCAGTCCGTCAATGTACCACTGGCCTGACTTTTCCCCGTGGCCGGAGGGGAAGTAAAGCGGCAAGTCAACCACCTCGCGCCGCCGCACGGGCAGGGGATTGTGCACGGCAATCCGGCGCCAGTCATCCGGGGCGTCCGAAGCCGCCGCGATGGCCGCCATTGACCGGCGGACACACCCTTCGGCGAGCATTTCGGACTGGTCAAAGCGGTAATGCATGTCCCGGTGCACCTGGTCCACGCTGCATCCGCAAATGGAGTCGTGGGGGTGGTTGCGCAGCAGGTATTCCCATGATTTGCCCAAAAAGCCGGCGGGCCGCCCGCCGCCGCGCATGTTTTCGAAAAGCAGGAGGGGCTCCGCCCATTTTTCAAGCAAAGCCTGGCACTGGTCGTTGCGTTTTTTCAGGTCATGGCGGGAGGAGATGGTGTGCACAATGAGATACTGCCCCACCCGCAGGTGATCCCGGCAGGGGACGCGCAGTTCCCCCTTGTGCACCGGCAGGGCGTCAAGATGGGCGGACAGTTCCCGCCCGTATTCCTCAAGGGTTCCCCAAACGAATTCAATTTCGGGGTAAAGCCGCCGAAGCTCCGCCATGATTGCGGGCATGTGGGGGTCCGGCCTTTGATGGTCCACCGCGTCCAGCATGAGCAGCAGGGGGGCGGGGGCCCTTCCACCCTCATCCTCCAGGAAGGGGGCGAAAAGTTCCGGCAGCTTGGAAAGGTCATAGTTTGCCGCCATCAGCGGGCGGCGCACGGCAAAGTCAAAATTGGCGTAGCTCCCCTTGTCCATCAGTTTGTGGTATGCGAGTTTCCGGCCGTCCGGCCCCTCCCAGGCAAAATGCGCCCCGTGGGTTTCATCCTGCGTGCCGCGCCAGCAGATGCCCGCGGATAGGCCGAAGCCCCGCATGATCATGGGCAGGGCCGCAACATGGCCGAACTGGTCCGGAGTGTAGGCGAAATCCAGCGGTTCCACACCAAGGGCGCGGCAGTCGGCGATGCCGCGCATCAAATTCCGCACAAAGGACTCCCCGGAAACCAGCCACTCGTCTGGGAGATCGTACCAGGGCCCCGCAAGGAGGCGGCGCTCCCGCAGCAGTTTCATCAGCTGTTCCCGCCTTTCCGGGCGGATTTCCAGGTAGTCCGCAAGCACCACTGTCTGCCCGTCCAGATGAAAGCAGCGGTACTCCGGGTCATTTTCCATCAACTCGATTAACTCGTCAACCAGCTCCACCAGCCAGCGGCGGAATTCCTGAAAGGGTTCGTACCACTCCCTGTCCCAATGCGTGCCGACACAATAATAGGCCTTCATCATGGTGTTTCCCGATGTTTTGCGCCCGCACCCCGGGGCGCGTGAATGGGTTCATCATACAGTAGTGGGGCGCGGCCATAAAAGAGGGGGGAGGGAGTCGGGAAGATCCCAAAATTCCGGGTTGCATAATGGGGTTTACCCCGCCCGGATGTTTTGCTATAATCCCGCCGCCTGCTCCGGGGATTTTCCCCGG
This sequence comes from Candidatus Hydrogenedentales bacterium, assembly GCA_041859375.1. Taxonomy (GTDB): domain Bacteria; phylum Hydrogenedentota; class Hydrogenedentia; order Hydrogenedentales; family CAITNO01; genus JBHEKP01. The sequence continues at coordinate 25,398 of JBHEKP010000333.1, read as the reverse complement.
GGGACATGTGAAATAAAAGGAAAGGGTCAACCGTGGCGATTAAATACTACTGCCCGAAGTGCCGCCGCCGTTTTGTGGAATGGGGCGCGAAGAAAAGCAAGTTCAAGTGCACCAATGACGAGTGCGCGGGCGAAGAGTTGAAACTGATGGACTCGACCACCCTTGAGGCGCCCGAGAAGCCCAAGCTCAAGCGGGTGAAACGCAAAAAAGTGCCGCCCGTGCACATCAGCGAAGACTTTGACATGGACGAGGGCATCATTGACGTTCCCCTTGAGGATGAGGAATTTGACGACGCCGAAAGCGAGGAGGAGGAGATTGAAATCGAGGAGGTGGAGGAGCTGGACGAGGGATTGGAGGGTGTCGAGGACTTCGGCATTGTTGAGGAGGTGGGCGTTGTGGATGATGTGGAGGTGGTGGGGGAAATCGGCGGGGACATTGAGGAAATTGACTCGGACGATCTTTCCCTGGAAGAGGAGGAGGAGCTTTAACCGTCCGCCCCAATGGAACAAAAAAAACGCGCCCCCGCAACACGGGGGCGCGTTTTATATTTGCCGGATTATTGGCTGCCGGAAGGCTGGGCCGGGGCGTTCTCTTTAGCGGCGGGCGGGAGCGGGGGCGCGTCAGTCGGCGCGGGCGCATCCACAGAGGAAACCAATATCTTGTCAAACTGGTAGGAAATTTTCAGTTTTGGGGCCGCCGCGGAGAAATCGCTGCGCAAAAACGAGGCAAGGGAGGAGCCTTGGGGAACTGTGAGGGTGACCTTGCGCTCCTGTTCGGGCACAGCCTTGGCGTATTCGTCCACGTTCAGGGAAATCTGGCTCTTTTGCGCCAGTTCCCCCAGCACCACGAGCGCATCCTGATCCTTGAATTCAAGCGGTGTGCCCTCAATGGGGGAGATAAGGCGCTGGTGAAACTCGGCGGAAAGTTTTTCGGCAAGCATCACGTCACTGGCCTGGGTGTCCTGGACCTCCGGGACGCCGGCGGTATTCTCGCCGCCCGGTTTGTTGGCGTATTCAATGTGATCCACCTGCTTCCGTATGATCTGCATTTTGGCCTGTCCGGACTCCAGTTCCACCGTGCTCGGCGTAACCCGGAGCACCTTCACCCCGCGAAGCTGCTTCCCGTTTTTAAGAACCACCACGTCACCGTCCAGCTTGTAGGAGGCGGCGCTGCTTTTAGCAGCGCCCTCGGCAGGCTCCTTCTGGTCCCCCTCCGCAGCCTCGGAGTCTGGTGCTTCTTTCGCATCCGCCTTTGTTATTCCACCCTTCTTGGCAGGCCCATCCTTTTCGGGGGCCGGGGGCTGGGCAAACGCGCCGCCCAGCATAACAGTCGCAAACGCAACGAGACAGACAAGAAATTTCTTTGCCATTGTGACATCCTTTTTCAGTTTCAGTAAGCATTCTAGGATGATGGGCATATTAAATCAAGCTGAAAAAGGGTTTTCAATACGCGAACGGCCCCGGTTGCATATTGGTGATTTAATCCACTGCTCCCTTGTCTGGCCATCATCCGGGACGACTTGCCTTAACAGCATGTTTTCCCATGGCGACATGAAATTTCCAGACGGCATTGAGAAGGGGGCTGACCCTGCACCAGATTTCATTCCTGACGTTTTTTGGGAGGGGGCGGCCCCATCTGGAAGTAAACTCTTGACGTATTGGACAAAAAACCGTATTATGGGGGATGTGGATGGAAAGTTGAGTGGTATAAATTCTTGACGGTTCACTGCCTTGGCCGGGCCAAAATATTGGCGATTGAGGGAGGAATTCTCGAAAAAACGGCCAAAATTACAAAAGAATACCTGTAAATAAAGTGTTGACAGATTCTCATATTTATGATACTCTGCTGTTGGCTAGAGAAAAGTTTCAAACAGTCTGATGCAAGAAACCAGCTAAAGGAGCACCAGGGTAGGCGCGGAAGGAAAAGCGTAATTCTGAAAGCGTAAGCCTTGGAACCGGTGGAGTTGAGCATCGGTGAGTTTCACAAGACCGAAAAAGGCGATAGGCCTTGACATAGGCGTGCATGCCGTCAAGGCGGTGCAGATGTCCCGTTCTTCCGGGCGTCTGCTGGTTGAGCAGGCGCGCCAGATTTTGGTTGACCGCAACATGGTCAACAATGATCCGGTTACGGCCCAGGCCGTGGCCGTGCGTGAATGCCTGCGGACCATGGCACCGGCCCAGTCCCTGATTGTGGCGGCCCTGGCCGGCCAGACGGTGGTTGTGCGGTATCCCCGGATGGCGAACGTGGGGCAGGAACAGCTGGCCCAGGCGGTCAACCGGGAGGCGGCCCACAACATCCCCTACGATTTGAATGACGTCTTTCTTGACTGGACAATATTGGAAGAATCAACGGAAAACGAGCAAAAGCAGCTAAAGGTGCTGCTCGTCGCGGCCAAGCACGAGGCCATTGACTCGCGCATGCAGGTCATGCAAAACGCCGAAATCCAGTGTGGAATTCTGGGGGTTGACTCCCTGGCCCTTGCCGATGCGGCGGAGGCTTGTGACTTTCTGCGCGTGGGGGAGACGGTGGCCATCGTCAATATCGGCCTCGGCTCGGCGAGCGTCCACTTTATCAAGGACGGCATTTCCAATTTCATCCGCGAGGTCAACTGGGGCAGCCGCGAGATGATCCAGGCCATTGCCAAGGACCGCCGGTGCAGTTACGAGGAGGCGGTTTCCCAACTGGAAAATTTCATCCAGATTCCGGTTGATTCACAAGTGGTCCCCGAGGCGGAAGAGGCCGATCTGCCCGTGGCGGACGAACTGCCGGAAGCCTCGCCCGTTGTTGGCGGCGGGTCGCTGCTTGATCCCCTCGATGATGAAATCATGCACACCCCCGCGGCGCAGAAGAAGGATCTTGGCGGTTATTCGAACCCGTTTGTGCAGCAGCAGGCGCCGACGCGGCCCCTTTCCGAAGTGCTGGCGGCCCCGCTGGCGCGCATGGCGATGGAGTTCCGCAGGTCCTTTGACTTCTATGAGCACCAGCTGTACGAGCAGCCGGTGAACAGGATAATACTCTGCGGCGGTGTCGCCAGGATGCAGCTCATCAGCGAAACGCTGCATGAGGAGCTCGGCATAGACGACATCGAGGTTGCCTCCCCCGAGAACAGCGCACTGTTCCTGGGCGCGGAGGATGACGTGGAAGATTTGCTGCAGCAGGGCCCCCAGTACATGGTTGCCATCGGCTTGGCCGCGCGCGGCATGGCCGACTTATAAGCGAGGCGTCGATATGATACGCATCAACCTGTTGCCCCATGACATGCGCCCCATCAAGCGCACCGCACTGCCGCATGCCCTGAGCCTCTGCGTGCTTGTCGCCGCGATCGCGCTGATGGTGGTCATTTTTGTCGGCGAGCACCGTGTTTTGACTGGGTTGACAGCGCAGCACCAGGAAAAGCGCGCCGAACTGAACAAACTGTCCGGCGTGGTCGAGGAGCATAACCGCCTCACCCAGACAAAACTTGATCTCCAGGAAAAAATCCTCACCATTCAGGACATCCTGAAGGAGAGGACGCTCTGGTCGGAATGGCTCCACGAGCTCATGCGCCTCACCCCGGACAACATCTGGTATTCCAGGATTCGGCTCACCACCCGCAAATTCCCGGAAGAAAAGGTCAAGTTGAACAAAAAAGGCGAACCGGAAATCGATCCGAAGACAAAAAAACCGGTCATGACCAAAACGCAGGTGGATCGCCCCATTCTTGAGGTCACCGGATACGCGATTGAGGACGAGTCAGGTTTGAGCAGCACCTCAACCCTGGCGAACAACACCAACACGGACGCGAAGTTTGCCTCGAGATTCTCCCTGTTCACCTCCAAAATCGAGGACACGGATTTCAACGGCTACGCCGTGCGCAAGTTCACGTTTGAATACCTGATTTGACCCGGACGGCGTCCGCCGGGCTGGAATGACGGACGCGAATAAGACATGAGGTCCATCAATGCTGGACATATTTAAAGGAAAAGTGGTCGCCAAGGACTGGGTTTTTGTCGGCGTTGTTCTGGCCGTCACCCTCGCCCTGGCCGTGCTGTTTTATCTCCTTGTGTTCAGGACGGAGCAGGGGAAGGTGGAGACGAAACGCACCGAACTGGCCGATTTGACCAAGGAACTGAACGAGGCGAAGCGCGTTCAAAAGGACATAGACAAGCTGCGCGAGGAATACGGCCAAATGTCGCAGCTTGTGGAGCGGTTCGAAAAACGCCTGCCCGAGGAGCGCGAGATTCCCACCCTGCTCAACCGGTTTGAACGCCTCGGCGGCGAGTTGGGCCTCAAGGTGGAAATGTCGACCATGCCGCCCAAAAGGGAAAACCGGGTTGAGGTCATCCCCTACAAGGTGACCACCCGGGGTCAGTTTCATCAGATAACCAGTTTCATCAACCTGCTTGAACGCGACGACCGGTATCTCAAGGTGTCCGAAATTGACATTGGAGAGGAAGAGGAGGGGGTTTCGGAGGCCACCTTTGTGCTGAGCACCTTCCGTTTCATCACGGAAGCCGAACAGGAAAAGGCCAAAGAAACCGCCGACGCGGCCAAGAGTGATGTGAAAAAATGAACAACCAAAACAAAAAACAGGTGATGTTCGCCGCAGGTCTTGGCATCCTGCTGGTGGTGGTGCTTGTTTACCAGTTTCTGATCAAGGGCACCAGCCCCGCGCCAACCCCGGCCGCCGGGGCAAAAGGCGCCACGGCAAAGACCGCGGCGGCGTCAACGGCCAGAAGCGCCGCAAAATCAGGCGAGCCCAAAGACGTCAAGCTGGAGATAGCGGACATAGATTTCCCGGTTCTCCTTCAAAGCGTTGAAGTGCAGCCCATTGAATACGAGAAGGTTCGTGTCGCGCGCAATCCCATGAAGCCCCTTGTCGGCACCGTGGAAAACATTAAAGAAGAGAGCGCCGCCGCCACCCAGGCCGAGCAGGCCGCCGTGAAGCCCGTGTCACAGCAGGCCGCACTGGTGGATGCCTATGCGAAAAGGGTGACCGGCATTGTCTGGGACGGCAAGTCCCCTGTTGCCATTGTGGATGATGAAATCGTTTCCGTCGGCCATGTGTACTCGAATGGCACGGAAATTCACGCCATAGAACCCTCCAGAGTGATTTTAAAAGTCGGAGACTCCCTAATTCCGATTGAAATGAAGGAACTGTGAACATGCCCCAGTTTTCACACAGGATCCTGGCGTCAGTTATCTTGGTTGCCCTGGGCGTTGCCGGACTGGCCGCAGTTGCTGCCGAAACCGGTTCTCCCGCCGCATCCACCGTCACGGCCGCGGACGCCACGGCCAGGACATCGGAACTGGCACGGCAGCTTGAAACTGTCGCCAGAACAGGCGCGGAGCAGCCTCAAAACCTCTCCGAGCGCCAAAGCGCCCTTGCGGGGCGGCTGGCCGAGGTGGCTGCCGCGGACATTTCCGTGGCAGGCGGAACAATGGCCGCGGACGCGGCTGAGGCGGCGGATGCGGCCGCGCCGGCTGAGAATGCCGGGGGTGTTGTCTCCGCGGAAAACAATCCCACCCCGCCCGCCGAGACGGGCACGCCCGCTGCGCCTGAAGTGAAGGAGGCCGAAACGGCCCCGGAGACACCGCCTGCCGCCGAGGGTGAGCCCGTTGCGGAGGGCGCGGAGAACGCGCCGGTGCAGGGTGAGGAGGCAACGCCCCCCGAACCGCGCATGCGCCCCGAACCCGTCACCACGGAAGCCAACGCGTCACTTGCGACCCATGTCCGCGCGTTGCTGCGTGACATGAAAGGCGGCTCCGATCCCCTTGCAAACCAGGGTGTGACCAGCAGCGGCGCGCCCGAAAAGCCCATAGCTGAAAACCTGTCCGCCATGTCAGCCCCTCCGGTGGCCGACGCGGCGAAACCCGCCGCCCCCGCCGTTGAGGTGGCAAAGCAGTCCCCCGCGCAGGTGACCGGCGATCCCCTTTCGCAGCTGGTCAACATTGACTTCCGTGAAATGGACCTCACCAACGTGGTGGCGCTGCTTGCCAACAAGGCGAACATCAACATTATCGCGGGCACCGACCTTCAGGGAACCGTCACCGCGAATCTTCAGAACGTTCCCCTCCGCCAGGCGATTGAAACCGCGCTGCGCATGAACAGCCTTGGCATGATTGAGGAAGAGGGAATCTACCGCATTGTGCCCTATGACGAGGCGGTGGCCATCAATTCCAGGACGGAAATGGTGGTGTTGCAGAACGCCAAGGCGTCCGAAGTGCAGTCCGTCATCAAGGAACTTACCAACAATTCCTTTGACAAGTCTCTCATCAGCGTTTCCGCGAACAAGACATCAAATGTACTTGTCATCACCGCCCCGAAAAACAGAATCACCGAACTGGTGGAACTCACCAAGCAGATGGACCTCAAGGAGCCCAAGCTGCCCACGGTGACCGAGGCCATCGCCCTTAACTATGCCGACCCCGACGAATGCGTGTCCCTTGTTCAGAAGATGCTCACCCCGCAGGTGGGGCTTGTCGCCGCCGACGCCCGCGCCCGCCATTTGGTGGTCACGGATATTCCCGTTGTGGTGGAGCAGATCAAGCAACTGGTCACTTCCATTGACAAACCGGTCAAACAGGTCATGATTGAGACCATGATCGTGGATGTTGTGCTCAGCGACGAGGCTGACACGGGCATCAAGTGGCTCATGCAGGCGGTCACCACCCACCAGAGCAACGACGCCTATTTCGGCCCCTATGTCAAGGAGCCCGCCGGTGTCATCCAGGAGCTTGGGCTTGCCAGCGACGCGGAGGTGCTCAAGTCCGCCGCCGGCCTGCTCAATTTCAGCCTGCTCACGGACAACGTCGACTGGCAGGGTCTGATTCAGGCCGAGGTGCGCAACAGGAACGGACGCCTGGTGTCCAATCCGATTGTCATGACGGTTGAAAACCAGCCGGCCACAATCTCGATTGCCCAGGAAATCCCCTATGTGGAACTGACCCAGACCCAGGCGGGCGGCCAGCAGACCAGCACAGAGTTCAAGGAAATCGGCACCGTGCTCACCGTGACCCCGAAGGTCACCCATGACGACCATATCATCACAACCATTGAGGGCAAGGAAAGCGCCGTCAACGGTGAATTCAACGGCGTGCCCATCGAGGACAAGCGCGAGGTTTCCTCAACCATGCGCATGGCGAACGGCCAGACGGTGTTCATTGGCGGCCTCCGCAAGTCCAGCGGCTCCTCCTCCGCCCGGAAGATTCCCGTCCTTGGGGACATCCCTGTGGTCAATCTGGCCTTCCGCTCCAATTCCCGCGAGGAGCGCATCAACGAGCTTCTTGTCTTCGTGACCTGCAATGTCATCAACGAGGATGTGCCGCTCACCGACGAGCAGAAGAAGATCTTGAACGACTCCAAGCTTGAGGAGCAGAAGGTGGACGCGCTGGAGACGCTCTGGTACGACACCAAGTATCCCCAGACCACCAAAACGCCCCAAATCAAATGGCGTCGCGGAAGCTGAAGCCGTTTTAACAGACAGCCATAAGGCGTCCGGCCCACCAAGGCCGGACGCTTTTTTGTTGAGACTCGCACGCATAATTTGCAAAATGAGGAAATCCAAGTTGCGGTGCGCATGTTATTGAAAATAATGCGGACAGAAGGAAGATAAAATGGCAAGTGAGACGGAAAACAAAATTGGCCAACTTGTGGAGACCGTGGAACAGGTCATGTTTGGCAAGCGCGACGTGGTCAAGCTTTGCGTCATCGGCCTGCTTGCACGGGGCCACATATTGATTGAGGACGTCCCCGGAATAGGCAAGACCACCCTGGCCCAGAGCCTTGCCAAATCAGTGGATTGCTCCTTTGCCCGGATACAGTTCACAAGCGACATGCTGCCCTCCGACATCCTTGGCGTGTCCATTCTCAACCCGAAAACCGCCGAATTTGAGTTTCGAAAGGGGCCGGTGTTCGCCTCTGTGGTGCTGGCGGACGAGGTGAACAGGACGCCTCCGAAAACCCAAAGCGCCCTGCTGGAGGCCATGAGCGAGTACACCGTCTCTGTTGACGGGGTCACCCATCCGCTGCCCAGGCCGTTTATCGTGCTTGCCACCCAGAATCCCATTGAGCATGAAGGCACCTATGTCCTTCCGGAGTCCCAACTGGACCGGTTCATGCTCCGCGTTGAGGTCGGGTATCCCCCCGAGGCGGACGAGTTGCGCATCATGCGCCGCCACGACCCCATGGATGCGTTAAAGACACTCAAACCGGCGCTTGACGCCGCAGAACTGGTTGCGCTCCAGGAAAAAGTGTCCGCCGTGCGGGTGGACCCCGCCGTGGAAAACTACATTCTTCAAATTGTCCGATCCACCCGCACCCATGAGCAGGTGCGCCTTGGCGCGAGCCCCCGGGGCGCCCAGGGCCTCTTTGAGGCGGCCCAGGCGCGCGCCATGATGGAGGGGCGCGACTATGTGACGCCGGGCGATGTGAAGGAGCTTGCCGTGCCTGTCCTTGCGCACCGCATGCTGGTCAGGTCCCGGGGCGCGGATTTGGCGGCCTCCGCCCGTGAGCGCGAGCGGATCATGAGGGAAATACTGCAAACCGTGAAGGTTCCCGTGTGATATTCCGTCTTTTCCGGAACAGGATTCGTTCATCCGTGAAACGCCCGGGCCTGGTGATGGGCGTGACGGCCCTTCTCCTGCTTCTCTCCGCCTGGAACACCGGGGAGAACCTGCTTTACATCATGCTTGGCGGTGTCGCAAGCCTGATGGTTCTTTCCGGGGTGCTGTCAAGAATCAACCTGAGGGGGCTGACCCTGAAAATGGAGGCGCCCCACGCGGTGTTTCGCGGTGAGCCTTTCATGATCCGCGCGCTGCTGCAAAACCCTCGAAAACTGCTCCCTGCCATTTCGGTGCGGGTTGAGGATCCCTCAAGACCCGGAGCTTCGGCCGCTTTTGCCCTCAAGGTGCCCCCGCGCCGCGCGGTTCAGCTTGACGTGGAGCAGGTTTTTGACCGGCGCGGCGTGTACACCCTTCCGGGGTATCACTTGGCAAGTTCCTTTCCCTTTGGCTTTTCGGAAAGCCGTCTGTTGACCTCGGACACGGCGGAAGTGCTGGTCTACCCGCGGATACACCAGGCGCGCACCGCCGTTGTGGAACAGGCGCCGGGCGCGCGCTGGATGCCGAGAAGCCGTTCCAACGACGGCGATGAGTACATGTCGCTGCGGGAATATCTGCCGGGCGACGACATACGGCTTATCGCATGGCGTGTGAGCGCCCGGGTCGGTGTGTGGATGGTGCGCGAGATGGGCTTTGGCAGTGTCCGTTCCGTTGTCTTTCTGCTCGACACCGTTCGCCATGACATGCCCGGGTATGAGGAACGCTTCGAGGAGGCGGTGGAGCTTGCCGCATCCCTGGCGGTTACCATGCTGGGGCGGCAGTATTCCGTGGGGATCGCGGCGGCGGACGGCTTTGTCCCCGCCGGCAAGGGCACCCGGCAGGAACGCAAAATTCTGGACATGATGGCGCGCGTCCAGCCTGGCGGCGGGGATGATGCGGAAAAACTGACCCTCAGGGCCGTTGAACTCAGGAGTGAGCCCGTGCGGCTGGTGTGCATATCCCCGAATCCCGAAGCGTGGGCTTCGGCGGCGCTGCCGGAGCACATGAAAATACTCGATCCTGCGGAGGCCGCCCATGGCTGACCGCACGGGGAGACTATTGCGCTGGGCCACCCATGCCGTGGTGTTTCTGGGTTTTGCGGGCCTGTCCACCGTCCGTGGCTACGGCGCGGTCATGCTGCTGCCGCCGCTGCTGCTTGTGCCACTCGCCGCAATTGGGGAGAGGCTTGAGAGGGAATGGCCCCATTTCCGGTCCGTGAAACTTGCCCTGGTCATCACCTACGCCTGTTTCATCCCCCTCAGCCTCATCCAGCTCGGCCTCATGAACGCCGTGCTTGCCCTGGTTGTGTTCATTCTGGTCTACCTCCTTTTGGGCGAAAAAAACGAAAAGGTTTATTACCAAATCCACCTCATGTCCTTCTTCCTGCTGCTGGCCGCCGTGGTGCAGGATCCGGAACCCGAAATCGCCCTGGTGCTGGCGGGTTTTATTGTGGCCATTGTGTGGGCCTTTGCCGCGCTGCGTATTGAGGTGGAGCGGGGACGCACGGCCAGGATCCGCCACGCCGCCGTGGTCATGCTTGACGGCTCGCCCGGGGCGCTCGGGGGCAGGTCGGGCAACGTGTTTGATTTCGGCGTGTTTGTCTCGCTCACGCTGCTTTCCGTCGCCGCAATGGCGCTCACGGTGGGCATATTCCTTGCCACCCCGCGCATCGAGGCGGGCATATTCGGCAGAAACGATCCGGAGCGTGCGGTGACGGGCATATCCGACCGGGTAACCCTGGCCGGAGGCATGAGCATTTACCAGGATCCCACGGCGGTGATGCATGTGGAATTTCCCGATGAACCGGGCGGGGTTTTCGTTCCCGCCGACGGCATGTACTGGCGCGTCACCACCATGCCGCTTTTTTCCGGGGTGGAATGGTCCCGGCGGCCGCTGGGCGGCCATTACCAGCCAGGCATTGAGCGCATGCCCGGAAACGCGTCCGCCACATCGGGCGGCCGCGGGGAAACCCGGGGGCGGGTGGAAAACAGCCGGCTGGTGCGCCAGCTGGTCTTTGCCGACACCATACGCAACCAGGCGCTTCCCCTGCTGGAGCTGGCCCAGTCGGTGAGCCTGCTCGGCGAGTCGGAGCGTGTTTCCGTGCGCTGGGACACGGCCATGGACTTCACCATGCAGGTGACCATGCGGAGCCCCCAGCCGGTTTCGTATGAGGCGTATTCCGAGGTGGCCGCGCCGGACGCGGAGGCGCTGCGCGCTGCGCCGGAGGACTACTCCCAAATGGACCCGGATGACTACGCCCTTCTCACCCGCCACGCCTTCGGGCGTGAGGCGCTCGCGCAGGTGGAGTCCGTGGTGCGCGGAAAAACCACCGCCTACGACAAGGTGGCGGCGCTCACCGGATGGCTCAGCGGCCCGGATTTCCTTTACACGCTGAACGTGCCCCAGTTGAGGGGCATGGACGAGTTCATATTGCGCGTCCGCCGCGGGCATTGCGAGCTTTTCGCCTCCGCGCTGGCGCTTATGGCGCGCAGCCAGGGCATCCCCGCCCGCGTGGTCAGCGGCTACCGGGGCGGTGAATTCAACCCCAACGATCTTTCCTACACCATACGCGCCAGCATGGCCCATCTCTGGGTCGAGGTGTGGTTCAACGGCTTCGGCTGGGTCCGCTTCGATCCCTCGCCCCGCACGGACTTCACGGGGGGCGGCATCAACCAGTTGCGCCTTGCCTGGTCGCGCAGGGTGCTCCAGGCCAAGATGTTCTGGTACCAGGACGTGCTCGCCTTCCAGGGGGGATGGCGTCTGGATCGGCTGTTTGGCCGTTCCCGGAGCCATGCGCAGGGCGGCGCGGGACCGGCGGGGGCTTCCCGGACGGATGAAGTTTCGGGCGGGCTGGGGGTTTCCCTGCCGGGAGGCGTGCTTGCCCTTGCGGCGCTCTTTGCCGTCTCGGTGTTCGCGTGGCGCGCGGTGTCGCGGCGGCGCGGTGTGGGGCGTTTTCCCCTGACCCCGGACCAGCGCCGCGCGGTCCGCTTCCACGCCTGGCTGGTGGGACGGCTGGCGCGGCAGGGGCTGTCTTGCGGCGGTTGCGCGGCGGAGGAGTTGGTGGAATTGGCCGCGGAGCGCGGCGGGGGGGAGGCGGCCCTTGCCGTTGACGCCGGGGTGTCGGCCTACAACGACGCCCGGTTTGGCGGAAGGCCTTTTGACCGTGCGCGGGAGCGGGAACTGCGGGCGCGGTTGCGGCAGGTGTTCGCATCCGCGGAAATGCGCGCGGGCCGGGGCTGAGAACGCCTATTTCGCGGCGTTGCGCATCACCCCCACGGCGTTGACATCCCAAAGGGCCACGGCCAAATCTCTTTTTCCGTCGTTGTCAAAGTCGGCCGACTCCAGCGCGCGGGGCCGTCCCTCCTTGAGGGGGTGGTCTTCCCGAGCAAAGGACTGGGGCGCCTTGGAATCCTTGGAATTGTTTACCAGCACCGTCACCCGGGACGAGGCAAAACACGCCGCGGCGATGTCCGGGCGTCCGTCCCCGTTCAGATCATCCACCACCAGATCCCGAATTTCATGCTCCAGCACCGCCCGGTCGCTGCCAAGAAGAATTTCCTGGGAGAGGCTGTAGGTCATGCCATCATCCCCGTAAAAAATTACAATACTGTCCTCGGTGTGGCTGTGGCTGACGAGGATGTCGTCAAAACCGTCCATGTTCATGTCCGCGACACGTACGGCGGTGGGCAGCGCGCCCCGTGTGGGGAACCGCTGCGACTCCTCAAAACCGCCGCGGCCGTTGCCCCGCCACAGGCCTATTTCCCCGGTGGCATAATAGGCGGCCGCAAAATCGGTGTTTCCGTCCCTGTTGAAATCTCCCGTGCGCAAATCCCTCGGCGCGCCGGGCGCGGCAAGCATCTGGGGGTTGCTGAAATACTGCTCCTGGTGGCCGTGCATCAGTACAATCACGTCGCTGCACCAGGCGGCCGCCAGCAAGTCGCGCAGCCCGTCCCCGTTGAAATCCTGCACCACCAGGGAGGTCAGGCCGGGTTTTGTGAAAACCGGTATGTTTTCGCCGTCTTTTTGACGGAAATATTCGAGTGTCTCATCGGCGATTTTGAAGGTGACGGGCTCAAAAAGCCCCTCATTTTTCTGGTTCAGGAACACGCACACGTCGCGGTGGCGCACGTCCAGGAAGTTCACCACAATCACGTCGGGCCATTTCAGCCCGTCCACATTGGCCACCGCCACCGCCCAGGGGGCAAACCCCGTCTTCAGCGGTGGTGTTTGGCGCGTGAAATTCATCTTGCCGTCCGAAATAAGCAGGGAAACCTCGTCGTTGGCGGGGCGCTCCTCCCGGGGGTCGGCCAGTTCCCCCCGGTCGGCGCACACAATGTCGGCGAAACCGTCATCGTTGAGATCGCGGCAGGCCAGCGCGCTCGGATTGGGCCCCACGGGAACCAGCCGCCCCGGCGGCGCGAAGAGTTTGCCCGGAGCCGCCCATCCCGCCTGGGTTGCGGCCAGCACGATTGCGCAAACAAGGAGGCCGGAGCCGCGCATCCTCATGAGCCTTCCCCCGCCGCGCCGGAGAAGGCGCCTGTGAGCCGTGCCGCCAGCCCGACGGCCGCGCAAAGGCTGTGCTCGCGCGCCCTGCCGGTTCCGGCGATGTCAAAGGCCGTTCCGTGATCCACCGAGGTGCGCACGATGGGGATGCCCAGCGTCACGTTCACCCCCTCGTCCATGGCGATGAGTTTCAGGGGGATGTGCCCCTGGTCGTGGTACATGGCGATGACCGCGTCGAATTCCCCCTGGCGCATGCGCAGAAACACCGTGTCCGGCGGCCAGGGGCCGGTGCATTCAATCTGTTCCGCGGCGGCGGCGGCCACGGCGGGCGCGATTTCCTCAATCTCCTCCCGGCCAAAGGCGCCCGCCTCGCCCGCATGCGGGTTCAGGGCCGCCACGGCGATGCGCGGATGCCCCATCCCCATCCGCACAAGCGCGTCATGGGCGGTGCGGATGGAACTGAGTATGCGCCCCTTTTTCACGGCGGAGACGGCGTCGCGCAGGGAAAGGTGCGCCGTGATGTGGATGATGCGCATTGTGTCGGTGAAAAGGCACATCCGGTAGTCCGGCGAGTTTGTCATGTGCGCGATCATCGAGGTGTGGCCGGTGAATTTGCTGCCCGCCAGGATGATGCCCTCCTTGCTTATCGGGCAGGTGACCATGCCCGCCACATCCCCCGCCATGCACGCGCCCACCGCCGCCTCTATCCATGCCACCGCCGCGGCGCCCGCGGAGGCGTCGAGCATTCCGGGGCGCGGTTCCGGGCCGGGACAGCCGCAGTCAATCACGGGAACGGCGTCCTCAACACGCAGCGCCCCGTCAAGATCCGCCACATGCCGGGGCGGAGGGCAGGCGGGGGCGAAGCGCAGCGCCCCTTCGAGCGCGCGGGGGGAGCCGAACACCACGGGACGGCAGCACTGCCAGGGTTCGGGACGGGCCAGCGCCTTGGCGATGATTTCCGGGCCGACACCGTTCACATCACCCATGGTAATCGCCAAAACAGGTGGATTTTTGCCTGCGAGGGGCATGAAAAACTCTCCAAAACGCCATAAGGCGCGGACTTCACCGGATGAAAACACTATCATACGCGAAGGGACCTCCCCGCGCAAAAAGCATGGGCGCAAAGCGGTGTTTTCATTGAAAACGGGAAGAAATGGGGATTAACACAAAACCCGCAAAATAAAATTGTTCCCCTGACAATAATCCATTAAAATGCCCCTTTCCCACGGGTGAACACGGGAATGGAGTAATGAACAGATGGCGGATGCTCATGCGGTTACCGGAAAGTCGGAGTGTGAACTGACCGGCCAGCACCGGCATTGGCGGTGGCAGATACTGCTTTCCACCTATTTGGCGTATGCCGGGTTTTACCTGTGCCGAAAGGTCTACAGCATCGCCAAGCCCGTGATTATGGAGGATTTGGGGCTTGACTATAACCAGATAGCCAACATCTGGACGGCTTTTCTTGTGGCCTACATGCTGGGCCAGTTCGTCACCAGTTTTTTGGGCCGCAAGTATGCGCCCAAGTTCCTCCTGCTGGCCGGGCTGGGTGTCTCCCTTTTCATCAATATTGTGTTCGGCTTTGCCAACAATTACTGGACATTCCTGGTTTTCATGGTTTTTAACGGCCTGGTGCAGGCCACCGGCTGGCCGAGCAGTGTGGGCGCTGTGGCACATTGGATCCGTCCCAATGAGCGGGGGCTCATTATGGGGATATGGTCCACCAGCCACGTGGTGGGCACCCTGGTGGTGAAACTGGTGTGCGGCGTGCTTCTGGCCTACGCCGGCTGGCGCTGGTCCTTCTGGGGGGCCACCATGCTGGCCGCGTTTTGCTGGCTGCTGCTGGCCTGGCGGCACCACGACAAGCCGGAGGATGTGGGGTTGGCCCCGCTGGTGGACGACCGGCCCGGCGAGAACGCCGATGTCCGCAAGAACCCCTCCGCCTCGGAGCATCTCAGCATTGCCGAATATTTCCAACTGGCCTTCCACCCGGTCATCCTCACCATGGGCGGGGCCTACCTTTGCGTTAAATTCCTGCGCTATCTGCTGGATTCCTGGCTGCCCACCTTCCTCGTGGTGCTCGGACTGGACGCGGGCCAGGCGAGTTTTTACTCGATGTTTTTCGACATCTGCGGCATCCTGCCCGCCGTGCTTGCGGGCTGGGCGCTGGACCGCCTCTTCCGGGGCAACTGGGCGGCCCTTTCCATGGTGGCCGCGGCGGGCATGATTCTCGGTTTTGCCGTGGTCATCGTCTTCCAGGGCAGCGCGCTGGCGGTTGCCATCAGTTTCGGCATTGTCGGATTCATGATTTATGGTCCGGAAACCATCCTCAGCGGCGCGGCGTCGGTGCAGGTGGCGGGGGAGAAGAACGGCCTCGCCGTGGCGGGCATCGTCAACGGGCTGGGCAGCATCGGCCCGATTGTGCAGGAGAAGGTCGTGGGCTGGATCATGGAGAGCGATCCGGCCAACGGCATGGCAAACGCCAACCTGTTGTGCCTGGGCCTGTCCATTCTGTTCATGTTCCTCATGTTCCTGGCGAGCTGGCGTCACCGCGTGCTGGCCCGCAGAAAAGCAGAAAAATAGTCTTCCCCCAACAGGACGGAGTCCTGCAACAAGTCTGAAAGGTGCTGAAATGGCCGCGATTAAATTTGAGCTTGAAAGCAAATTTGGTTCTGTCTACGGCGACGGGGAGCGGGAGGCCATGCTGGACATTCTCGCGAAGAACGCGCCCACCTCTGGCGACGCCTGCATCCAGTTTGAGGAGGAATTCGCCCGGTACTGCGGGGTGTCCCATGCCCGCGCCGTGTCCAACGGCACCGCCGCCCTTTTCCTGTCCCTGCTGGCGCTGGGTGTGAAGGCCGGGGACCGGGTGCTCACCACACCGCTCACCTGGATTGCCACGGCGGCGGCGGGCGCGACACTCGGGGCGGAGGTCGATTTCGTGGACATTGACCCCGAAACCTACAACATGGATCCGGACAAACTGGAGGCCAAGCTCACCCCGAACACCAAGGCGGTGCTCCCCGTGCATCTCTACGGCCAGTGCTGCGACATGGACGCCCTCCAGTCCCTGTCAAAGAAGCACGGTTTTGCCATTGTGGAGGATGCCTGCCATGCCGTGGGCGCGGAGTACAAGGGACGCAAGGCGGGAAGCATGGGCGCGGCTGGATGCTTCAGTTTCCATGAGCAGAAAAACATGTCCACCCTGGGGGAGGGCGGCATGATCACCACCAATGATCCGGCCCTGTTCGAGCGCATGGCCCTTTACCGCTCCCACTGCACCCGCGTTTACGGGAAAAGCACCAAGTATTGCAGCCTGGACGAGTCGGTGCTGCCGCAGGGGAAACGCTTTTGGTGGCAGGACTTTGACGACTGCGGCTACAACTTCCGCATGACCGACATGCAGGCGGCGGTGGGCATTGTGCAGCTGCGCAAACTGGACGAGCTTAACCGGCTGCGCATTGAAAAGGCGGCGTATATCACCGAGGGGTTGAGGGGGGTGCCGGGATTGAGGCTGCCTGCGGTGGTGCCGGGGCGCAAGCACGTGTTCCACCTTTATCCCCTGGAGATTGATCCCGCGGCATTCGGCATGGCCAAGGATGATTTTGTGTGGGCGATGCGCGAGGAAAAGGGCGTCCGCATCGGCACCCACTACATTCCTCTGCACTGGACCACCGCCTTCAAAAAGCGGGGATTCCAAAAGGGCCAGTTCCCCGTGGCCGACGCGCTGGCCGAACGTCTTGTCACCCTTCCGCTCCACCCACGGCTTACCGAAGAGGGGTTGGACTATCTCATCGCGGCAATCAAGAGTTTCGCAAAAGGCGCTTGATTCCGCCTTTGAACAGGGCGCATCATGCCGGATCGCGGAGATTGTCCCGCGGTCCGGTTTTCTTTTTTGGAGAAACACCATGATTCAAAGCCGTCCATTCCTGTTTGCGCTTCTTTCGGGGGTTGCCGTTGCGGCCTGGTCCGTCGGGGATGAAGGACTCCCGCCCGTGGCGGATCTTGTCGAAGCCGCCCCCGGCTGGTCCGCCGGGATAATCGCGCAGGTGGACCAGAGCTATGCGGGCTGGGACGTGGAGATTGGCGACGCGGACAACGACGGCAAAAACGAGGTGCTGGCCACGGGGTGCCCCGACAGCCGTTTGTATCTGTTTAAAAAAGCGGCTGACGGCTGGAAGACCGCGTTGTTGGCGGAGGATTTGGCGCGGCACCGCCCGGGCATGGGCCTTGCGGTGCGTGTGGTTGACCTGAACATGGACGGGCGCAACGAAATCATCCTGGGCACGGGCCAGGAAGGGGGCGGCGGCACGGCCCATTTTTATGTCATGGAAACGGACGGCGCGCGGCTCACAAAAAGCGTGGCGAGCCGCCCCGACTGCAACAAAAGCGGATTCACCCACAACCTCGCCGTCCATGATCTCGACGGCGACGGGTTGCGGGAGGTAATCTCCGCCTACTGCGGCGGCGGGGAGATCATCCGGTATGACATCGGCGGGTCCCTGGACGCCGTAGATGCGCGCAAAATTCACCAACTGTCCGGTTCCGGCGAGGAGTCGCTCATCGCCGATGTGGACAACGACGGCGCGGTGGAGTTTGTGACCGCCAACGGTTTCCGTGCGGGCCGCGCCCGGCTGGAGGTCTTTGAATTTGACGCGGCGGGCGAACTCGCAGCCGCGCCCCGCATCGCGCTGGAGGGATATGAGGGCAACCCCTGTTTCTATGTTTCCGCCGTCATTGGCGATGTGGACAATGACGGGAGGAATGAGTTGGTGGCGGGCTGGAAGCGGGAGCAGTCGGTCAACTTGGCCACACTCATAGCCTACAGGGTGGGGGGGGAGGGGGATGCCGTGCCCGTGTGCGTGCTTGAGCGGGAAACGCCCGATCTGGACATGGCGTACTTTGAAAAGATGATGGCCGTGGCGGACGCCGACAACGACGGCAAAAACGAGCTTGTGGTGTCCACGCGCGGCGACAACATGTCCGAGTTCATCACCAGCGCCCATCTTGGGCGCGTTTACCTGTACCGCGTCGCGGGGGGCGTGGCGGAGCGGACAGTGCTTGCGGATCTCAACGGCGCACGCGCCGAGTCCTCCTGGCTGGCCGTGGGTGACGCCGACAATGACGGCGCGAACGAGGTGGTGCTGGCCACGGGGAAGGGCAACCGTGAGCAGCCGGGCGTGTCCCATGTGCTGGTGCTGAAAAAGGGCGCACGGTGATGGGCGCCCCGGACCCCGGTGACGCGCTGCTCGACTCGCGCCGCAGGCAGGACGCGGTCAGCGCGCTGGGCTTCGACTGGCCGGACATCGGCGGCGTGCTGGACAAGGTGGCGGAGGAGCTGGAGGAGGTTCGCGAGGCCCTGCGCGAGGGTGAGCGTGAAAAGGCGGCGGAGGAGCTTGGCGATCTGCTGCTCGCCTCGGTGAACCTCTCGCGCTTTCTAAACGCCGATCCGGCGCGGCGGCTGGCCGACGCCACGGACCGCCTCTGCGCGCGCGTCGAACAGGCGCGCGTCCTCGCGGAAAGCCGCGGAAAGGATCTCCGCTCCTGCACGCCCGAAGAGCTGGATCAACTCTGGCGCGAGGTGAAAAGCCGTGGCGGCAAAGGACTTAAAAATGTCCTTGACATCGGGGGCGCGGATGATGCAAACTCAGTGTTCTGATCGGCGTTTCAGCCCCATTTTACGGGGGTGATCGCAGCCTGTGGATAACTTGTGGATAACCGGTGGACAACTTTCCGGGAGCTTCATTTTCGGCGCGGATTCCGGTGCGTTTTATGGGGTTGACGCGCGGCAAAGTTGAATGAGCGGGGTGTCCGAAACATGCACGGGGGCCGTGGTCCCGCAGGGACCGCGGACATGTGCCAGGGACTTATTGATTTTATGAATAACGCGGCAGGAGAGGTCGTTGTGTCCGAAAAGATGACGAATCCTTGGGAGCAGGCGCAGGCGCATTTGCGCGGCGCGCTGGATGATCACATCTACAAAAACTGGTTTCAGCAGACCAGTTTTGGTTCGGTGGTTGACGGGGTGCTCACGGTGAACGTGCCGAGCCAGTTTTTTGCCAACTGGCTGCAGGAGCATTACCTGGACACGGTCTGCGACTCCCTGCGCCGGGTGCTCCCGGAATTCCGCGAGGTCCGTTTTGTTCCCCTGGCCGAGGCGCAGCCCGCCGCGGGCGACCGCGGCGAGGCCCGCGCGATCCAGCCCGCAAAGGCCAGGGCGGGACGGGTGCGCCAGAGCTTTTCCGGATTCAACCCCCGCTACACTTTCGACCGTTTCGTCATCGGCGCGGGCAACCGCTTCGCGCATGCCGCCGCCAAGGCGGTGCACGAGTCGCCCGGCCGCGCCTACAACCCGCTGTTCCTGCACGGCGGCACCGGGCTGGGCAAGACGCACCTCATGCAGGCCATCGGCCAGGGCGTGCTCGCCGAGCATCCCGAGAT
The DNA here is from genome assembly GCA_041859375.1 of Candidatus Hydrogenedentales bacterium. Lineage (GTDB taxonomy): Bacteria > Hydrogenedentota > Hydrogenedentia > Hydrogenedentales > CAITNO01 > JBHEKP01. The sequence goes on along the minus strand of JBHEKP010000333.1, from coordinate 5,874 downwards.
GCGCGTGGTCTTCATCTCCTCCGAGGAATTCACCAACCAGCTCATCCAGAGCATCGCCGACAAGAGTTCGCAGCGCTTCCGCGACAAGTACCGCAAGGTGGACGTGCTGCTGATTGACGACATCCACTTCATCAGCGGCAAGGAGGCCACGCAGGAGGAGTTCTTCCACACCTTCAACACGCTCTTCGACGCGCACAAGCAGATTGTCATTTCTTCGGACCGCAGCCCCAAGGAAATTCTGGGCGTGGAGGAGCGGCTCGTGTCGCGCTTCGAGTGGGGGCTTGTGACGGACATCCAGCCGCCCGATCTGGAGACCCGCATCGCCATCCTGCAGAACAAGGCCCGCGAGGAGAACCTGACGGTTTCGATGGACGTGCTGCGCTACATCGCCACCTACATCAACACCAACATCCGCGAGCTGGAGGGCGCCCTCACCACCGTGCTTGCCTTCAGCCGCCTCACGGGCGAGAAAATCGGCGTGCCGCTGGCCGAGACGGTGCTCCGCGATCTCATCGGCTCGGAGAAGATCCGCCCCGTCACCATCGAGCAGGTGCAGCGCGCCGTGGCCGAGCACTTTGACGTGCGCATTGCCGACCTGCGCGGCCAAAACCGCCAGCGGCAGATCGTGCAGCCGCGCCAGATTGCCATGTACCTCTGCAAGACGCTGATTCCCAGCCTGTCCCTGAACGATGTGGGCACGGCCTTCGGCGGGAAAGACCACACCACGGTGCTTTACGCCTGCGACAGGATTACGAAGGAGAGGGAGACCAACCCCGTCCTGAGGCAGACGCTGGAGCAGTTGTCAAAGTCAATCCGTTCCTGACCGGGGATTTCCGGTTCCGGGGCGCGGCCGCCGCGCCGCCGCGTGGGGAGACATCCCGATGCTCAACCGCGTTCTCGCGCTGTACACGCGCTGGTTTGCCGTGTGGGTGGTCCTTTTCGGGGCGGTGGCCTGGTTCTGGCCGGAACCCTTCCTGCTCATCAGGGGCGGCATCAAAATCTTTTTCGCGCTCACCATGTTCGGCATCGGCGTGGCGCTGAAGCCCGAGGATTTTGTCCGCATCGCCAAAACACCCGTCATTGTGGCGATAGGCTGCGCCGCCCAGTTCACCATCATGCCCTTCGGCGCATTCCTGATCGCCAGGGCGGCGGGGCTGCCCGACGACCTCGCCATGGGGCTCATCCTCACCGGCGCCGCGCCCGGCGCGATGGCCAGCAACGTGGTGACCTACATCGCCAGGGCGGACACCGCCTACTCTGTTTCGCTCACCACCGCATCCACCCTGCTCTGCCCCCTGCTCACCCCCGGCCTCACCCTGCTGCTTGCGGGGGCGCGGATGGACGTGCCCTTCTGGGGCATGATGATTGACGTGCTGCTCACCGTTGTCCTGCCCGTGGTGGCGGGTTTTGGGGTGCGCAACCTGCTGGGCGGGCGTCTGGAGAAAATACTCCCGGTCTTTCCCGCCGTGTCAGCCACCTTCATCGTCTTCATCACCTCCCTGGTGGTGGCGCTGAACAGGGACCACATCGCGGGCCTCACGGGCCTGCTGCTGGCCGTGTGCCTCACCCTCAACCTGGGCGGCATGCTGGGCGGCTACTCCGTGGGCGCGCTGGCGCGGATGAACACCGCCCGGCGCCGCACGCTCTCCATCGAGGTGGGCATGCAGAACGCCGGGCTCGGCGTGGTGCTGGCGCTGAAGCATTTTGGCGAGCGCGCCACCATCCCCTCCGCCGTCTTTGTCTTTGTGTGCATCATCACCGCCAGCATCGCCGCCGCGCTGTGGCAGCGCAGTCCAGGCGGTTTCGTCCCGGCCGGGGGGGAGGCAAAATAAAAAAGGCGCGGGGCGAACCCGCGCCTTTCAGTCCCCCGGGGGGGGGTTAATAGCTGTTCTCGCCGCCCACTTCCGTCTTGCCCCGGAACACCCGGTAGATCAGGATGGTGTAGGTGAGCACCAGGGGCATGCCAATGCAGGCGATGATGAGCATGATGCCCATGGTCTTCTGGCTCGCCGCGGAATTGTAGATTGTCAGGCTGTTTTCCGCGCCCAGGCTGGAATGCACCAGGTTCGGCGACATGGCGATGGCAAAGAGCAGGATGAACGCCAGAATGCAGAAGGAACTGGCCAGAAAGGCCAGACCCGGCCGCTTTTTCCGCAGCAGCAGCGGGATGGCGGCCACGCCCGCCAGGTTCAACACGGGCACCAGCCACGCCGCGGGGCTGACCCGGAAGTTTGCGGTGGCGTTGGGCACGAACAGGTTCGCGTAGATGGAGACCAGCACGTAGAGCGCCACGAACAGCGCGTAGGCGGTCCAAATGCCCCGGCTGATTTTCACGCGCAGCTCGCCCCGGGTCTTGAAGATCAGGTAAATGCCGCCGTGCATGGCGAACAGCGCCACCACCAGCAGCCCCGTGAGCACCGCAAAGGGGTTGAGGAAGTCGAAGAAGGAGCCCTGGAAGGTGTGGGCGCCGTCAATGGCGATGCCCTGCATCATGTTGCCCACGGCCACGCCGAAGAGCAGCGAAATGACGAAACTGGAAAGGAAGAAGGCCCCGTCCCAGAAGGCGCGCCAGGCCGGGTGCGGCATCTTGCTGCGGAATTCCATGGACACCGCCCGGAAGATGAGGCCGCAGAGCAGCATCATGAAGGCCGTGTAGAAGGTGGAGAAGACCGTGGCGTAGGCGATGGGGAAGGCGGCGAACATGGCGCCGCCGAAGGTCACCAGCCAGACCTCGTTGCCGTCCCACACCGGGCCGATGGCGTTCATCAGCGTGCGGCGGTCCTTGTCGTTGCGCGCCACGAAGGGGTGCAGGATGCCCACGCCCAGATCAAAGCCGTCCAGCACGGCATAGCCCGTCAGCAGCACCCCCAGCAGGAAGAACCATATTTCATTCAGGTACATGGTGTGTTTCCTATTTCCTGTTTGTGTTTGAATTCAATGTCCGCGCGCGGGCTACTCCGCGTCCCGCGTGCCGCTGAGGGATTTTCCCGACGGGTCGGCCAGCGTTTCCGCCGCCGCCATGAAGCCCGCGCCCATGTTGTCGCCGCCGGCGTCGGGCGCCTCGGGCCCCTTTTGTATCTTGCTGTTCAGCACGAATATCCACACCATGAACAGCAGCAGGTAAATGGAGGCGAACATGATCAGCGAGCCCACCACCTGCCCCGCGTCTATGGAGGTGGACACGGCGTCCTCCGTGCGCAGCAGCTTCCAGACGATCCAGGGCTGGCGGCCCACCTCCGCCGCAATCCATCCGGAATGGTTGGCCACGTAGGGGGCCAGCACGGCGAAGACGAAGACCCAGAGCAGCCAGCGCTGGTCGAAGAGGCGCTTTGTGAGCAGCAGGAACATGGCCAGGGTGGTCAGGCCGATCATGGTCATGCCCATGGCCACCATCATGTGGTAGGTCTGGAAGGAGAAATTAACCGGCGGCCAGTCCGACTCGGGGAACTGGTCCAGTCCGGGCACCGGCTCGGTGAAGTTCCAGTGCAGCAGGAAGCTCAGGCCGCCCGGTATCGCAAAGCCGTGGGTCTTTTTGGCCTCCTCGTCCGCCCATCCGGCCACGTAGAGCGGCGCGCCGCCCTCGCCGGTCTCAAAGTGCCCCTCGAAGGCCGCAAGTTTTTCCGGCTGCGTGTACAGCAGCTTGTCCGCCTGGAAGTGGCCCGACACCAGCTCGCACCAGCACGCCAGGAAGCCCACCACCAGCGCCACCGTGAAGGAGCGCTTCGCAAAGGCGATGTGGCGGTTTTTGAGCAGGTACCACGCGGAGATGCTCATCACGAAGAAGGAGCCGAGAATCAGCGCGCCGAAAAGCACATGGTTCAGGCGGTGCATGCTGGAGGGGTTGAACACCATCGCCCAGAAATCGGTGATTTCCGCGCGGGCCGCCGCGCCCTCGCCCACAATGTGGTAGCCCGCCGGGGTCTGCTGCCATGAATTGGCCACCACGATCCAAACCGCCGAGAAGGTCGCCCCAAGCGCCACCATCCACGTGCTGAAGAGGTGCACCTTCGGAGACACCCGGTCCCAGCCAAAGACCAGCACCGCCAGGAAGCCCGATTCCAGGAAGAAGGCGAATATGCCCTCCGCCGCAAGGGCCGAACCGAACACGTCCCCAACGAACTTGGAGTAAACCGCCCAGTTGGTGCCGAACTCAAACTCCATCACGATGCCCGTGGCAACGCCCATGGCAAAGGTGACGGCGAAAAGTTTTGTCCAAAAACGGGCCATCTGTTCGTACAGTTTGTCGCCTGTTTTGTGGAAAAGGGTTTCCATGATGGCGATGAGCCAGCCCGTTCCAATGGTCAGCGGCGGAAAGAGGTAATGAAACCCCACCGTGAACCCAAACTGGATGCGGGAAAGCAGTGCTACATCCAAGTCCATGTGTTGATTCCTTCTGGTTGATGCCCGGCCATATTTTCCACATATTGAGAATGATTCTCAAGAAAAATAACGCTATTCACAATATGACGTCTCGGCATGGTTCCGAACAAACACGCTATTATTTCCCTTCACTACGATGGACATTATACAAAAACAGGCCAAAAGGGAAAAGCCTTGATTTTCGGGTGGTGTGGCCGCGTCTGAATATGGGGCGGACGGCGGGCAGGTGGTGGTCAGGGGGCGGTTTGGCGAAAGTGACCAGAATCCCTATAATACGCCCCGGTTTGCATTTTGAAACAAACGGGATCGGTTGATGACGGAGCAGGAAGAAAAAATCACCGGAATGCTGCGCTGCCTGCGCAGGTTAAACGAGCCCGTGTCCGCGTTTCGGGACGCATCGGGTGAGTGGCACTATGCAAACGCATGGCCCGCCGAGACTTCCGTGTCCGCGGCGTTTATAGGCCCCACCCCCATGGAACAACTGGGGGATCCCTCCTTCTGCCGGGACCACGGTCTGCGTTATCCCCTGTATGCGGGCTCCATGGCGCACGGCATTGCCTCGGCGGAACTGGTGGAAGCGATGGGCCGTGCGGGAATGGCGGGCTTTTACGGCGCGGCGGGGGAGGCGCCGGACAGGGTGGAGGCGGCGCTGGTGTCGTTGCGGGGGCGCATGGGGGGGAGGCCCTTCGGCTTCAACCTCATCAACAGCCCCAACGCGCCCGACTGGGAAAAGGCGGTTGCCGACATATATATCCGCCACGGCCTGCGCCTTGTGGAGGCCTCCGCCTATGTGGCGTTGTCCCCGGCGCTGGTGAAATACCGGGTGAAGGGGGTGCATCGCGGCCCCGATGGCGCGGTTACCGCCCCGAACCGGGTGATAGCCAAGGTGTCGCGCGCGGAGGTGGCGGAGCGCTTCTTTGCGCCGCCGCCGGAAAAGCTGCTCAGGCGGCTGGTGGAGGCAGGGGAAATCACCCCGGAGGAGGCCGCGCTCGCCGCGGAGATGCCCATGGCGGCGGATGTGACCGCCGAGGCCGATTCGGGGGGGCACACGGACCACCGCGCCGCCTTTGCCATGCTGCCGGGGCTGCTGGCCCTGCGCGACGCGGCGCGGGCGCGTCATGGATACCGCGCGCCCCTGCGGGTGGGCCTTGCGGGCGGCATCGCCACGCCCCACGCAGTGGCCGCCGCCTTTGCCATGGGCGCGGCCTATGTGGCCACCGGCTCCGTCAACCAGGCCTGCGTGGAGTCCGGCACTTCGGATGCGGTGCGCGCGCTGCTTGCCAATGCGTCCCAGACCGACGTGGCCCGCGCGCCCGCGGCGGACATGTTCGAGATGGGGGTGACGGTGCAGGTGCTGAAAAAGGGCACCCGCTTCGCGGAGCGCGCCTGCCGCCTCCACGACCTCTACCGGCGCTGCGAGGGGCTGGATGACATTCCCGCCGAGGATCGGCAGCGGCTGGAGGAGACGGTTTTCCGGATGCCCCTGGACCGGGT
>JBHEKP010000303.1:0-3262 GCA_041859375.1 Candidatus Hydrogenedentales bacterium | reverse complement strand
AATGGTGGAGGCGGCGGGAATCGAACCCGCGTCCGAAGGTGCTTCCACATGGGCGTCTACGTGCGTAGTCTTTCTTTTGGTGATTCGCCCGGCCGGAACGCGTTAGACGGGCTTTCCGGCGTCGCTAGGCGACGCAATACTCTCACCGGGTCATCGCCACCTCCCGGCTTGAGATCCGCTGATTGACGCCCTGATTCCGCTAGCAGACAGTCACGGAGAGGACGAGCAGCCGCTAGTTAGGCCGCAAGTGCGAAGTTGTTGTTCGCAGTTAACGTGTTCCCGCTTTTTACGAGGCCAGCGGGTCCTCGGCACGCAACCCACGCTTCTTCCACCCCCGTCGAAACCTGATCGCCCCCACATGAGACGATGTGTCCGTGCCCGTTTCCGGGCGGGATGGACAACGTGTGTCTGATGTAATTATGCCATAAAAACGGCGGGAGCGGCAATGATTTGGCGGCGGCGCGGCACTGCGGGTATCATGATGCTGTTGCGGCGGGCGAACAAAACGGAAAGGCCGTATGAAACAGATACTGGTGAAGAGCGGCAAAATCTGCGTGGAGGAGGTTCCCGCACCCGCGCTGGAGCGGGGCATGGTGCTTGTCCGCGTGCGCCGTTCCGTCATCAGCTCGGGCACCGAGTCGGAGTTTGTCTCCGGCGGCGGCACGGCCTCCTTCCTGATGGAAAACGCCCGCAACCCCGCCAACCTGGAAAAGGTGAAACGCAAACTCGCCACCATCGGCGTGCGCGGCACCGTGGAACTGGTGCGGAACCGCCTGTTTCACCTCAACCCGCTGGGCTACAGTTCCGCCGGGGTGGTGGCGGAGTGCGGGGGGGAGGCGGGCGGCTATGCCCCCGGCGACCGGGTGGCCTGCGCCGGCTTCGGCCATGCGGTCCACGCGGAATACAACGCCGTGCCCCACGCGCTGGTGACGCCCATTCCGGAGGGGCTTTCCGACGATGATGCGGCTTTTGTCACCGTGGGCGCCATCGCCCTCCAGTCGCTGCGCCGGGCGCGGCCGGAACTAGGGGAGACCTTCCTGGTCTTCGGCCTCGGCCTCATCGGTCTGATCACGGTGCAGTTGCTCCGCGCGGCGGGATGCCGGGTCATCGGCGTGGACCCCGTGGCGGAACGGCGCGCCCTGGCAGAGACGCTGGGCGCAGCCGCCGTGTGCGCGCCGGAGGAGGCGAAGGGGATGGTGGCGGATCGCACGGCGGGCGTGGGGGTGGACGGCGCCATTGTCTGCGCCGCGTCAAAGTCCAGCACGGTCACCAACCAGGCGGTTGATCTCTGCCGGAAAAAGGGGCGTGTGGTGGTCACCGGCCAGGTTGGACTGGAGCTGACCCGCGCGCCGCTCTATGAAAAAGAAGTTGACTTCATGCTCTCCTGCTCCTACGGACCCGGCCGCTATGACCGGAACTACGAGGAAAAGGGGCTGGACTATCCCATCGGCCATGTCCGCTGGACCCAGGGCCGGAATATGGCTGAATTTCTCCACTTGCTGGCTGAGGGCAGGGTGGCTGTCGCCCCGCTGGTGTCGGGTGTCTTCGTTCCGGAAGAGGCCGAAGCCGCCTATGAAAAGGTGGGGAAGGGCGGTGCCGTCACCGCCTTGTTCCGCTACGACACAGACGCGCCTGACACCGCCCCCGGGCGTGTTTCCGTGCTCCGCGCCGCCGCCGCTGAAAAGGAATGCGGCATCGCGGTGATTGGCGCGGGCGCTTTTGCCACGTCGACCCATCTGCCGAACCTGTCCCGCATGGCGGGGTGCGGCATCGTGGCGGTGGTGAACCGCAACGGCATGCGGGCCAAACAAATCGCCGAGCGGTATCATGCGGAGGTCTGCGCCACGGACCACCGGGAGGTGCTGGAAAATCCGAGGGTGCGGGCCGTGGTCATCACCACGCGCCACAACCTGCACGCACCCATGGCGCTGGACGCCATCGCCGCCGGAAAGCATGTGTTTGTGGAAAAGCCCCTCGCGCTGACACTGGAGGACTGCGGGCGCATCCGCGATGCGGCGGCGGAAAAGGGGGTGCTGGTGACGGTGGGCTTCAACCGGCGCTTCGCCCCGCTGGCTGTGGCGGCCAAGGCCGCCTGGGCAGGCATGACCGGCCCGAAGATGCTGCTCTACCGCTGCAACGCCGGCCCCCTGCCGGGGGATCACTGGACCCTGGACCCGGAAGAGGGCGGAGGCCGCATTCTCGGCGAGGCGGTGCACTTCTTTGACTTCGCCCGGTGGATGGTGGACAGCGAGCCGGTCTCCGTGCAGTCCTGCATGACGGGGCGCGAGTCCATCCAGCCGCAGGAGGACAACATGGGGGTGCTGGTCCGCTTTGCAAACGGTTCCACCGCCACCATCGTCTATACCTCCCTGGGTCATCCCGGTATGGCCAAGGAGCGCATTGAAGGCTTCTGCGGCGGCGGATGCTTTGAGCTGGATGATTTCGTGTCCCTGCGCTTCCATGGCATGCGGGGGAAGGATGTCCGCGGCACCGCCCAGGACAAGGGCCATTTTGGCGTGATGGAACAGTTTGTGAACGCGGTGCGGGGTGCGGGCGAATTGCGGGTCACCGCCGATGACGGGTTGGCCGCCACAAGAATGGCCCTCGACGCAATGCGCCTGCTGAAGGGGGACGCCCCGTGAGGGTATGCCTGCTCAACGTCCTCCACGAGGCCCACGACAAGCGGGTTTACGACAAGATAGCACTCAGCCTCGCCTCGGCGGGCCATGAACTTGTGTCCATCTGCCCCGACTCCTTCCATGCGCCCGGTTCCACCGAAGGTCCGGACGCACATGGCATCCGCTTCCGCTTCATCCCCAAGGAAACCACCCTGTGGGGCCGGTTCAAGTCGGTGTTCCGGCTCATCGCCCAGGGACGAAAGGAAGTGAAGGCGGACGTTTACTTCGCCCCCGAGCCCGAATCGTGGGTGGCGGCGCTGGTGCTGAAATACCTGCGCGGCGGCAAGGTTATTTTCGACATGCACGAGCACGTGCCGAGTGAATTTTCCAAATTCTTTCCCGCATTCACCCGGTCTTTTGTGGAATGGATCACCGTCCTGAAAATGCGCCTCTACGCGCGATACACCGATCTAATCATCCTCACGCGGGAAAGTTTTGAAACACCCTGGAGGGGCCTTGCCACTCCCCGGATTACCATCATCAACACCAACCATCTGCAGCCGCGCTGCGTGGACATTCCCAATGAGCTGCGGCATCGCTTTGGCAAGCGCCCGGTGATTCTCCATCAGGGCATATTCGGGGAC
>JBHEKP010000173.1:0-16947 GCA_041859375.1 Candidatus Hydrogenedentales bacterium | reverse complement strand
CCGCCGTCATCGCGGACGGGCAATGGCATCATGTGGCGATGGTGATGGAGGAAAACCGGGTGCGCCTGTGGGTGGACGGCGCGGAGCAGGCCAATGTGGAAACAGCCCCGGCCGGGGGCGACCGCGTGCCCGGCCCGCTGGCCATCGGCGGGCTGGCGGAGGGCGGCTTCGCCTGCAACGGCGTGATTGACGAGGTGCGCCTTTCCTCCGGTGTCCGGCCCGTGGCGGTTCCGGCGGGGGAACTGGCGGCGGACGACGCCACCCTGGGCCTGTGGCGCTTTGCCGCCGATGCGCCCGGCGGCGACCTTTCGGGCAGGAACAACCACGGCACGCTTCGTCCCCGCCAGGCGGTGTTCACCGAAAGCGGCGTGGAAATCCCCGGCGGCATGCCGGCGGAACTCCAGCCGCTGCCCCCGGCGGAGGACACGGCCCCGCTGCGCGCCGCCCTCGCCGCCGCGAAAAAGGCGCTGGACCTGAAAACCCCCGCCCCGGAAACGGTGCGCGACGCGGTGCTCCGCGCTTGGAGCTACGATTTTGAATGGATGGGGAAAAAGGAATACCCGGAACACCGGCCCGGCGGCCCCACCCCGGAAAAACTGGCGCGGGAGGTCTACGACCCGCAGGCGCTTGTCCAGGAGGATGACGGCGGCCCGCTGGGCACGGTGCTGCGGCGCACCACCGCCCTCGCTGAATCCCTGACGCACGCCGGCGGCGCGGGGCCGGACCCGGCCCTGCTGGCGGATCTTTCGGCGCTGCGCGCCGCCCAATCAGCCACGCCGCCCGGCTCCGACGGATACCGGGGCCTTTACCTTGCGGCGTGCTCGGTGCGCCGTGATCTGGCGCTCTCCAACCCGCTGCTCGACTTCGACACGCTGCTGTGCGTCGCGCGGGGAACCTTCGAGGGCTCCGTGCGCTCCAACCCCCAAACCTCCGACGCGCAGGGCGGCCATTTCGTCACCCAGTACTTCGGCTTCAACGCCCTGCCCGGTGGCGGCCTGTACCTGGTGAAAAACTACAAGACCGTTCCTGAAATCACAGACCTCCTCGCGGACTCGGTGGTGGAAAACGGGCGGATGAAGGGCCGCAAACTCGACCACGGCGCCTTTGCCACCCCGGACCTCTCCCATGACGGCAAAACCATCGTCTTCGCCTGGACCGCGAACAGCGAACACAAATGGATTTACTCGCGGGACACCTCTTTTCACCTCTTCAGGGTCAATGTGGACGGCACCGGCCTGGTGCAGCTCACCGACGGCGACGCCAACGACTTCAGCCCCTGCTGGCTGCCCGACGGGCGCATCGCCTTCGTGTCGGAGCGGCGCGGCGGCTATATCCGCTGCTTTGCCGCCTACCTGAAGGTGCGCAGTTACACCCTCTTCTCCATGGACGCCGACGGCGGCGGCATCACCCCCCTCAGTTATTTCGAGACCAGCGAGTGGAACCCATCGGTGAACAACGAGGGGCAGCTTGTCTACACCCGCTGGGATTATGTGGATCGGGAAAACTGCCTGGGCACGCGCTTCTGGATCAGCAACCCCGACGGCGCCAACCCCCGCGCCCCCCACGGCAACTATCCGCTGCCCTTCCATACCTTCCCCGACCACACGCCGTGGAAGGTGGAAAACGGCCGGGAATGGGACAGCCGCTTCGGCGCGCCCCTCGTGGAGATGAGCATCCGTGCCGTGCCCAATTCGCCGCTGTACATGTTTACCGCCGCGCCGCACCACGGCTCCATCTACGGCTCCCTCTGCATGCTGGACCTGCGCCCGGAGGACGACCACCACATGTCGCAAATCCGGCGGGTGACGCCGGACGAGCCCTTCCCCGAAACGGAGACGCCCGGACGCCGCCACTACAAGTACGGCACCCCGTGGCCGCTCAGCGGGGATTACTACCTCTGCAACGTGTGGGAGGATCTGGCGCTGGTGGACCGTTTCGGCAACAAGGAGCTGCTCTGCGACCTGCGCTCGCTGCCCTGCCCGCAGGACGAGCGACTGCGCGTGATCAACCCCATCCCCCTGCGCGCCCGTCCGGTGCCGCCGGTGATTCCGTCCAAGGTGCGGTCGCGGGGGAACCCCGCCGCGCCCCCGGCCACCGTGGCGGTGATGAACGTGTACGACTCCGACCTGCCCTTCCCGGAGGGCGTGAAGGTCAAATGGCTCCGGGTGGTGCAGAACATCCCGAAGACCAACCACGCCATGGGCGAGCCCCTCGCGGGCTATGAGCGCGAGAACACGCCGCGCATCCCCCTCGGCGTTGTGCCCGTGGAGGAGGACGGCAGCGCCTATTTCGAGGCGCCCGTGGCGAAGCAGCTCATCTTCCAGGCGCTGGACGAAAACTTCATGGCGGTGCAGTCCATGCGCTCCGCCGCCTTTGTCCACCCCGGCGAGCAGCTCTCCTGCGCCGGGTGCCACGAAAAGACCCAGAGCGCGCCGGTTCGGGATCAGAAGCCCCTTGCCATGCGCCGCGCGCCGTCGAAACTGCAACCCGAATGCGGCCCCGTGGAGCCGGTCAGCTATTACCGCCAGATTAAGCCCATCTTCGACAAGACCTGCCTGCCCTGCCACACGAAAGAGGGGAAGGGCCCGCGGGACATGTCCTATGAGGCGCTGAAGGAGGACTACACCTTCTGGTTCTCCGGTGCGATGTTCACCGACATGACCACCGCCTACAGCGGCGTCCACGGCGGATCGCGCACCATACCGGGCCGCTTCGGCGCGCGCGCGTCGAAAATCGGCCAGGCGCTGCTCTCCGACGGGCACCTGAAGAGCGTGTCCGGGGAGGAGCGGCACCAGGTCATCCAGTGGCTCGACTGCAACTCCATGCGCCTCGGCGCATTCACCCGCGAGGATGCACAGCTCCGGGGTGAGCTGGTCTGGCCCGCGCTGGATGTGGACCCGGCGAATGTGCAGGGCGTCGACGGCACGGAACCGGGCCTGCGCGCCGGTTTCTGGCACGAAAACACCTGGGGCCCGTACCCGATTCTATTCTCCGAACATATCCACGATCGCGTGGCCATCCGAAACAAGGCCGGGGAAATCGTCTGGGACTACCCCGTGCCCCACCCGCAGGACGTGTGGATGCTGCCGAACGGCAACATCCTCACCTCCTCCTACCAGGCCGTGCGCGAGGTCACCCGCGACAAAAAGGTGGTCTGGGAATTCACCACGGAAAAGCCGAATGAGATTCCCAACTGCCAGCCCCTGCCCGACGGCAATGTGATGATTGGTATCGTGGGCGAATGCCGCCTCATCGAGGTCAACCGCAAGGGTGAGATTGTCCACCAAGTCCAGTTGTCCACCACGGAGCAGACGCCCCACGCCCAGTTCCGCATGTGCCGAAAAACGCCGGAGGGCACCTACATCGTGCCCTTCACCGCCGAGGGGGCGGTGCGTGAGTATGACCGCGACGGAAGGGTAATCCGCGAATTCCCCCGGAAGCCGTCCCCCGTGGGTGTGGAACGGCTGGAAAACGGCAACACGCTCATCACCGCCGGGGGCGCGGTGACCGAATACGCGCCGGACGACCGGGTGGTTTGGGAGCTGCTTCCCCATGAAATTCCCGACATCCAGATCGGCGTTCTGGCGGGGGTGAAACGGCTGAAAAACGGCAACACCCTGGTGTGCAACTGGAACGCGCAGAATTTGGACGGCAAAGACGGGGCGCACCTCTTTGAGGTGACCGACGACAAGCGGGTGGCCTGGCAGATCACGGACGCGCGCATCGGACAGATGGCCCAGTGCCAGGTGCTGGCGGAAGACCTCTCGGGGCCGGCGGAATAACCGGGCGAGAGGGGGCAGGTCAGCGCATTTTGCGCATGCGTTTGAGGGTCTGGTAGGCCTCGTTCAGGGCGCGCATGGTGTCCCCGTCGCCGCCGTGGTCGGGATGGTGCACCTTCGCCTTGCGGCGGTAGGCCTTCTCAATCTCCTCCCACGAGGCAGAGGGGGACAGGCCCAGCAGCCGGTAGCACAGGTCCGCGTCGGCGCTGCCGGGGGGGGGCGTGTGGGCCTCCTCCGGGCCGCCGCCGCGCCATTCACGAAGGGCCTTCATCACCACCGGCCAGAGGCCCGTGGCGTTTAGCACGATGATGACGATGATGATGAAGATGAATTCCTGAAAACCGGGCATCGTTCACACTTTCCACTCCCCGTCAGGGGCGATCCTTGAACTTGAATATGTTGTCCACCGCCTCGCGCGCCTTGTCCCGCGCCCGCTGTTCCGCCTCCCCGTTGTCCCGCGGCGGGGCGAACCATTTGGCCCGGGCCCGTTCGCGCCGCCACTGGTGCCACAGCGGGATCGCCTTCATCAGGCCGTAGCCCGCCGCCAGCCCGCCCAGGTGGGTGGTCACCGCCGCGTCGGAGCCGCTCACCCCGGACAGCACGTTCATCGCCGCCACAATCACCACCATCCAGGCCGCCGTCACCGAGATTGGAAAGGGGAACAGAAAAAAGCGGCGCTGCGGATCAATCATGGCAAAGGCCATGAGCACGCCCATGACCGAGCCGCTCGCCCCGGCAATGACCGGATTCCGCCCGAAAATCGCCAGTTCAAAGAGGCTGGCCAGCACCGCCAGCGCGCCGCAACCGAAATAAAAGCACGCAAACTGCCGGGTTCCCAGCAGATCCTCCACCTCCGAACCGAACATGTAAAGCCACAGCATGTTCATGAACAGGTGCATCAGCCCGCCGTGCAGCAGTTGATAGGTGAGGGGCTGCCAAACCATGCCGCGAAGGAAATCGCCGCCCTGAAAGCCGAACCAGTTCCCCAAAAAACCGGGAACCCCCAGCCACCATTCCAGCGGGGCGAGGCTCAACTGCGCGGCAAACACCGCTGTGTTCAGCAGGATGAGGCCGCGCACACCGGGCGTCAGTGTGGACGGCCCCAGACGGAATTGCTCCGCCCGGAAAGTGCCGTCATAGGTGCCGTATCCGCCGTAATTGCCGCCGTATGCCATGCCGTTTCCCTGTGTTGCGGAACATTTTACGTTATTTGGTGCCGGGAAGTCATGCGGCCCCGCCGGGGCGGTTTTTTTTTCCGGTTGCGCGCATGGCGGAATGGCCGTCTCCGGTGCGCCGATGGTTTTTCCGGTTTTTGGGGTGAAACCGGATTTTTTGGAAAAATGACCTACCAAACGGTAACTATTTCGAGAATTGCCGCTTGCGGAAGCGCCCCCCGTTCCTCTAAACTTCTACTTGAAGGTATTATGGTCCCTGAAAAGACACCAACCGGTGCGATGATTGGAAAGGAATTGTCCATGGCCACAACCACCCCCAAGGTGCGCCGTGAACTCGCCGAACTCACCCTCCTCTACGAGATTAGTGAGATTTTGGACCGCAGTGTGGACCTGCGCGACGAGCTGGGGCCGGTGCTGAAATCCATGACCAAGCACACGGGCATGCTGCGGGGCACCATCACCCTGCTGAACCGTGAAATGGACGAGATCGTGATTTGCGCCGCCCACGGACTTTCCCCGGAACAGTTGCAGCTTGGCCGCTATAAACTGGGCGAGGGCGTCATCGGCAAGGTGGTCCAGACCGGAAAGCCCATGATCATCCCCAGGGTCTCCGAGGAACCCCTGTTCCTGAACCGCACCAACGCCCGGGCGAACCTGAACCGGGAGGACATCTCCTACATCTGCGTGCCCATCAAGATGGAGTCGGCGGTGCTGGGCACGCTGAGCGCCGACCGCCTGTTCGAGGAGGACGTGGCGCTGGAGGAGGATCTGCGCCTCCTGCAAATCATCGCCTCCATGATTGCCCGCGCGGCGCGGCTGCGCCAGAAGACGCAGGAGGAGCACGAGCGGCTGCTCACGGAAAACATGCGCCTCCAGCAGGAACTCCGCAAAAAATTCCATCCCGCCAACATGATCGGCCGGTCGAAGGCCATGCAGACCGTCTTCGACCTTATCGCCCAGGTGGCCAAAAGCGACGCCACCGTGCTGATCCGGGGCGAAAGCGGCGTGGGCAAGGAGCTGGTGGCCCAGTCCATCCATTACAACAGCGACCGCGCGTCGAAGCCGCTGGTGCGGGTGAACTGCGCCGCCCTGCCCGAGAACATCATCGAAAGCGAGCTTTTCGGCCATGAAAAGGGCGCCTTCACCGGGGCGGTGCGCCGCCGCGAGGGCCGCTTTGAAATGGCCCACCGGGGCACCATCTTCCTTGACGAAATCGGCGATCTTTCCCCGCAGATGCAGATTAAGCTGCTGCGCGTGCTCCAGGAGAAGGAGTTCGAGCGGGTCGGCGGCAACGAGACCATCAAGGCGAACGTGCGCGTCATCGCCGCCACCAACCGCGACCTGGAGAAGGCCATGGAGTCTGGGGCCTTCCGCCATGACCTCTATTACCGGCTGAACGTGTTTCCCGTGTTCGTGCCGCCCCTGCGCGAGCGGCGCACGGACATCCTTGAGCTGGCGAACTTCTTCGTGGAGAAGTACAGCAAGGAAAACCACAAGTATGTCCGCCGCATCTCCACCCCCGCCATCGACATGCTCATGAGCTACCACTGGCCCGGCAACGTGCGCGAACTGGAGAACTGCATCGAGCGCGCCGTGCTCCTCACCAATGACGACGTGGTCCACGGCCACCACCTGCCGCCCACCCTCCAGACTGCGGAGGCGACCAACACCATCATGAAGGGGACGCTCCAGGAGACGCTGGACCGGGTGGAGCGGGAGATGATCATCGAGTCGCTCAAGGACTGCAAGGGCAACAAGGCCAAGGCGGCCCGGCAACTCGGCATTTCGGAACGGCTTATGGGGCTCCGGGTGGAGCGCCACGACATCGACCCCCGCCGGTATAAGACCCCCTGACCCCCCGGTTCCATATTCCACGAACATTTCCCCCGCCCCGTGCTTGACACGGGGTTTTTCTTGTGCTAGGATTTTCCTGTTAGCACTCAAACCCCATGAGTGCTAACACCCCAAAAACGTGGCAAATGACTGGTTGTGTCACAACATAAAGGAGACGGAAAATGGCAAAACAGCTTGTGTTTGGACAGGAAGCCCGCGTGGCGCTGCTTCAGGGCGTGGATGTGCTGGCGGACGCCGTGAAGGCCACCCTTGGCCCCAAGGGCCGCAATGTGCTCATGGAAAAATCCTTCGGCGCGCCCAAGGTCACCAAGGACGGCGTGACCGTGGCCAAGGAAGTGGAGCTGAAGGAGCCCCTTTCCAACATGGGCGCGCGCATGGTGCGCCAGGCCGCGAGCAAGACCGGCGACATCGCGGGCGACGGCACGACCACGGCGACGGTGCTGGCCCAGTCCATGGTGCACGAGGGCATGAAGCACGTCACCTCCGGCGCCAACCCCATGCACCTGAAGCGGGGCATGGACAAGGCCCTCGCCCTCGCCCTCGGCTCAATCTCCGACATGGCCAAGAAAATCAAGAACAAAGAGGAGATTAAGCAGGTCGCCACGGTTTCCGCGAACGGCGACGACACCATCGGCGACATCATCGCCGACGCGATTGACAAGGTCGGCCAGGACGGCGTAATCACCATCGAGGAGGGCAAGAGCCTGAGCACCGAGGTGGAAATCGTCGAGGGCATGCAGTTTGACCGCGGCTACATCTCCCCCCACTTCGTGAACGATCCCGAAAACATGAAGGTCGTCATGGAGGATCCGTGCATCCTCTGCTACGAGAAGAAAATCGGCAGCATCCGCGACATGCTTCCGCTGCTCCAGAAGATCGCCCAGAGCGGGCGCGCCCTGCTCATCATCGCCGAGGATCTCGAGGGCGAGGCGCTGGCCACCCTGGTGGTCAACCGCCTGCGCGGCATCCTGAACGTGGCCGCCGTGAAGGCGCCCGCCTTCGGCGACCGCCGCAAGGAAATCCTGCGCGACATCTCCATCGTCACGGGCGGACAGTTCGTGAGCGAGGATCTCGGCATGACCCTGGAGAAGGTCGAGCTGGACATGCTCGGCTCCGCCAAGCGCGTCGAAATCACCAAGGACAACACCACCATCATCCGCGGCGGCGGCGACAAGAAGGAAATCACGGGCCGCTGCGAGCAGATCCGCCGCCAGATTGAGGACACCACCTCCGACTACGACCGCGAGAAGCTCCAGGAGCGCCTGGCCAAGCTCGCGGGCGGCGTCGCGGTCATCAAGATCGGCGCCGTGAGCGAGGTGGAGCTGAAGGAGAAGAAGGACCGCGCCGACGACGCGCTTCACGCCACCCGCGCCGCCATCGAGGAGGGCATTGTTTCCGGCGGCGGCGTCGCCCTGCTGCGCGTCCGCGAGAAACTGGCCTCCCTGAACCTGGACGGCGACGAGAAGATCGGCGCGAACATCGTCTACAAGGCCATGGCCGCGCCCCTGTGCCAGATTGCGGAGAACGCCGGGCTTGAGGGCGGCGTCGTGGTCAACGCCGTGGCCGCCGCGAAGGGCAACAACGGCTACAACGCCGCCACCGGCGAATACGAGGACCTGGTCAAGGCCGGCATCATCGATCCGGCCAAGGTCATCCGCTGCGCCCTGCAGAACGCCGTCAGCGCCGCGAGCATGATCATCACCACCGAATGCCTTGTCACCGACGCGCCCAAGAAGGACGAGAAGTCCTGCTGCGGCGGCGGCTGCAACTGCGGCTGATCCCGGACCGGCAACCGAACTTTCGCGCCGGCCGCCACCCCCGTGGCGGCTGGCGCCGCCTTTTATGTATAGTGGGGCGGTGAGCATGAGAAGGAGGACATGGAATCCGGATGCCCGTGAACTACGACAATATCGCCGGCCGGTACGACACCGTGCGCCCAAGCGGGGCCGACTTCTGCTTCGGGCGGCTGGCGGAGGAGCTGCGGGGGGCGGGGTGCGTCCTGGAAATCGGCGCGGGCACGGGCAACACCACCCGCTTCATCGCGCCAAAAATCCGGGGACTGCTTGCGGCGTTGGAGCCGTCGCCGGGCATGATCGCCAGGGCGCGGGAAAAGGGAACGGGCGGCCTGTGGCTGCGGGGGCGCGCGCCGGGCCTGCCCTTCGGGCCGGCCTGTTTCGACGCCGTCTATTCCACCTATGTGATGCAGCATGTTCCTGACCTGCCCGGTTTCTTTGCCGACTGCGCGCGGGTGCTGCGGGGCGGCGGGGTGACCGCGCACATCACCGTGCCGCCCTCCTACATTGCGGAGCATCCGCTGAACCTGTACTTCCCCAGTTTCGCGGCGATTGACCTGGGGCGGTTTCCGCCGCTGGAAACCCTGGGGGGGCTGCTGGAACAGGCCGGGTTTGAGGGGGTCCGTTGGGACATCGAACAGGGCCAGCCCAAGCCCATGGACCGGACCTATCTCGCCCGCGTGGAGGCCAAGTTCCTTTCCACCTTTGACCTTATGGACCCGGAGGAATATACGGAGGGCCTGACGCGGCTCCGCCGGGATGTGGAGGCGGGCGGCGGTGAGGCCGGTCCCCTCATCACCCGCGAGGTGGCGCTGGTGCGGGCGGGGCTGGCCCCATGAGCGGCGCATCCGTCCGGGACCGCGCCGCGCGCTTTGTGCCGGCGGCAATGTCCTGCATGCTCCTCCTCATGGCGGCGGCGCAGGCCGAAGAGGCCCCATTCACGGAGTCGGACGGCTGGCGGCTTTACACACCTGACTTTTCCAAGGCGCCCGCCCGCAAGTCCGGGGAACTTCCCCTGTGTGATCAAGACAACAAGAGCGGCTGGAAACGGCTGGACGGTTTCTGGGATGAGTTCGACGGCAACACGCTGGACCAGGCCAGGTGGTGGCCGAAAAATCCGACATGGGCGGGCCGCCCGCCGGGAAGGTTTGAAGAGTCCAACCTCACCGTGTCCGGCGGATGCCTGCGCCTGGCGGCGCGGCCCCTGCCCGCCCCGGAGGGGGAGTGGGACCACGCCACTGCGGCCCTGCAGAGCCGGGAACGGGTGCTTTACGGCTGTTTCGAGGTGCGGGCGAGGGTGATGGCGGCGTGTGTGTGCAACGCCTTCTGGTTTTACGACGCGACACCGGAATTGTGGACTGAAATCGACGTGTTCGAAATCGGCGCGCGCGCCCCGGAACCGGTGCGCGGGGTGCACATGACGGCGCACGTGTTCCGCATGCCGGGACACTCCGCCCACCGCCAATGGTCGCAGATGCTGAGGCCCCCCTTCGACCCGGCGGCGGATTTTCATGTCTACACGCTGGAGTGGACCCCCGGACACCTGCGCTGGCACGTGGACGGCCTGCTTGTGCGCGAGGGCAAAAACACGCTGTGGCACCAGCCGCTGACCCTGAACTGTGACGTGGAAATCATGCGGGACTGGTTCGGTCCGCCCGGGAAAGACGAACTGCCCGCCTTTTTTGAGATAGACTATGTGCGCGCATGGACCGGCGGTCCCGCGGACGGGTCCGGTGCGAACACAACCCCAAAGACGAAATGAAGCGCAAACACCTTGAAAAGAAAAAACGCGGCACGGTGCGCGAGAAAGACTGGGAAAACCTGCACGAGACGGCGTTTTCCCGGGATCTGGTGAAGCACCGCCGCGCCCTGGGAAAACTTTCCGAACAGGCCGTGGCCGCCGCACAGTCGGCGCTGCCCCAGGATTTCACCCCCAACGCCACGCTCATCTCCCACGCGAAAAAGTGGGCTTTCGTCCAGATGGACGAGACGGCGGCGGAGGGCGGCGGGGACCTGCTCTGCCTCATTGACGAGCGCCTCCGCGAGGAGGAGGACTCGCTGCTTGCCTCGGGCGACCGGGTGTATGTGGAGTTCGAGGAGGGGGACGCCTTCATACGCGGCGTGGGCCCGCGGCGCACGACCCTGGGCCGCCCGGCGGGCGCGCACGACCGCATCAAGAGGCAGATTCTCGCCGCCAACGCGGACCTGCTGCTGGTGGTGGCCGCCGCCGCCAATCCCCCCTTCCGGCCGGGGCTGGTGGACCGGTTTCTCATCGCCGCCGAGGTGGGCGGCGTGGAACCGGTGCTCTGCCTGAACAAGGCGGATCTTGCGGAGGGGGAACCGGAGGGCCTTGCCATCTACCGGGGGTTGGGGGTGCGGGTGTGCGTGACAAGCTGCAAAACCGGGCAGGGTATTGAGGCATTGCGCGGGATTCTGGGCGGGCGCTTCACCGTGCTGTCGGGCCACAGCGGTGTGGGCAAGTCAACCCTGCTGAACATGCTCGATCCGGAACTCACCATCCACACGCAGGAGGTGAGCACCTCTCTGCGCGGCAGGCACACCACCACGCTGGCGCGGTTGTACGAGCTTCACGGCGGCATCCGCGTCATTGACACGCCGGGCATACGCACCCTGGGCCTGTGGCGCGTCTCGGCGGAGGAGGTGGCCTACTATTTCCCGGAAATGGCCGCCATGGCGACGGAATGCCATTTCCGGAACTGCACCCACATCCACGAACCGCAGTGCGCGGTCCGGACGGCGGTGGAGCGCGGTGAGATCGCACGGGGGCGCTACGAGTCCTACACGCGCATCCGCGCGAGCCTGGAGTCTGAAACGGGGACCACGCCGGGGCGCATGCGCGTGCAGAAGGGATAGGAATTCACATGGCGCTGGATTTGCTCTTCGTGGCGGCGGCTGCGGCGGTGTTGTGGAAAACGGCGGACTGGTTTGTCGAGGGCGCCGTGGGCGTCGCGGAAAGGCTGCGCGTCCCCAAGATGCTCATCGGAATCGTGCTGGTGAGTTTTGCCACCACCTCGCCCGAGCTGCTGACTTCGGTCATCGCCACCGTCAGGGGCTATCCGGAACTGGCCCTGGGAAACGCCGTGGGCTCCATCATTGTGGATGTGGGCATTGCCCTGGGCTGCGCGGCGGCCCTCTCCTCCCTGCCCATGCTCGCCGACAGGCATGTGTTCGGGCCGAGCGCGGTCTTCGTGCTGCTCGCCATATCCGCCGGTTTCGCCCTGACGATGGACGGCGTGATGACGCGCGGCGACGGGCTGGCGCTCATGGCCATGTACGCCGGCTACCTGCTGTATTCCTACCGCCAGGTGAAAAGGCACCGCGAGGCGGCGAGGGCGGCCATGGAGGGGATGGAGGAGCTGGAGCGCCAGCTCGCGGGCATGGGCGCGGCCAAAATCCTCCGGCTTTTTGTCGGCGGGTTTCTGGGCGTGCTGCTTGGCAGCGAGCTGCTTGTGACCGGCGCGACGGGCCTTGCGGAGGAGCTTGGCCTTTCCCCGGTGATTATCGGCCTCACCGTCACCGCGGTGGGCACCTCCGTTCCGGAAATCGCCACCTGCGCCGCCGCGGCGCTCAAGCGCCAGTCCCAGGTGGGCGTGGGCAACATTGTGGGCGCGGACATCCTCAACATCTGCTGGGTGGCCGGGGCGTCCTCCCTGTTCAATCCGCTCGGCGCGGAAAAGCAGGTGGTATGGTACATGTTTCCCTGCGCCCTCGCCATGGTGGGCGCGATGCTGCTCATGATTGGCCTGGGCGGTTTCAGGGTGCGCAGGTGGAACGGGTTTGTGCTCATGGCCATGTACGCGGCCTACGCCGCCGGCCTTTATTTCATCGCCGGTCCCGCCGCCGCGCGCTGACGCGGCCGGTCACCTGACCACCGCAAGAACGATGGCTTCGTAGGGGTTTTTCTCCCCGCACTCGTACAGGCACAGGATTTCGCCGCCTGGAAGCACCGCGATGTCGGAGTAGGCGGAGGGCCCGGCGTGGAGCGCCAGTCCGGCATCCCACGTTTTCCCATCGTCGGCGCTCCTGCGCAGCGTCATGTTGACGCGCTTTTTCCTGTCAGCGGGGTTGGAGAAGAGCAGCACGCCCGGCTTGTGGCGGCGCAGCGCCGCCTGGCAGATGGGTTCGACAAGCGTCTCGTCAAAACGCTGCCCGCCCCAGGTCATCCCCCCATCGCCGCTGAAGGCCACCTGTCTGCTGCTCTTTGTCCTGTCGTAATTGCGCATGTTGAGCATCAGCCGCCCGTCGTCCAGTTCGGCCACCATGCACTCGTTCACCTGATCGCGCGGGGTTTTTCCGCCCGGTTGCCAGGTTTTCCCGTGGTCGTCGCTGTAAATGACATGGGAGAAGTACTCTTTTGTGTCCGCAACGATGTGATCGCAGGGGATGACCATGCGCCCTCTGAGGTTTCCCTTTTCCAGCTGGATGCCCGCGCCGGGACCGGTGGCATACCAGGTCCAGTCAGGCCGCTTTACCGCGCCGGTGATTTCCTCCGGTTTTGACCAGGAGAGGCCGTCGTCGTCCGAGCGGGCGACAAAGACGCGGCGGGTGTCCCTGCTTTTCCGGGCGATGATGTCCGCCTCCCGGTCATCGCCCCGGTTCCAGGTCATGAGCAGCCAGATCGTGCCCGTGTCCCGGTCCGTTACGGGCGCGGGGTTGCCGCAGGTGTTGCCTCCGTCGTCCCAGACGGTGAGCGGCGCGGACCAGGTCCTTCCCCCGTCCTCCGAGCGCCTGCACAGCAGGTCTATGTCGCCCGTGTCGCTTTGGCCCGCCCTGCGGCCCTCGCAAAAGGCAAGCACCGCCCCTTTTGCCGTCACCGCCAGCGCGGGGATGCGGTAGGTGTCATAGCCGCCCGCGCCGCCGGTGAAAAGCGGTTGTTTTTCACATTCCACCGCGGCGGAAGCCAGCGCGAAACCCAGAACACCGCACGCAAACGCGATATACCGTGGCATGCCTATTCCTTTGCCGTTGAAACACCCGGCCCGAAACACCATTCGCGCGCCGCCGCGCCCGCCGGACCCTCGATGCGGTTTCCGCCGACGCGCACATCCGTGCTTTGGGTGACGAATATGGCACAGGAGGGATTGGGGTTTCCATCCGCATCCGAATAATAGACGGGCGACTCGTCATACCCCACGCTGTCCAGGTAATGGCGCGGTTCGATGATGCGGTTGCCCGCCACCTCGACGCCCCGCGTGTAGGCGGCCAGCACGGGATAGTTCATGGGCCGGTAGAGAACGTTGCCTGTGACCGTCAGCCCGGTGTTGTGCAGCACGGTGCGGGGATAATTGCCGCCGTTGGCCACGAGGGTCATGCAGATGGTGCCGTTCACGGGCTGGTGCCGCTGCACCGGCGCGGGAAGCGCGTCTGCATTGAGGAAACGGTTGTTGCGCACGGTTGTGTTTTTCGGGGCGGGCCCCTCCACATAGAACCACATGCAGGAGAACATCAACACGCCGCCGTTGCAGTCGCGCCAGGTGTTGTCCTCCAGCACCATGTCCCGCACCCCCTCCACCAGCGCGCCCCGGCCCATGGTGTCATGGAAATAACAGTCCCGCACCGCCGCGCCGGGGCTGTCGAGGGCGCGCGCGTCCACCAGGCTTCCCTCATCCGCCCGCACGTCGCGGTCCAGCACCGCAACCACGGGGGCACCATGATAGGGGATGAACCCGTATTTCTCCGGCATGGTCCGGGTCTTTTCCAGCAGCACCGCGTCCGTCAGCGGCTCCAGGGCGGTGATTACGGCCTCCCCCTGGGATGCGGCGCTCACCTGATCAAAGAATTCAATGGTTGCGCCGACCCTGAAAGGTTCGTACATGTGCGGGAAAAGGATATATTGGTTGGGGGCGAAACGGTGGGCCGCCAGATGCCAGAAACTGTGAAGGTTGAGGAAGTCGTCACCGATGTGGGCGAATTCGCATCCCTCCAGGAGCGGCCCCCTTTCCAGCATCCGGGAATGAAAGGCGTCGGCGTTGCCCGCCCAGAGCCGGTTGGTGCCTGGGCGGCGCACAACCCCGCACCGCCGGTAGGTGTGGCCGCCCGCGCCGCCGCTTTCGAGGAAGGCGAAACCGGGCGCGGCGTGAAGCGTCACATCCTCAAAGGTCATGGCGGCGCACTGTTCCACCCACAGGGCCGTGCCGGTGCGGAAGGGTAGAACGGCCCAGTCACCCGCCCCGATTTTGCTCCTGCCGCCGAAGGCCTCCAGAATTTTCGGGTCCGAACTCTGCCGCCGAAGCTCCGCGATGGTCTTTACGGTCGTCCTGAGGGTGCGCCCCTCCGCCACAGTAACGCCGTTATGAAAATGCGGCGGCTGTGGGATGTATGCGCCGTCGGGGCGGAAGAAGATGATTTGCAGGGGCCGGAAATCCACCGCGGGAAACCCGGGATCCGCCTCCACCTCCAGCGCGCCGGTGCCCATGTCCAGGGAGGTGACGCGGCCCTGCATGTAAAGGGGGGGATCGTAGTCAACCACCAGCCCGCGCAGGGTCACATTGCGGCAGTGCAGGAATTTCAGCCCCCAGCATTCCGCCGCCGCCTCGTTGGGCGGACGTTCGAACCACAGGGTCGCCCCGGCGGCCTCCACCACCACATCATTCAGGTTTTCCAGCACAACCGGCTGCCGGCAGGGAAGCCGGTAATCGCCGGGGGGAAGGGTGATCGTGCCGCAGGCCGCGCGCAGTTGTTCCAGCAGCGCCTCACCGGCGGCGCGCTGCGCGGTTTTTTCCTCCTCGGTGAACACCGGTCCCGCCGGGTCGGACATGGAGAAGGGGGGCCGCTGCGCGGCTCTTGTTTCGGCGGTATTTTTCGGCAGCCCCAGGAAGTCATAGGGGCCGGGCGTGGTTTCCGCAAAAGCGGGCGGAACAAGCAAAAGCACGGCAGTAAGAAAAAGGGGCCGCATGAAACCTCCGGTGTTGGCCGGGGGCATTATACGGAAAGCCGTCCCGCGAAGCGCGAAAAGGTTGAACATGGGGCGGGGGGGTGGCACGAACCGGCGGATCTGTCCTAACTTTCCGCCGGTTTATTGAACGCGGCGTGCTGTTTTGGGGATGATCTTTCCGGTGAGAATGGTTTCTTGCCATAAACCAGGAGGACAAGCCCATGAACGGAAAAGAGGCCGCCGCGCTTTTGCGGATGGAACGGCATTTCCTGCAAAACATCATCAAGGATTTCCGGGAGGAACACGCTGATTTTCAGCCTGCGGAGGGCATGATGACCGTGGCGCAGCAGATCAGCCACATCGCCGTCACCGTGGCCTGGTTCCGCGAGGCGGCCTTTGGCACGGGTTTTGACACGGACTGGGCGAAAATGCGGGTGGAATACATGCTCCCGCGCACCCTCGCGGAGGCGGTCGCGCTGCTGGACGAAACCTACAACAACTACGCCACCCTGCTTGAAACGTTGTCCGAGGCGGACTTGACGGTGATGCTGCCCCCGAATCCAATCGTCGGCGAGGTTCCCCGTTTCACGCTCATCCACACCCAGGCTGACCACACGGCACACCACCGCGGAGAACTGGTGGTGTATCTCCGGCTTCTCGGCATCACCCCCACCATGGCCTACACATAACCGGCATCCCGCCGGACCGGCTCGTCCGGTTCACGCCGGGTGGCCGCGGCTTCCGGCACGCGCGTTTTTCCGCGGTTCCGCGAAACAGGGGAAAGGTGTTCCCCGCCTCTCCCAATCCTGATACAATGCTTCCGGTTTGCCGCGCGCCGCGCGCGGCCATGGAGGCTCGGATTATGCAGACTTGGGTGATTGTGCTGGTTGCTGTGGTGGTGGTGTCCGACTTCGGTTTCATGTTCTGGTTTTTGCGGCGGCTTGGACTCTTCACACCGGTCAAACCCGTCCGTGAAAACGTCCCGGAACTGTGGTTTGCCTACAGGACGCACACCGGTCCCTACCAGAACATCGGCGGTGTGATGGACGCGGTTTACACCACCCTCCGGGACGGTTGCCGCCTTGAGTCCGCGCGGGGGCTGGGCGTCTATTTCGACAATCCGCGAACCACCGCGCCCGCCTCGCTCCGCAGCCTGGGCGGCTGTGTCCTGGAAAACCAGGCGGCGGTGGACGCTGTGCGGCAAAACACCAGCCTTTCCGTCGGGGTCCTTCCCGAAACCCGTGCTGTCACCGCCTCCTTCCCCTATCGGGGCAAAATGTCCTTCATGGTCGGCGCGATGCGCGTCTACCCGGCGCTGAACAAATATCTTGCCGCCGCGCGCGACCCTTCCGGGCCGGTTGTGGAACTTTATGACTTCGCCAAAAAGGAAATCCGCTACATCCGCCCGCTGGACATTCCCACGGAGGAAATGGAGCGGCTGCTGGGAGAAT
>JBHEKP010000367.1:0-6334 GCA_041859375.1 Candidatus Hydrogenedentales bacterium | reverse complement strand
GCTGGACGGCCACGGCGGAGCAGCCGCCTGCGCGGCGGCGCGGGGTGGCGGGGGGCGCGCTGGCGCTGCGGGGCGCGCACGGGCTGCGCACCGCCGGGTTCCGGGCGGCGGAACTGCCCGCCGTCACGCTGTGCGCGTGGGTGCGCCCTTCGGAGCTGGGCGGCTACCGCGAGATCCTGCGGCAGGAATGCGACAGCCGGGTGCTCTTCTCCTTCCAGGAAAACGGGACGATCCTGTCCCTCGGCCTGGACGTGAACGGCTATGCGGAATGCGACGGGCGGATCGCGCCGGAGCAGGCGCTGGACGGGGTGTGGCATTTCTGCGCGGCGTCCTTTGACGGCCAGTCCATGCGGGTGTGGTTTGACGGGGCGGAGATCGGCGCGATGGAGCGGCCCGGAACGATACGGCTGTGCCCGGACGCGCCCCTTTTCATCGGATCGATGGGCGGCACGGCGGAGCATTTCCAGGGCGGGCTGGACGAGGTCCGCATTTTCACCCGCGCCCTTTCGCGGGACGAGCTGGAGGGCCTGTTCAGGGCGGGGCTGGCGGAGCTGGAAAAGGCGTCGCGCGAACTCACCGAGGCCGCATCGGACGCCTATGCGGAGGCGCCGACCTTCGCGGAGACCATGGCCCAGACGCGCAGCCGGATCGCGGGCCGGCGGGGCGGCGTGGACGACGATTTGGCCGAGGCGGTTCTGGGCCGCATCCGGGCGCGTTTTCCCGACGCGTACGGGCGGTTCATGGAATGCGCGGGCGGCACGCCGCCGCTCGACTATCTCACCGCGAGGGGGGGCGATCCTGTTCCCGCGCAAACGGAGCGCCTGATCGCGCTGCTCACGGAGTACAAGCCGCTGACCGAACACCAAACCGCCGCGCAGACGGAAGATGACAGGCGCTGGTGGGCGGAGGCGGACCGGCTGCAGGGGCGGTTTGACGCGCTCGCCGCGCACGGCGAGGATCCCGCATACGCGTCCGCATGGATCGACCTGATGCTGGAGGTCGGCGGCCGGGTGCGCCACCGGCCCCGCGTGAGCGAGCCCGTGGCGCCCTATGTGCGGCCGGAAACGCCGGAGACGCGGGCCCTGGACCCGGAGGCGGCGCGGGAGGCGCTGCGGCGGGACTGGCTGCACCAGGCGGACGGCAGGCCCGCGCCCGCGCGCATCCGCGACGAGATCCGCTGGGCCCGGGAGCTGGCGGCGCGCATCGGCGGCGACTTTTCGCGGGCGCTGGCGCGGCTGGACGCGCTGGAGGCGCGGGCGGCCCGGCTGGACGACCCCGACCGGGGGCTGTACTTCGAGGTGCGCGAGACGAAGCGGGAAATCATGCTCGCCAACCCCGTGGTGGACTTTGACCAGGTGCTGCTGGTGGACATGCCCTACCCGGCGGGCTCGGAATGGCAGCACGAGACCCGGCACCGCCTGGGCTACATGGCGGTGCCCGGCGCGCGGCTGCTGCTGGTGCGGGGGCTGCACCCCGGCGGCGAGCCGGTCCAGCTCATGCCGCAGCCGCCGCTGCACGGCTCCTTCTGGCGGCCCGACCTCTCCTTTGACGCGAAGCGGGTGCTGTTCTGCTTCAAGCCGCACAACGAGAAGAGCTTCCACCTTTACGAAATCAACCTGGACGGCACGGGGCTGCGCCAGCTCACCGACGGCCCCTACGACGATGTGGACCCGGTGTGGCTGCCCGACGGGCACATCATGTTCGCCACCACGCGGGGCCACAACTATGTGCGCTGCATGCCGCCGACGAACTCCTTCCAGCTCGCGCGGGCCGACGGCGACGGCAAAAACGTGTACCTCGTCTCGTACAGCAACGAGCCGGACTACCTGCCCTCGGTGATGGACGACGGGCGCGTGGTCTACACCCGCTGGGAGTACACGGACAAGCCGCTCTGGCGCGCGCAGAAGCTCTGGACCACCAATCCCGACGGCACGCAGGTGGTGACGCTCTGGGGCAACCAGAGCGTGTGGCCCGACGTGATGAAGGACGCGCGGAACATCCCCGGCACGCGGCGCGTCATGTTCACCGGCAGCGCCCACCACAACTGGTTCGCCGGGTCCGTGGGCATCATCGACCCCGACCGGGGGCTCAACTTCCCCAAGGGCCTCACCAAGGTGACCGCCGACGTGGAATGGCCCGAATGCGGCAACGGCCCCGTGGACCCCGTGGAATCGCCGGCCTACCACGCCTCGGGCGATTACTCCGCCTACTACTCCCCCTTCCCGCTGGGGCCGCGCGACTTCCTGGTGTCGGCGCGGCGCGGCGGCAAGGACGACCGGTTCCGGCTGTACCTGATGGACACGGAGGGCAACCGCGAGCTGATCCACGAGGGCGCGCGCAACATCTTCCACGCCCTGCCGGTGCGCCCGCGCCCGGTGCCGCCCGTGCTGGCGGACCGCGTCGCCTGGCCGCAGAAGGCGGAGCGGGACGCGCCCAAGCCGGGGGTGATCTTCAGCGGCGACGTGTGCCAGAACGCGCCGCCAGAGCTGCGCGGCAAGGTCAAATTCCTTCGGGTGCTCCAGATTGACGCGAAGACCTACACCTACTGGAACAGGCGCCCCTACATCTCCACCGGGCCGGTGGTGTCCGCCGTGCAGTCCGAGGGTGTGAAGCGCGTCCTGGGCACCGTGCCCGTGGAGGCCGACGGTTCCGTGGCCTTTTACGCGCCGCCGGGGCAGGCGCTGCATTTCCAGCTCCTCGACGAAAACCAGCGCGCGCTCCAGACCATGCGCAGCTTCACCGGCGTGATGCCCGGCGAGAGCCGGGGCTGCCTCGGCTGCCACGAGTCGCACAGCCGCACCCCCGCCGCGGCGTCGAAGCCCGCCGCGCTCAACCGCGCCCCGAGCGAAATCACGCCGCTCCCCTGGGCGGACAACACGGTGAGCTGGCACCGCTACGTGCGGCCCGTGCTCGACCGTCACTGCGCGCGCTGCCACACGGGCGGCGGGGAGGGGCAAAAGACCCTCGACATGACCGAGCGGCCCAGCCCGCCCGTCTTCTCCGAGCCGTACATGACCCTCATCGGCCGGCCGAGCTGGGGCGCGCCCTACACGCCGCCCGAAAAACCGGAGCCCGGCTTCGGCATCGCGGGCGTGATGATGGTGGAGGCCTACGGCCAGCTTGACCCGAAGGCCTACGCCACGCCTAAGCCCATGACCAGCCTGTCCTACAAAAGCCCGCTCATCGCCATGGTCTCCGAAGGAAAACACCACGGCGTGAAAGTGGAGGGGGACGATCTGCTGCGGCTCATCCTCTGGGTGGACGCCATGTGCCCCTACCTCGGCGACGAGGAGGTGCGCGCCATCCCCGACCCCGAATTCCAGGGCATCGACTGGCTCGCCGTGCGGCCCCGCATCAAAACCGCGCCCGTCATTTCACGGCCCGGCCCGGTGGATTAGGCGGGACGGTGAGACGGCATTCCGCCCCCCTTTCCGGACATGTTTCAGCGTGTCCCAAGGCCATTGGCGAAGTCATGAACATCCCCCTAAATCCCCCTTCACAAGGGGGACTTAAGACTCCCCGCTCCTGGTATGTTGTTCACGCTTCAGCGTGTCCGGAAACGCTCAATCCGCAAAAACCAACCTCACGCAAAAACGCGAACCACCCCCCAAAGCATCCCTCTTTTACCTGTCCCGGCGCGCGGGGCTAACCGTCGGTGAGGCGGTCTATTCCCCGGTGCCGCCGCCTTTTTTCCGGCGGCGGCGCGTTCCGGGCCCGGGGGCGTCCCCGGCGTTTTCGTCCATGAGCGTGAAGAAAATGTCCGACACAAGCTCGTGCCCGGCCAGCCGGTTGATGCGGCGGATGATGTCCCATTTCTGGTAGGAAAAGCGGCTCATCCAGACCGAGTCCTCCACCTCGACGCGCAACTGCCGCTCTTTCACCCCCGCCGGGCGGCCGTGGGGCGCGAGGGACTCGCCCGCGATCTCCGGCCAGTGCTCCCACACCCGCGCCTGCTCCATGACCTTGCCGAGCGGCGTGGTGGTGATGAGTTTTTTCAGGATGTCGCCAACGCTGACGGGCTTATTCTTGTCCAAGGCTTCCCCCCCGCATGCGGAACCATGCCGCGTCCGCGCCGCACCCGGCGGGCGGCGTTTCGCTGGTGGTGGTGACGAGGGCCTGCACGCCCCCCGGCAGCGCGGCAAAGAGGCGGCGCGCCCGGTCCGGGTCGAGCTCCGCGAGCACCTCGTCCAGCATGAGCACGGGAAGCTCGCCGGTGCGGCGGCGCATGAGGCCCACCTCGGCGAGGCGGAGCGCCAGCACGGCGGTCTTCTGCTGGCCCTGGGAGCCGAAGGCGCGGGCGGGCTTGCCGTCAATGAGTATTTCGAGATCATCCCGGTGCGGCCCGTGGGTGGTCATGCGCTGGCGCAGGTCCGAGGCGCGGTGGCGCGCCAGCGCCGAAGTGATGTCACCGTCGCGCACATCGGGCTGGTAGGCCACGGAGAGCCGCTCGCCGCCCGCGACGGCATGGTACATCTCCCCGGCCAGCGCGGACAGCTCGCCGATGAATTCCGCGCGCGCCTCCATGAGCACGCGCCCGTGCCGGTCGAGCTGGACGTCCCACACCTCGACCAGATCGGACTGCGGCGCCGCAGCGCGCAGCAGCTCGTTGCGCTGGCGCAGCGCCTGCCGGTACTGCTGGAGCGCGTTGAGGCAGGCGGGCTGGATCTGGGACAGTTCCATGTCCAGAAAGCGGCGGCGCACGGAGGCGGCGCCCTTCACCAGCGCCATGTCGTCGGGCGAGAAGAACACCACGTTGATCCGGCCCAGCAGGTCGCTCAGGCGGGTCTGGGCCACGCCGTTCACCTTGAAGCGCTTCGCGCCGCGCCACCAGTTCGCCTCCAGCGTGACCGGCCCCGCGGCGCGCGCGCCGTCCAGGCGCACATGAAAGCCCTCCGCGCCGTGGCGGCACAGCTCGTCGTCGGCGGAGGTGCGGTGGCTCTTGGTGGTGGCGGCGAAAAGCACCGCCTCAAGCAGGGTGGTCTTCCCCTGGGCGTTCGCCCCGGAGATGATGTTCACTCCCGGTGCGGGTGACCATTCCACCGCCGAAAGACTCCTGAAGTCCCGGCATGCCATCCGTTCCAGCCGCATGAGATACCACCGTTCCCCGGATGCGCGGGGTTATTGGCGCACAAGCAGCAGCGCGTCCAGCCCGAAGAAACACCCCTTGCTGTCCGCGTTTTTGCCCGTGTTCTGGAAGCGCAGCGTGTGCTTTCCCGCCTCCACACGGCCCAGGGCAAGGGTCTCCTCCGTGCTGGTGATGCCGGAACTGTACAGGTCCAGCGGAACCCCCGCGTTTTTCCCGTCAAACTGCGCCTGGAAAATGCCGTAGTCGAAGGATTTGGTCGGCACCAGCACCAGATGATAGTCGCCCGCCTCGGGCACATCCACCGTGAACTCCAGCCACTGGTTGGGCTGGGCGGGCGTCCAGAACATCTGGCCGTTGCCGCTCCAGCCGCCGCCCTCCTGCAGGGAGACAGGGCCGTCGGACGCTTTGGCCGACGCCAGGAAGGACTCGCCCTGCGCCAGCGCCGACCAGTCCATGTAGACGCGCTTTTCCGCGGGGGCCAGCGGCGGGAAGGTTTTGTGCGGCTCCTGCTGGTACCAGAAGGCCACCGAGGAAAAGTCGTCGGCGCGCTCCTCAAAACCGGATTTGATGGCGCCCGCCTCGTCAAAGGTCACGCCCTTGTGCTCGATTTCAAGGCGCAGCGACTTTTTGAAGGGCACCGGGTCGGTGATGTGCCAGCGGTACACCGTGGTGCGGTCGAAGGCGTCGTAGCCCTCCATGAGCGGCGCGCCGTAGTAGGGCGTGGCCATCTGCCGCAGCCCCCACGCGTCGCAGAAGTAGTCCTCGGAGCCGGTGCCGCGCAGGCCGGGCTCCTTTTCTCCGTCCACAAACCAGAAGTCGTCGCCCTCGCCCCACCAGCTCGCCGTGTGCTGGCGCACGCTCAGCACCGTGCCCACATAGTGGCCCCGGCCCGCGATGTCGGCAATCAGGTAGTTGATGCCGGACACCGCGGGGTGCTCCTGGCGGTACTGGGCGTGGAAATAAGCCGTGTCCGCCGGAAGTTTTCCGTGTTTCTGCCAGTCCACATAGTAATAGAAGGCGTTGACCCTCCCTTTACCCTCGTTGGTGACGGTGATTTTCGCGGATTTGCGGAAGGGCATGGGCCAGTAGCAGTTGCGCGCGCGGCCCTCGGAGGAGACCGTCACCGGGAGGGAATTGAAGGGCTGGTCCTTGCCGTGGCCCATGGCGAAGAGGTCGCCCAGCGGCGCCTCCACCGACGGATCCGCCTCCCCGTCCCAGTACATGCGCACCACCAGCATCCGCGAATAA
>JBHEKP010000236.1:0-17214 GCA_041859375.1 Candidatus Hydrogenedentales bacterium | reverse complement strand
TGTACATCGGGTTGTTGGTCAGCACGAGGTATTTGGCGTCGCGCCCGCGCAGGCGCGCGATGAAGTCCTGCGCGCCGGGGATCGCCGTGCGTCCCCGCACCAGCACCCCGTCCATGTCTATGAGATAGTTTCTTGGCGTGTTCATGGGCTATTTCCAGGAAGAGGGTTTGCGGCGTCCGGCCGCATGGTGCCGGCCACCGTCCGGCACTGTGAGAATATCATACTCCAGAATTGTTCAAGGGGTGTTAGCCCGGCCTGAGTGGAACCATCCGGCGAAAAGGGGTATTATCCCAGCAGGAAGGTCCGGGCTGGTGTCTGGTTCGGACGGCTGCCCCAGACCCCGCGGATATAATACGAATGGACAACAACAAGTTCCCAATCATCCTCATCATCCTGGTGGCGGTCTTTCTTGCCGCGCCGCTGGTGATGAACGCCCTGCGCGAGCCCCCGCCCCCCGCAGCCGCCGCCGCAGCGGCCCCCGCGCCCGCGCCGACGGCCGCCTTTGCCCCGCCCCCGGGCACCCCCGCCGCCCAGGCGGTGCCGCAGCAGGCCTATGCCCCGCAGTCGGTCCCGGCGATGCCCGCGCAGTCAGGCCTGAGCGCCGCCACGCTGCCGGGAACCGCCTGGCAGGCGCCGACGCCCTACGGGACGATTCAAATCCAGCTGAACCCGGGGGGCCAGCTGGTGGCGCACCACCAGATGGTGGGCGCGGTGCCGGGAACCTGGAGCGTGTCGGGAAACCAGGTGAACGCGACGGCCTCCGCGATGGGGCAGAACATGAGCATTGTCGCGGAGATCAAGGGGAACAATCTCTGGTACCAGGGGCGGGCCCTGAAGCGCATCCACTAGGGCCGGGCGGCGCGCCCGGGGAGGACGATAGCCATGCGGCGGTTTGAAGGCGCTTCGGTGCTCATCACGGGGGCCTCTTCGGGCATCGGCGCGGCGCTGGCGCGCGCCTTTGCGGCGGAGGGGGCAAATGTGGCGCTGGTGGCCCGGCGGCCGGACCGCCTGGAGCAGGTGAGCCGGGACATCGAGGCCGCCGGGGGGCGCGCGCTGGTGTGCGCGTGCGACGTGTCGGACGCGGAGGGGCTGCGCGCCGCCGCGGACACGGCCGCAGAGGCCTTCGGCGGGCTGGATGTGGTGGTGGCCAACGCCGGATTCGGTGTTTCGGGCTGCCTGGAGGCGCTGACCGTCGAGGACTACCGGCGCCAGTTTGAGGTGAACTTTTTCGGCGTCATCGCCACGATCCAGGCGGTTCTCCCCCATCTGATCCGGTCGAAGGGGCGGCTGGGCGTTGTGGGGAGCCTGGCCGGGTGCTTCGGCAGCCCGACCACGTCGGCGTACAACGCGAGCAAGGCCGCCGTCATGTCCCTGACCGAGTCGGTCTACCACGAGCTGGACGAGCACGGCGTGTCCGTGACCTGCATCGCCCCGGGCTTCGTGGCGAGCGAGATTCGCAGCGTCAACAACGAGGGGAAGTACACGGGAAACCCCGACCCCGTGCCGCGGTGGCTGGTGCTCCCGGCGGAGAAGGCGGCGGCGGACATGCTGCGCGCCCTGCACCGGCGGAAGCCCATGGTGTTCATCACGGCGCACGCACGGTGGCTCGCCCGGCTAAACCGGCTTTTCCCCGGTCTGGTGAGGTGGGTCGTCCGCCGCATGACGCGCGGGAAGCTGGCGAAGTTCCAGGCCGCCCGCCGCAACACGCGCCCCCCCTCTTCCGGGGCGTGACCGCCCTTTTTTCGCCCCTCCGGCATTGAAAACGCGGGGCCGAAAGTGGTTTGATAGGGTTTCGGAAGAAGGGCTTTCCCCGTTTACCGACAACCGGCGGACCGGTCTGATGCCGGCCGCCTGCAGGAGCATCGCATGTCCATTCCCTCCCAGAGCCGCCGCGCGTTCATGATTTCCGGCGGCGCCGCCCTCGCGGGCATGACCCTGGCCTCGCGCGCCGCGCGGGCCGCCTCCGCCGAAGAACTCAAGCTCGGCCTCATCGGCTGCGGCGGACGCGGCACGGGCGCCATGCAGAACGCCCTGCTCGCCGACCCGAACACGCGGCTGGTGGCGATGGCGGACGGCTTTGCCGACCGCATCGAGGACAGCCTGAAGAGCCTGATGAAGGGCCCGGCCAAGGACCGCGTCTCGGTGGACGACGGCCACAAGTTTGCGGGCCTGGACGGCTACAAGAAACTGATCGAGATGTGCGACGTGGTCGTGCTGGCCACGCCGCCCGCGTTCCGCCCGGCCCATCTGCAGGCCGTGGTGGACGCCGGGAAGCACTGCTTCTGCGAGAAACCCGTGGCGGTGGACGGCCCGGGGCTGCGCGCCGTGCGGGCCACCTGCGAGGAGGCGGCGAAGAAGGGGCTGAACATCGTTTCGGGCCTGTGCTACCGCTATGAGAACAAGAAGCGGGAGACGGTGAAGCGGATTCAGGACGGGGCCGTGGGCGACATCGTCACCATTGAGACGGTCTACAACACGAGCGGCCTGTGGCACCGGGGCGACAAGAAGGAGTGGTCGCGCCTGGAGTACCAGCTGCGCAACTGGATCTACTTCGGCTGGCTCTCCGGCGACCACATTGTCGAGCAGCACATCCACAGCCTGGACAAGATGATGTGGGTCATGGGGGACACCCCGCCCGTGAAGGCCACGGCCAGCGGCGGCCGCACCGTGCGCACGGACCCGAAGTACGGCAATGTGTGGGACCACTTCAACACGGTGTTCGAGTGGGAGAACGGCGTGCGCGCCTTCAGCTCCTGCCGCCAGTGGGAGAACGCCATCACGGCGGTGTATGACAACGTCTACGGCACGAAGGGCGTCGCCAGGGTGCAGGAGCACACGATCCTGCCCGCGGGCGGCGACGCGTGGACGTGGTCCTCGGAAGAGCCGGACGACATGTACCAGAACGAGCTGGACGCCCTTTTCCGCGCCATCCGCGCGGGCGAGGTGATCAACAACGGCGACTACATGGTGAAGAGCAACGCCGCGGCGGTCATGGCCCGAATGTCCGCGTACAGCGGCCAGACGGTCACCTGGGACCAGTGCATGAACTCCGACCTGTCCCTTGTGCCGGAAGACCTGACGATGGGCGACTTTGAGGCGGAGCCGGTGCCCGTGCCCGGGGAAAAGGGACGGCGCTATTTCTAGGAAGCAACCCGTGCGAACCGCCGGACCCGACCGGGACCGGCACCGTGGAGAAAACACATGGAACGACGCGATTTTTTGAAGATGGCCGCGCTGGCGGCGGGCGCGACGGCCCTCTCAGGCGTCTCGTGCGCTGCCGAGGACGTCGCCCTCAAGGGACGGATCAAGAAGGCCGTCGGCCTGGGCATGGTCAAGATGTCCGGCGGCCCCGCCGACAAGCTCAAGCTCCTCAGGGAGGTGGGCTTTGACGGCGTCGAGGTCGGCCCGGGCGAGGTGGACCCCGACGTGCTGAACAAGGCCGCCGAGGAGGCGGGCATGAAAGTGCACGGCGTGGTTCACGGCTGGTCGCTGGACGACATCCCCAAGAGCATTGACTACGCCGCCGCCGTCGGGGCGGACTCGGTGCTGATCGTGCCCGGAAAGGTGGAGGACGGGGTGTTTTACGATGAGCTGTACGCCCGGTCCCAGAAGATTTACCGGGAGGTGGCCATCCCCCACGCGGCCGAGAAGAAGGTGCCGTTGCTGGTCGAGAACGTGTGGAACAACTTCCTGCTGAGCCCGCTGGAAATGGCGCGCTACGTGGACGAGCTGGACAGCCCCTGACTGGCGGCGTACTTCGACGTGGGCAACATCCTCCGCTACGGCTGGTCGGAGCAGTGGGTCCGCGTGCTGGGCAAGCGGATCAAAAAGATTCACATCAAGGACTACAGCAAGAAGATCATGGAGGAGAAGGGCCTCTGGCCGGGGTTCGACGTGAACATCGGCGAGGGCAGCGCCAATTGGGCGGAAGTCCGCAGGGAACTGGCGGCCATTGACTACAACGGCTGGGCCACCGCCGAAGTCGGCGGCGGCGACAAGGACCGCATGGCGCAGATTTCCAAGGAGATGGACCAGGTGCTCGGCCTGTAACAAAAAGCGGTGCCGCGGCCCTGCAAGGCGGCCGCACGCCAAGGATGTCGCCGGCCCGCCGCTGTCCCAGAAGCGGCGGGTCGGCCGCTTTTTTTAGGGGTGGAAGCTTGGTTGGTCGGCCGTGCCGGCCTGTCAGACCAGTATGACCGGTCATACTGGTCCGGCCGTTTTCGGACAGGATTCCAACCTTCCAACCGAATCTCGAAGAAGAACCGCCGACAGTGGGACGATTTGCTGACGCAAGGCCCCAAGACTTAAAAAGCGCGGAAAGCGGATGAGCAAGAAGAGGGGGGGAAGAAAAAATACGAGAGGAGGGGCGGGACGGAAGAGACTGCCCTTCATTCACCACCGGGGGGGGGAACTTTTTTCCGCGCCGTGTGTTAAACTGGGCGCAGTAGCAAGGAGATGATTCATTCATGGGAAGAGGACGCAGTCGGGGCGTTGGCAGGGGACGCGCCCTTCTGGTGTGCGCGCTGGCCGCCAGTACGGCCGGCATTTTTCTGTTTGCACGCGCGGGCGGCATGGAGGGAGTCCAGAGACATCTTGCCGCAGCGGGTCTTTTCGCTCCCGGCGCCTCCGCGACGGGCGTGGGAGGGGTTTCCGCGCAGCCTGCGGCGGCCGTCTCCCCCGAAGACACCCCGGGGACAGACCTCTCCGCCCCGGACAGGAAAAAAGAGAACGCCCCCGACCCGAACGACCCGGAGTTCATGGACTCGGTGGTGCAGCGGGCAGTTGAATCCATGTTTGAGAACCACCCCCATGCGCGGCGGGAGATGAAGCCCGGCGGCGGGGTTTCTGCCCGGAGCGCGGCGGACGAAAAAGGGGACGCCTCCGGCCCCCATGGGGCGAAGGGAGACGATGACCAAAAACCTTCGGACAAGGAGGATGCAAAAGCCCTTTCCGCCCAGGCCAGCGCCATGACCGCCGATGCGGTGGCGGCCATGAAGGCCGGCCGGTTTGACGAGGCCATGGGCCTCCTGGAGAAAAGCCTGGAACTCGACCCCGCCAACCGGCAGTCCTACCAGACCCTGGCGACGCTGAGCAGGCGGCTGGGCCTTACGGACCAGGAACTGCGCGCCTATGACCGGTGGATGGAGGCCCTTCCGGACGACGCGGTGGCGCGCTACATGGCGGCCCAGGCCTACACCCGCAACGGGTACGACCAGGAGGCGGTGGCGCGGCTGCGGGAATTCCAGGCGATGAACGCCGGGGACCCGCGCGCCTACCCGATGGCCGCAGACCTCTACCGCAAGCTGGGCATGCGCGCTGAGGAGGGCGCCGCGCTCCAGCAGTGGGCCGCCGACACCCCCTCGGCGCCCGACGCCCACCGCGCCCTGGGCGACTACTACCGGCGCATGGGCGACTACGGCGCGGCGCTCGGGGAGTATGAGACGACGGCGGCCATGACGCCCAACGACCCCGCCGCCTATCTCCAGATGGGCAACACCTACCGCCGCATGGGCCAGTATGAGGACGCGCTCGCGCAGTATGAGCAGGCGGTGGCGCTCCGGCCCGGCAACCTGTCCGCCCTGTCCCAGCTTGCGGAGACCCAGCGGCAGGTGGGGGATTATGCGGCGGCCATCGCGTCGTATGAGCGCGTCATCGCGGCCGAGCCGGGCTCGCAGCAGGCCGCCGGCGCCGAACGGGGCATCACGCGCATCGAGCGCGACCTTGCCCGCGCGGCGCAGCCCGCCAAGCCCAAGAAGCCGAAGAGCCGCTGAGCGCTCATTCCGGCGGGGGGGGCTCCCCCTGGGCATCCACCGCGTCCGCGACACTCTCCCCCGTCTCCTTCACCTGCGCGAGGCTGACATTCTCGGCCGACAGACACCACACCCCGACCACCACCACGGGAAACATGTTGAGCAGGTGGGCCATGATCGCCATGGCACGGGCCTCGTCCACATTCATCGCCGGGTTCACCAGCAGCAGACTGCCCGCAATGGCGACATGGTAGGGGCCGATAAAGCCCGGCGGCCCCGGCAGGCTGATGAAAACGGCCAGCAGGGAGAGGGTGACGAAGGGGGCGTACCAGGGCACCTCCAGGCGCAGGGCCATGAAGGCGCACCAGTTGGTCAGGGCGAAGACCGCCCAGAGGACCAGGCTGACTCCACAGGCGCGGGCCATCCGCCACGGGGACCGCACCACGGCCATGCCCGACGTGAAATGGTCGGCCAGCGCGGTGAGGCGGGCGGCCAGGGCGGGGGAAAAGGGCCCCACCGTCCGCCGGAGCACCCGCTCCGCCAGCCCCCGGGACGCGGCCAGCACGAAGGCGCCCGCCAAACCGACCACAATGGCCGCCGCCGCGCCGAGGCAGGCCCGGCGGATCAGGACGGCGGAGATGGGGCCGGCATACAGGCCGCGCATCTCCTCCGGCAGGTAGATCGCCTCGGTGGGGTGAAAGAAGGCCACGGTGAACACCAGAGTAAACGCCAACCCGACCAAGTCCGTGATCCGGTCCACGGCCACAAAGGCCAGCGACTTCGACACCGGAATCCCCGTGCCCCGGGAAAGGACCACGGCGCGGATCACCTCGCCCAGCCGCGCAGGCAGCACGAAATTGGCGAAGAAGCCGATCTGCGTCGCGTTGAAGAGCTTCATGAACGAGGGGGCTGGGTCCACCGCCACCAGCGCCCGCCACCGGAAGATGCGCACGAAAAACGAGGCCAGGACCAGCCCGACCGCGGCGGCGAGCCACAGCAGGTCGGCGTTGCGCACCACGCGTCCCACCTCGGCCCAGTTGGTGTCCTTGAACAGCCACCACAGCAGCACCGCGCTCACCGCGAGGCCGGCCACGAACTGCGCCTGCCGTCTAAAACCGCGTTTCTTCACTGCATTCCCGTCATGAGTTCCGCCGCCGACCCCCGAGGCCGACAGTATACACCAGTCCGTTTCCCCGGATGGAAGCGGCGGCGGCTCGGGGGCTACAATGCCGCCATGTCCGAAGACCTCTTTGAACACAGCGCGGCGGACCGCCTGAAGCGCGAGGCGCCTTTGGCGCGGCGCGTGGCCCCGCGCTCGCTGGACGATTTGGCGGGCCAGGAGCACATCCTGGGCCCGGGCAAGCCGCTGCGCCGGGCCATCGAGGCCGACCGGGTCACCTCGCTCATTCTCTACGGCCCGCCGGGATGCGGGAAGACGGCGCTGGCGCGGCTGATCGCCATGCGGACCAAGTCGGTGTTTGAGCCGCTGAACGCGGTGACCGCCGGGGTGAAGGAGCTGCGCGAGCTGATCGCGGCGGCCCACCAGCGGCGCATCCACACGCAGCAGAAGACGATCGTTTTTGTGGACGAAATTCACCGGTTCAACCGCGCCCAGCAGGACGCCCTCCTGCCGGACGTGGAGAACGGCAAGATCGTCCTCATCGGCGCGACGACGGAGAACCCCTTCTTTTCGGTGGTGTCCCCCCTCCTCTCCCGCTCGCAGATTTTCGAGTTTCGCAAGCTGGAGGAGGCCGACCTGGTGCGGCTGCTGGAGCGGGCGCTGGCCCATCCCGAGCGCGGGTTTCCGGAAGTCACGGTGGACGCCGCGCCGGAGGCCCTGGCGCACATCGCGCGGTATGCCGAGGGGGACGCGCGGCGCGCGCTGAACGCCCTGGAGGTGGCGCTGCTGACCACGCCGGTCGAGGACGGCCGCCTGGTGATCTCCGCGGAGGTCGCCGGGGAGTGCATCGCCCGCAAGATGCTCCACTACGACGGCACGGGCGACGAGCACTACGACGCCGCCTCGGCCTTCATCAAGAGCATGCGCGGGAGCAACCCCGACGCGGCGCTGTACTGGATGGCGCGCATGCTGGAGGCCGGCGAGACGCCCCGCTTCGTGGCGCGCCGCATCTGCATCGCCGCGGCGGAGGACGTGGGGAACGCCGACCCGATGGCGCTGGTGACGGCGACGGCGGCCTGGCAGGCCTGCGAGTTCATCGGCATGCCGGAGGCGCGGATCATCCTGGCTCAGGCGGCAACCCATGTCGCCTGCGCGCCCAAGAGCAACGCCGCCTGCGCCGGCATAGACGCCGCCCTCGCCTGGGTGCGCGAGGAGCGCACCCCCGACGCGCCGAACCACCTGCGGGACACGCATTACAAGGGCGCGAAGCGGCTGGGCCGCGGCGGGGGCTACAAGTACCCCCACGACTTCCCAGGCGGGTACACCCCGCAGGAATACGGGGTGGACCGGGGAACTTTTTACCATCCCACGGACCGGGGCCACGAAACCCGCATCCGCGCCTATCTGGAAAGTCTTGACGAGCGCGACCGGGAAGAAAAGGAGCCGGAAGACTGATGACTGAACCGGACACGCGCCCCCTCCCCTCCCCCGCCCCCTCCCGGCGCCGGCCTTTTTTATGGGGCTGCCTGACGGGCTCCGTTCTCACCGTGGCGGCC
The DNA here is from genome assembly GCA_041859375.1 of Candidatus Hydrogenedentales bacterium. Taxonomy (GTDB): domain Bacteria; phylum Hydrogenedentota; class Hydrogenedentia; order Hydrogenedentales; family CAITNO01; genus JBHEKP01. The sequence goes on along the minus strand of JBHEKP010000236.1, from coordinate 8,788 downwards.
CTGGCGGGCGGCGTGCTGGCCGCGTCGGTGGTCTTCGAAAAGCAGATCATCGCCGCCAAGCGCGCGAAACTCGCCCCCCCGCCCGTCACCCTCGGGGTGCAGGCCGACTTCTCCCTGTCCCTGGCGAAGCCCGACGGGACCGCCGGCACGCTGGAAGAATTCCGGGGCCGTCCGGTCTTTCTTCATTTCTGGAGTCCCAACTGCCCCGGATGCCTGGCGGAACTGGAGGGGCTGAACGCCCTTTTCCAGCGGACCGGGGGGGCGGAGGTCGGCTTTGTGTCCGTGGCGCTGGGTGATGAGGAAGACGTGCGCCGGGCTCTCGCGGGGTATACGGTGGAGTTCCCCGTATACCGGCACGAGGGCGCCCTTCCCGCCGTCTACGGCGCCGGCGTCCCCTCCACGTTCATCATTGACCGGAACGGCGCCCTGGCCCTTAAGCATTCCGGCCCCGCCAAGTGGGACGATCCGTCGGTGGCGGCCCTCCTTGATGTGCTGGCCTCGGCCCCCGGCGCGCCGGAGCAATAAGAAAACCCCGCGTCCGGGGGCGCGGGGTTTCGGAGGATGGGTCAGACGCCCGGGTCAGGTGTGCCACCCGGGCGTCCGGGTCGTTATCACATGCCGTCAGGATTGACGGTGACAATCCGCCAAACATCGGATTCCTTCTTCATGACCAGCTCGACACTGATGGATCCGGGAGGGCCCGAAAGGTCAATCGGGTACACGGAGGCGGTGCCATCGTCGTTCTTGGTGATCTGCATGTCCACGATGGAGACTTCGCCGTCGTCGGCATAGCCGGCGTCAACGCCCATCTGCAGCATCTCGCGGGCCTCTTCCTTGCCCCCGGCGAGCTCCGGGTGGGTGAAGTCCTCGGAGAAGGTGGTCAGCAGCATTTCAATGTCCTTGGCCTCAAGGGCCGTCTTCACCGCCACGACCGTCTCCTTGATCAGGTCATCATCGCTCTTCTTGGGGGTCGTCGCGCACCCGGCCGCCAGCCCCAGCATAAGCCCGCAGATCAGCAAACGCACGCACATCTTGGTCATGATCAACTCCTTTTGGTTCAACAGGTTGGGGTTCCACCCGCAGCTCCCCCCGCGGCCCCCCCAAGGGACCGCCGGTGAACGGCGCGGCTATTGCCTAGCGTAACAGACTCGGTACTGCGGGGAAAGGTTTCACCGCCCGCCCATGGGGCTCTCGGGCCACCCGAGGATGCCGACGAGGGGCACAAACCGGCATTCAAAGACGCGGCGCAGCCGCAGGACGCCGCCGGTTTTGCGGCCGGCGACCAGCCACTGGCTTTCGGGGGGGCCGACCGGGGCCACGATCCGCCCGCCCTCCGCCACCTGCGCCCTCAGCACCTCCGGGAGGTCCGGCGCGCCGGCAGCCACGAGCACGGCATCATACGGCGCATGCTCCGGCAGGCCCGCCGACCCGTCCCGCAGCCACGTCCGCACATTTGCCATGTTCATCGCCGCCAGCCGTTCGCGGGCCGCCTGACACAGCTCAGGAAGGCGCTCCACCGTATGGACCTCCCCCGCCAGCAACGCCAGCACGGCGGTCTGGTAGCCCGACCCCGTGCCGATTTCCAGGACGCGGTCCGCCGGTCCGGGGGCGGCAAGCTCGGTCATGCAGGCGACAACATAGGGCTGGCTGATGGTCTGCCCGTGGCCGATGGGGAGCGGCCGGTCCTCGTAGGCCTGGTTTTCAAGGTCTTTCGGCACAAAGAGGTGCCTGGGCACGCGGCCCAAGGCCGCCAGCACCCGCCCGTTCCGCACGCCCCGGGCGGCGATCTGGCGGAGCACCATTTCCCGGCGCATGCCTGCGAAAAGTGCTTCATCCCCGACAAACCCGTCTTCCGCCGGTGTCGGCGGGAAAGTCCCCCCCCTCCCGGCGTCCGGATACGGGGGGCGGTTCGTCGAAAAACCCTGATTCTTCAAAGTTTGACACCTCCGGGCGTCACTTGATAGAATATCACCCCGCCGCGTTTCGCGGTAAATTTTTTTTCAAAGGAGCATGTTGGCAATGAGCAAAAAACAGGTGATGAAACAGGGCGTTTCGTACGTCCAGCCGGATCTGGCGGAGGAGCTTGAGCAGCAGTTGGCGGCCGATAACATGGACACGCTGCTGGGCGAGACCCCCCAGAATTTCCGCGAAGGCGAAGTGGTCCGGGGCCGTGTGGTGGACCTGACGGACGACCGGGCCCTGGTGGACATCCACTACAAAAGTGAGGGGATCGTTCCGAGCACGGAATTCTCGCCGGGCGACCAGATCGAAGTGGGCGGCGAGTACGACTTCTACATTGACGAGCCCGAGAACGAGATGGGAATGCCGATCCTTTCGAAGATCAAGGCGGACCGCATCAAGAACTGGGAGCACGTTCAGGCGGTGTACGACCAGGACGGCGTGATCGAGGGCGTGATCACCCGGCGGGTCAAGGGCGGCCTGAAGGTGGACATCGGCATAGACGCGTTCATGCCGGCCAGCCAGCTGACTTTCCGCCCGACGGGCGACCTGGACAAGTTCATCGGCGAGAAGATGGAGTTTAAGATCATCAAGCTGACGCGCCGCCGCCGCAATGTGGTGGTGAGCCGCCGCAAGCTGCTCGAAGAGCAGCGGGCGGGCGAGAAGCGCCGGCTGCTGGAGACGATCCACGAGGGCGCGCTGATCGAGGGCGAGGTGAAGAACATCACCGACTTCGGCGCGTTTGTGGACGTGGGCGGCATTGACGGCCTGCTGCACGTGACCGACATGAGCTGGGGCCGGGTGAAGCACCCGTCGCAGATGCTCCAGGTCGGCCAGCAGATCGAGGTGAAGGTGCTGACCTTCGACCCGAAGACCGAGCGCATCAGCCTGGGCCTGAAGCAGAAGTCCGACAACCCCTGGATCACGGCCGAGGACCGGTACCCGGTCGGCTCCATCGTTCGCGGCCGCGTGGTCAGCATGACGGAGTACGGCGCGTTCGTGCAGCTTGAGGACGGCATCGAGGGCATGGTCCACGTCAGCGAGATGAGCTGGACGCGGCGCGTGCGCCACCCCAACGAGATCCTGCAGCTCGACGAGGAGGTCTTCGTGATGATCCTCAGCGTCGACGGCAAGGAGGAGAAGATCGCGCTGGGCATCAAGCAGACCCAGCCGAACCCCTGGAAGCAGCTGTCGGAGAAGTATCCGATCGGCTCCAGCGTCAAGGGCATCGTGCGCAACCTGACGGACTACGGCGCCTTTGTGCAGATCGAGGACGGGATTGACGCCCTCCTGCACGTCAGCGACATGTCCTGGACCAAGAAGGTCACGAATCCGGTCGAGGTGCTGGAGAAGGGCCAGGAGGTCGAGGTGCAGGTGCTGAACATTGACCCCGAGAACGAGAAGATCAGCGTGGGGCTCAAGCAGCTCATGCAGGACCCCTGGCTGGAGGTCATCAAGGACCTGCCGGTCGGCGCCCATGTGGAGGTGGAGATCGCGAAGCTGGTCAGCTTCGGCGCCTTCGCCCGCCTCATGAACGGCATCGAGGGGCTGATCCACGTCAGCGAGCTTTCCAGCGACCGCGTGCAGAAGCCCGAGGAGGTCCTTAAAGTCGGGGACAAGGTGATGGCGAAGGTCATCAACATCAGCCCCGTGGACCGCAAGATCGGCCTGAGCGTCCGCGAGTACCACCGCGACATCGAGCAGGGCAACCTGTCCGACTACGGCAAGAGCGGCGGCTCCGTGGATGTCAACGCCGCCATGCGCGGCGCGGTGCCCGCCGGCATGATCCAGGCGGGCCGCAGCCTCGAGGACGTGGCGCATGAGCTGATGATGGCCGTCAGCCGCGTGGAGGCGGCGAAGGCCGCCGACCGCGTGGAAGAGGCCGCCAAGGCCGCCGCGCTGGAGGCCGAGGCCGCGAAGACCGAAGACGCCGCGGCCGGGGAGACCCCCGTGTCAGGCGTAGAGGAAACGCCCGCGGACGACGCGGCGCGCGACGCGGAGCCGGCCGAGTAACCGCCCGGCCCCCCGCGACACAGGAAACGCAAGCGCGAGCGCCGTTGCAGACCCGGGCGCTCGCGCTTTTCCATATCCGGGGTCCCGGCGGGCCGAACCCGCCCCGGCCCGGACCTGAAAGAAGCAGACCTCCGGAACTTTCCGGAACACAGGAGCCGTAGAAGACCATGAACGCACCAAGGAAGTCAGAAAAACACCCGATGGCCGGCGCCCCGATGACCGGCGCGGAGATGGTCATCCAGGTGCTGGCGGACGAGGGGGTGGACACCATTTTCGGATACAGCGGCGGGGCCATCCTCCCCACCTACGACGCCGTCTTCCGCTGGAACCGGTCGCACCCCGGAAACACCATCAACCTTGTGGTCCCTGCGAACGAGCAGGGCGCCGGGTTCATGGCGGCGGGCTACTCCCGCGCCAGCGGCAGGGTCGGCGTCTCGCTGGTGACCTCGGGCCCGGCCGCGACCAACAGCGTCACGCCCGTGCGCGACTGCATGGCGGACTCGGTCCCGATGGTTCTCATCTGCGGCCAGGTGGCCCGCCCCGCCATCGGCACGGACGCCTTCCAGGAGGCCCCCGTCTTCAACATCATGAGCGCCTGCGCCAAGCACGTTTTTCTCGTGAAGGACGAGTCGGAGATCGAGGAGACGATGCGCACGGCCTTCTTCATCGCCCGCACGGGGCGTCCCGGCCCCGTGGTGGTTGACCTGCCCAAGGACGTGCAGAACTGGCAGGGAAAATTCAGGGGCGAGGGCATGCTGGCCATGCCCGGCTACCAGCAGCGCATCGACCGGCTCGCCAGCGCCTCCATGCCGAAGGAGACGGCCCGGGAGTTCTTCAGGCTCCTCAAAAAGTCGCGCCGCCCCCTCATCTACGCGGGCGGCGGCGTCATCCAGTCCAACGCCGCGGCCGAGCTCCGCAGGTTTGCCAAACGCTTCAACATCCCCGTGGTGACCACCCTCATGGGCATCGGCGCGGTGGACACCACCGACCCCCTGTGCATGCACATGCTCGGCATGCACGGCACCGCCTACGCCAACTACGCCGTGGACGACTGCGACTTCCTCATCTGCGTGGGCGCCCGCTTTGACGACCGCGTGGCCGGCGTGCCGAAGGCCTTCGCCGCAAACGCGAAAATCGCCCACATCGACGTGGACGCCGCCGAAATCGGCAAGGTCAAGGCCGTCGACTGGTCCCACGTGGCCGACGCCGCCATGGCCCTCCGCGACCTGCTTGACGCGGGCAGGGACGTGAAGACCGACACCGCCGCCTGGCTAGGGCACCTGAAGAACCTCAAAAGGGAGCACAAGCAGGACTACAACCGCGAAAGCAAGGTCATCCAGCCCCAGGCCGTGCTCGACATGCTCAACGAAATCACCGGGGGCTCGGCGGTCATCACCACCGGCGTCGGCCAGCACCAGATGTTCGCCGCCCAGTACCTCGACTTCAAGGAGCCCCGCACCTGGATCACCTCCGGCAGCATGGGCACCATGGGGTTCGGCCTGCCCGCCGCCGTGGGCGCCCAGTTCGCCTGCCCCGGCAAGCTCGTCATTGACGTGGACGGCGACGGCAGCCTGCGCATGAATCTCGGCGAGCTGGAAACCTGCACCACCTACAACCTTCCGGTGAAGGTGCTCCTGCTCAACAACCTCGGCGACGGCATGGTGGTCCAGTGGCAGTCACTCTACTTCGACGGCCGCTTCTCCGGCACCGACAAGTCGCTCCACCAGAAGGACTTCGTCAAGGCCGCCGAGGCCGACGGTTTCAAGTTCGCCAAACGGGTCACCAAGTACGCCGCGCTGCGCAAGGCCCTGGAGGACTTCGTGAACTTCGACGGCCCCGCGTTCCTTGAGGTCATGACCGACAAGATGGCCTTCGTCTACCCCATGGTCGGCCCCGGCATGGCCTACAGGGACATGCTCACCGGCCCACACATCAAGAGCCGCCAGGCCGGCCCCACCGAGGGCACCCTGGACACTTCGGACAGCTTCTAAAAGGGCATAAACACGGGGCCGCGCCTCTCATGGCGCGGCCCCGTTGCTTTTTTGTCCCGTCTTCCCGTCAGTCCGCCCTGATCGTTTTCCAAAGGCCCACGGCTTTCGCGTTTTCCCCGCCGGCCGCCAGGGACTTGCGCAGCCCCTCCGCCAGCCTGTTCATTGCGTCGGTGTAGGACTGGTCCGCGGCGGCCTGGGCCCCGCCGGGCAGGGGCGCGAGCGTCCCCTCCGCGAGCATCCTTCCCCGTTTCTCGATGGCGGCGGCGTAGTCAAGGATGAGCCGCGCGTGCTGCGCCTCCCGGCATTCCCCCAGGCCCGCCCCGCACAGCCCGCGGTAAAGGGCCAGGAAGGGCTCAAGCTCTTTGGGCGCGCTGTCCGGCACCGGCGGCGGGGCGGGGATTTCGGCCTCGGGCCTGGCCTCGGCGCCGCCCAGAAGAATCTGGATGCGCGCCGTGTCCGGCGTGTCCGCATGGGCCAGAAACACCGACTTCCCGTTGAAGGACTTCCATGGCGCGCCGTTCACAAGCACCGCCGTGACGGGGCCGCTTCCCGTGGTGGACAGGTACAGGCGCTTCGCGCCGAAGCGGATGGGGAAGCGCTGCTCCAGCCGGGTGATGCCGCCGGGGATGTGGGGGCGCAGTTCCAGCCCGTCCGCCCGGTAGAGGTACTCGAAGAGCCCCCGTATCAGCGCTGCGGGCGCGCCCCAGTTGTCATAGACGCAGTTGACGGGCTCCTTCGGCTGGTAAACCTCCTTGCCGAATTCCACCAGCGGGTTGTCCATGCGGAAGCGTTTTGCAAAGCCGAGGATGTGCTCCATGGAGCGCCGCGCGTCGTCATACGCACCCACCCGGTAATACCCCAGGATCATGCGCGCCTCCGCCGTGGTCCAGTGGCCGCCGTTGACCCAGGTGCCGAAGGACCACAGCCAGTCCTTGGTGTCCGCGTAGGTGTCGTCCAGGCCGGGATGGTTCGTGATGATGACATGGTGCGGGCGCAGTCCGGGAATGGAGGCGATCTTGTCGTATATTTTTTTCGCCTGCGCGTCGTCCGCCACATTGAAGGCCATCGCGTCATGGTTGCACACGGCCTCAAAATAGCCGTGCTTTTCCGCGCCGAACACGCCGTGCCTTGTGCCGTCCGGATCGAGGGACTTGATGAAGTACCCCTCGTCGGTGGTCAGTTGGGCCAGCCCCTTCCCTGCCAGCTCCCGCCGCTCCGTGTAAAGCGCGGCTTTGTCTTTGTTCCCCGCCAGTTTCTCAAGCTCAACCAGCCGGTCGAGCGCGGCAATGTAGGTGATGGAAAGGCCGGACAGGTAGGATTTTTCATAGGTGCCGTCGGGCTGTTTCCACCCCGCATGGCTTGGGGCCAGCAGGTTGCCGGCGGGTCCGGCCAGGAACAGGTTGTTCTTCGGGTCGCGCCGCGTCTCAATGAAGTTGGCGCTCCGCTCAAGCAGCGGCAGGTACCGGGCGATGGCGGCGGGATCACGGCTGATCAGCAGCAGCTCCGCCTGCATGACCACGCCCGCGGCGGTGAACTCCATGCCCCAGTCGTGGATGTCAATGCGCCCGTCGCCCTGCTTGTAATAAACCAGGTTCGGCGCCGCCGCGTCGCACAGGCACCCGTCCGGCCCCACCCAGTCCTTCATGCCCTTTGTCTTCCCGTCGCCGATGTGCGAGAACCACAGGTCCTGCGCGTTCTGGAGGAAGGAAATGTGGGGCTCGGTGAAAAAGGGCATCGCGCAGTAGGAGGGGCCGTAGCTGTTCTGGATCCACCACGCGCCCCACGTCGGCCCCTCCACAAAACCGTTCCACTCCGGCGTGTACAGCATGGTGATGTTCTGGTATTCAGGGTCCGGCCGGAACATGCGCCCCGCGATGTCGAGCAGCGCCAGGTATTCCGTGTCGCCCTCGCCCCGGAAATAGTCGCCATCAAAATTCCCCTGGGCTGGGAATGCGGGGAGCGCCAGAAACGTCACCAGCAAAAGTGGTAGGATCTTGCCCATGGGTTCTTTCCCTTTTGTGTTGGAATCCGCCCAACAGGGTACTCTTCCCGGAGGAGCGAGTTCGAATCATGGCACGGCACATTCTTGAACCGGCAATCATCCAGGCGGCGGGCTGCAAACCCAAGCGCATCGAGGAATTCGTCGGGCGCGTCAACACCGGCTGCTCATCGGTGAGCGTGGCGCGCATGGTGAGCCCGCCGGGATGGGCCGAGCCCGGCCAGCGCCCGGACTTTGACGAGCACACCGTGGTGCTGCGGGGCATGCTGCGGGTGGAGCTGGAAAACGGGGACGCGCTGGAGGTGCGCGCCGGGCAGGCCGTCACCGTGGCGGCGGGGGAGTGGGTGCGCTACGGCACCCCCGGCGCGGAGGGCGCGGAATACATCGCCGTGTGCCTGCCGGCCTTCTCGCCCGGCACCGTGCACAGGGACGGCGGATGAGACGGTGCGTGGGGTCAGGCTGCGGGCTGGATGTGTTCACCCTCCCGGCGGGCCGTCTCAATCACCGCGCTGGAATTATCCTCAACCCACTGCCGTTCCCCGCAGGGGATCGGTTCAATGCGGCTGTCCATGCGCGCCGCCACCCGCCAAAGCAGGTTGATGCTGTTCAAGCCGGATTTCGTGTCAAAGACGGGGGACACCACCATCAGGTCAATGTCGCTCCATTCGCCGGCGTTTCCCCGCGCCTGGGAGCCGAAAACGACCGCAAACGACACGGGCAACCCCTGCCTCTTCAACTCCAAAAGGTACTGCTGCACGCTTATTGAAACATTGCGGTCAACCATGCGGCGGCCTCCTCCATTCTCCTGATGATGACCCGCAGTTCA
>JBHEKP010000226.1:0-16143 GCA_041859375.1 Candidatus Hydrogenedentales bacterium | reverse complement strand
GGTCCATTCCGCCACATTGCCGTGCATGTCGAAGAGGCCCCACGGGTTCGGCTGGTATTTTCCCACGGCGGTGACGATCTTGGCGCCGTCGTCAAAACGGTCGTCCTTCGGCAGGAAATCCTGGAAGGGCGTCGGGTTGGGGATCGGCTGGGGGTTGATGCCCTGCACGGCCAGCAGCTTGATGGAACGATCCGCCAGGTTGGCCGTCTTGGAGAAGTCCGTGCCGCTGTCGCCGTACCAGAAGGGCGTGGCCGCCCCGGCGCGGCAGGCCCATTCCCACTGGGCCTCGGTGGGCAGCAGGCATTCGGCCCCGGCCTGTTCGCCGATCCATTTGCAGAAAGCCATGGCCTCCTCCCAGGAAACGCGGATGACCGGCTGGTCCGGCTCGTTTGCGGGGTAGCCCGGCGTGGTGTGGTCCTTGTTCGCCTGATCTATGTACCGGCTGTCATGGGTTGAATCGAAGCGCTTGTACTGGGCGTTGGTCACCTCGACCGTGCCCATCCAGAAGGGCTCTTCAATGCGCACCCGGGTCCGGGGCGTCTCGTCCGCCGCGCCGTCCGCCGACCCCATGACAAACTCGCCCGCGGGCACAAGGGTGAGTTCCATGGTCACACCATCACCCAGATCAATGGTCTTGCGGGTTTCCGCGCCCGCCGCCTGCTGGCGTCCCGCCGCCGTTTTGCCGTCAAAGGGCCATCCCTCCGCCTTGATCTTTTTCGCCTTTGCCCTGGATTCCCGCTCCGGCGCGACAAAGGCCGGCGGCTCCAGGTTCATCCCGGGGATGATTTCCGGATCCTCGGGGCGGCCCGCGTAGCGGGCGCGCATCTCAAGCCGCCGCGCGTGGAAGTTGCCGGGAATCTTCTGGTGCTCGGCCCAGGTGCCGTGGTCGGGCACGTTGAGGTCTATCCAGGTGTAGAGCCGGTCCCGGTCGTCGGCGTCCAGCACCACGCCATGGTGGCCCTTTTCAAGCATTTGGATGAGCTCGCTGGTGCCCGCGTGGAATTCCGCGGGTTCCAGGATGTGGTAGTCGCTCTCCGGCCCGGGACGGCGCACATAAGGGTGCAGCGCCAGGTAGGAGGGGGTGAACCCGCCCGTGCCGCGCTTGTCCTTGCGCCGGAGATCGGGCAGTTCCCCGCCGTCCTTGCGCTTCTCGCCGTTGTGGCAGCCGACGCAGCGCTTGTCCAGCACTGGCTGCACGTCGCGCTTGAAGCTGAACCCGCGCGCGGGCCCCTTCCATGGGGTGATCTCCACCGGCGCGCCCCGCGACGCCATGGTCTGGGCGGGCGGCGGGGTCATGTTCTGCCGCTCGTGGCAGCCCACGCAGGACACCGCCTCGCCGGGCATGCCCACAAACCAGCTCCGCATGAGCTGCACCGCGCGGCCTTCGGCGTCCAGCGGCTGCAGGGCCACGGGAATGTTCGCGGGGATCTTAAAGTAGGCGGATCCGTCCCCGTGCACGGGCACCGTGCCGAGGATGCGATGCACGTCCCAGGGGCCCTCCACGCCGATGTTGATGTGGCCGCCCATCTGCGGGTAGGTGTAGTAAATCTCAAAGACGCGCATGCTCTTCACGGTGCCGCGCGGCACGCCCCGCAGCCCCTCGCCCTGGTAAACGTCCGCCACGTACACCGTCGCCTCCTTTTCCTCCAGGCGCACCTTGTCCGGAACAACCGGCGGGCGCGGGCTGGCGCGGAGGGGCAGCGGCTCCAGCAGCGCCTGTCCGGGCAGTTCACGGATCAACTGCATGTTGTCGAAGACGTCCACCAGGTACAGGCCCCAGGACGCGTCGGGGGATGGCTTGCAGGAAACGAGGAAATACTTGTCGTTGAGCGGGTAGGGGTGCAGGAACTTGGGCCACACACTGTCCACCAGGGTGTCCATGATGAGGGGCTCCACCGGCCTGCCGTTGGAGGGGATGCGCCGGACGGCGCCCTCGTTTTCCGAGCGGCCCTTCGCGGGGTCGAAGACCACCAGCTCGCCCATGCGCGCCACGCCGTGGTGCCCGGAGATGACGGCCACCACCGCCGTGGGGTGGCCGGGGATGGGCCGGGCGTAGAAGGTGGAGTTGGGCCAGTAGGAGTTGCTGCCGTAGTACTCCGCCTGGTTGGTGCCGTCGGGGTTCATGCTGAAGAGCAGGCGGGTGAAATAGTGGGCCGTGTCGGAGTACTCCCAGCGCGAGTAGAGGACCCGGCCGTTGTTGAGCACCGTCGGGCACCAGTTGTGGTCCTGGTCGAAGCAGAGCTGGCGCACGCCGGAGCCGTCCGCGTTCATCAGGCAGAGGTTGGCCACCGTGTTGCCGCCGCCCACGCAGGGCACCCCCTGAAAGGCGCGGGTGGAGGCGAAGGTGATGCGTCCGTCGGGCAGGTAGCAGGCGTCATAGTTGTCCACGTCCGGCTCCTCGCCGGTGGTTGCCTGGCGCAGGCCGGTGCCGTCCGCGTTGATTTCCCAAATCTGCCAGCGGTCATGGCTGCCCTGCATGGAAAAGAGCATCCGTCCGCCGTCAAAATGGAGATCCACGTCGCCGACGAAACGCCCCGCCTCGGGTTTGTACAGCGTGGTCAGCGCGCCGTCGGGACTGACGGGCGAAAGCACCGCAATTTCGTTGTCGTAGCCGGTGATGGGCACGGCGCAGTTGCCCTGCCAGTTCTGGGGCAGGCCCATGGAGGCCTCGCCGCGCCGGACCAGCAGCAGCCGGTCGAAGTCCAGCAGCGGGTTGGCCAGCAGCGCGTCGCGCTGGAGCGCCAGCAGCGCGTCAATGGCGGGCCGCACCGAGGCGTCCCCCGCCAGCAGCGCCTTTTCCACGGCGGGAATGCCCGCCTCCAGCTCGCCAAGCTTCTTCAGCAGTTCCGGCCCCTTGGTGTAACGGTCGGGGAAACTGCGCGACAGATCCTCCACCGCCAGCCGCAGCGCGGCGGGGTTCACCCGGAGAAGATCCGCCATGTTGCGCCGGAAAACGCAGGTTTTGGTGTACAGTTCCAGCCAGCGCGAATCGTCCGGGGCGGCCTGGGCCAGCGCTTCCAGCTCCTGTTTCAAGGGCGCGGCGGCGTCACCCGCCTTTCCAATCGCCCGCGAAAGCACCGCTTTCGTGATGTCCCGGTTGTCCGGCGTGGACAGCCACAGCGCGAGTTCGGCGGGATTGGCGTCCTTCTGCGCCCAGGCGGTTTCGGCGGGAAATTTGCCGCCCAAATCCGCCCACAGGCCCGCGGCGGGATCGCCCGCCAGGCCGAAATAGAAACCACTGCCGCCCGCCGCGTTGTAAATCTTCACCAGCAGGGTGTTCTCCCCCGCGGCAAGGGGCAGGTCGATCACATCCGAATCCGGCGCGGCAAGGCGCGGCACGTCCTTCGAATGGATTTTCGCGCCGTTAAGCCACACCTCTATGCCGTCATCGCTGCCCAGCCCCGCCTTGATGGCCACCGGCGCGGGGGTGGTGATGGTCCGGGTCAGGTAGAACGCGCAGGGGGCCTCCCCGTTCAGGGGATACACGACACCGTCAATAAAATCAGGACGCCGCTCCCAGAGGCGCTTTCCGTCCGGGCCTTTCGCGGACAGATCAACGCCCTGTTCGGGCGCCAGAACGTTGGCGAAGGCGTCGCTTTTCATGGCCGCGGTGGCACTCCAAATGCCGAAATCCACCGGTTGGCCGCCCAACTGCCCCGCACGCCACGCCTGGTACTGCGCGCGCGCCGCCGCCATGGCCTGCCGCCACGCAGAGCCCTCCGCCGGGGCGCCCCCCTGTCCAAAGGCCGGAAGCGCCACACATGCCAGCACCACCATTGACACAAGCACCCAACCCGTCCGTGACACATGCAACTTCATGGCAACCTCCATTCAAACAAAGGGGCAAACAAGGCGGCATCCATCCCGGGGGGACGGGTCCGTCAAAGTATTCCATCCGACAGATCGGACGGATCCGACCGATCCGTCCGATTCACACTGACCCCTTGAGTCCCCTTTGAGGGATATTCAGGGGAAATGTTTCTTACTTACTACAGCTTTGCCTTCGGGTGGCTGAAGCGGAGCCCCGCGCCGTCATGGTACGTGGCGTACTCGGTGACGATGGCACCCTCGGGGGCCATCATCCAGTGCCACTGCTCCGCGCCCGCAAGCTGGCCCACCTCGCCGGGCATCAGCTTCACCTCGGTGCGCGCCACGGCGCACTCCTTGTGCGATTCGGGAATGCGCGCATCGACGCCGGGCGTGGGCGTGCCCTCGCCGTAGATGTAAATCCAGCCGTGGCGGGGCTGCCAGGCCTCCATCTTCGGGGCGAATTCGGTTTTCACATGCTTGTGCTCGGGAATCATCTGGCCCGGCAGCAGGTAAATCTCGTGGCCGAAATAGTTGTCCTTCTGGTTGTTCACCCAGAAGATGCCGGCCATGCCCACCTCGGCGAATTTGCCAAGCCCGAATTCCGCCACCCAGAAGTCCGCCGATTTGAGCCGGTCACACATGGGGTAGCCGAAGGCCTCAAACATCTCGTAGTAGGCCGCCTTCGCCGCCTCCTGATCGAAGGTTCCGTCGGCCTTGTAATAATGCTCGTTGGGGTACTTTTTCACTTTCTGCTCCTTCTTCGGCGCGGCGCCCGCCGCGCCCGTCACCAGGGACCCGGCGGTGGCCGCCGCCATGCCGCCGAGCATCGCCCGTCTGCTGATTTCCATGGGTAAAACCTCCCGGCTTGCTAGCCTTTGAGATCGTTGTACATCTGGAAGGCCTGCTCCGGCTTCTCCAGCTTGTGCACCACCGCGCCCACGGCCTGCGCCATCGCGCAGGGATCGCCCGCGCCGAAGATGTTGCGGCCCATGTCCACGCCCATCGCGCCCTGATCGACAGCCTTGTAAGCCATCTTGAGCGCGTCAAGCTCGGGCAGCTTCTTGCCGCCCGCGATCACCACCGGCACGGGGCATCCGGCCACCACCTCCTCGAAGCCCGGCTCGCAGTAGTAGGTCTTCACGAAGTGGACGCCCAGCTCCGCGATCACGCGGCACGCCAGCCCGAGGTAGCGGGAGTCGCGCACCATTTCCTTGCCCACCGCGGTCACGCCGAGGGTGGGCAGGCCGAGGCGGTTGCCCTCGTTGATGAGGTAGGCCAGGTTGTCCAGCGTCTCGCGCTCGAACTCCGCGCCGATGCAGGCCTGCGCCGTCACCGCCGCCGCGTTCAGCGCCGCCGCCTCCTCCACGGTCACGCCGATCACCTCGTTGCTCAGCTCGCGCAGCACCGTCGCGCCCGTGCTGCACCGCATCACCACGGGCTTGCGCACCTCGGGGTTGATGCAGGAGCGCAGCGCGCCCCGCGTGCACATCAGGCAGTCCACGTGCGGGATGAGCGGCGGAACCACCAGGTCGATCCGCTCCAGGCCCGTCGTCGGCCCCATGATGTAACCGTGGTCGAAGGCGAGCATCACCGTGCGGCCGCTTTTCGGGTTGAAGATTTGCGAGAGCCGGTTTTTCATGCCCCAGTTGAGGTGGGCCGACCCCTTCAGGAAGAAGCCGGGCGTCTCCATGGGGATGCCGATGCCGTAGTTCTTTTCCTCGGACGCGCCCTTGGTCTTTTCATCGTCAGGCATAAGATTCGATTCCTTTCATGAAGCCCCTGAATATGAGCGACACCGACGTGGCGCCCGGGTCCTGTGTTCCGATGCTTTGTTCCTTGATGTTCCGCGCGCGGCCAAAACGCGCCTGCATGTCTTTCGTCGCCGCCGCGCCCAGCTCCGCGGCCTCCGCCGCCAGGCGCAGCGCCTCCGCCGCCTCCCGGCCCGCCGGCACCGCGGCGGAAAGCGCCGCCACCGCCGGAATCAGCGCGTCGAGCATGGTTTTGTCGCCCGGCTGGGCCTTGGTCTGGGCGCGCACGCCCGCCAGCCCCGCCTCGAACAGCGCCGCCAGCCCCGCCGGGTCCAGCCCCTCCTCCTCGCCCAGCGATTCCGCCATGGACAGGAAGAACATGCCCAGCAGCGGGCCCGTGGCCCCGCCGTCCACGCCCAGAATGCCCCAGCCCACGTCGTGAAGCAGGGATTTCAGGCCGCCGGAGGCCGCGTCCACCGCCTTTTCCAGGTGGCCCATGGCGCGCACCATCGTGGTGCCGTGGTCGCCGTCGCCGCCCACCGAGTCCAGTTTGCCCAGCAGCTCGTGGTTGGCGCGGATTTCCGCGGCGGCCTGCCGCAGCATCGCCGCGAAATGGTCCCGTGTCACCATGCCCGCCATGGCCTACACCGCCGTCCAGGCCGGGGAGGCGCAGGGCGCGTCCCACAGTTCCTTCAGTTCCGCGTCCAGCTTGCCGATGCACATCTGGAAGCCGCCCATTTCCTGCACGGTCAGGTACTCGCCCACCAGCGTCCGCGCCATGGTGATGCCCCGGCCCTCAAGAATCTGGCCGACGCGCCGCAGCACCAGGTACAGCTCCATCAGCGTGGTCGCGCCCACGCCGTTGAGCATCACGAACACCTCGTCGCCCGGCCGCGCCTGGATGTCCTCCAGCAGCGCCGCCGCCATGATGTCCGCCGTGGCGTCCGCCGTCTTCAGCGGCTGGGTGCCGCCGCCCGCCTCGCCGTGCTGGCCCATGCCCACCACCATCACGCCGTCGGGAATGTCGGCGATCACGTCGCCCGTGCTCGGGTGCGTGGCCCCGGCCACCGCCACGGCCAGCGTGGCCATGCCCTGCTCCATGCGCTCGGCCACGGCCAGGCACTCGTCCAGGGAACAGCCCTTTTCCGCCGCCGCGCCCGCCACCTTGATCACCGGCAGGCAGCCCGCCAGCCCGCGCCGCTCCTCCGGGTTTTCCCGGGGGCCGCCTGAAATGTCCTCGTGCGTGAGGATCTGTTTGATGTTGATGCCTTCCTTCTTCGCCATGTCCATGGCAATCTTCGCCGACATCACGTCGCCCGCATGGTTCAGCACCACGAAGAGGATGCCCGCGTCGCGCGCGGCGAGGCGCAGCGCCTCCACCACCCGGGGCGGTCCCGGCGCGGCGAAAATCTCGCCCGGCACGCTGATGTCCAGCATGCCCGCGCCCACAAACCCGCTCAGCGCCGGCTCGTGGCCGCTGCCGCCCAGCGTCACCAGCGCCACCTTGTCCTTGGACTTCGGCGTGGCGCGCACCACCAGGTTGCTCCCCGCCAGCGCCACCTTGCCCGGATTCGCCAGCACAAAACCCTCCAGCAGCTCCTGCACCAGGTTTTCCGGGCTGTTAATCAGTTTTTTCATCGCCATGATGTGTTTCTCCTCCTGTTTGACCGCAAAAAACCATGTTAGGTGTCTGTTTAATCGCCAAAAGTCCCCCTTTAACGGGGGGGTAGGGGGATATTTTCAACTGTGCCACGGCCCGCCGGACACGCTGAAACGTGAACAACATGCCAGAACAACGCCTTCTTAAGTCCCCCTTGGAAGGGGGATTTAGGGGGATGTTCACCGGAGCGTCAGGACCGCTTCTCCATCACCTCGATCACCGCGTCGCCATCCTTGATGAAGGCGCAGCGCAGCTCGTAGGTCGCGTCGAAGGGCGGCAGAATCACCTCCTGCCCGACCAACGCCTCGTCCAGCGAGTCCACCAAAAACGCCGCGTGCGGGCCGTTCATGATCTCCGGCGGCATCGGGCTGTCCGCGTCAAACCGCAAAAACTCCACCCGGAACGGGTGCGCCTCCGGGTCCGTCACATACACCTTCGCGCCCGCGATGTAATTCTCATTCTCACGCTTCACGCTCGTGGGAACGCCGAAATGATGGAACTGCGCCGCTGCCATAAACCTCGCCTCCTGTTGTCGTGCCAATGCCTCAAAAACACGCCCCGGTCCCAAAACCGGGAGCAGGCCATTATAACCAAGGCGCGCCGGGGAGTCGAACGTGATATTACCCCCAAAAATTGCCGGTTTTTCGCGGCAAGAGGGCGGAGATGTCCGGGGATGGCGGCCGGCCGCAAGCACGGACGGGGCCACGGCGCGGGCCGCTGCGGGCCGGTTTTGGGCGCGGACGCACCGCGCCCCGGAAGCGGTTTGCCTAGTGGATGATGTCGCCCTTGATCGCGTCGCCGGGCACGTCGAGCACCTGAACACTGGAGAGGGTCTTCATGGTCTTGTGGTCCTGGAAGGTCCACACGACTTTCTTGTCCGGCGTGACCTCGATGAGATGGGGCGCCTTGCCGAATTCGCCATGGCCGACCCAGTTGGTCATCACCGTGTTGCCGTTGGGCAGGCGGTGGAAGCCCGACATGAACTTGAGCGGGATGCCGGGCAGCTCGTCGTGGGTGATTTTCCAGACCGTTTTCCCGTCCCTGTCAACCTCAAAAATCATCGCCTCCTTGTGCATGTCGCCGCAGGAAATGATGGTGTGGCCTTCGGGGGTGCGCACCGCGCTGTGGGGGCCGCCCGGCGCGGGAATCTCCATCACCACCTTCCCCTGGGGATCGTATTCACGCACCACCTCCTGCCCCGAATGGGCCACCAGATAGTTGCCGTTTTGCAGTTTCCGGGCGTTGCGCATGAAGATGTGCCCCGCGTCGGTGCCCTCCGGCACCAACCGCAGTTCAAAGGCGATCTTCCCGGAGGGCTCCACCTCGATCAGGCGGCCGTTGGTGCACTCGCCGATGAAGGTGTTGCCGTTGGCCAGACGCTGGCACGCGAAAATCTCGCCGTTGGAATCGTAGTTGAACACCGTCTCCTTGGCGCGGTTGACCTCGCGCACGCCCCTGCCGGTGTTGAAGAGCAGGTTGCCGTTGGGCAGCACCCACAGGTCGTTGCAGGTGCCGGACTCGTATTCCCACTCCACCTTGCCCTCCGCCGACACGATGAACACCTTCCCCCCCGTGTAGTCGGTGGCGGCGAAATGGCGGCCCATGCCGGTCTGGACAGGCGCGTCCGCCGCCGGTTCCTGCGCGGAGGCGGACATTGGAAGGGCCAGCGCAGCCAGCACCGCGAGCGCGCACACCATCAGGCTCTTGTCTTTCATCACCACAGGCCTCCGTGCAAGGTTGTCAGAACGATGCCCACGCCACCAAAAGCATGAGCACGCCGATAATCAGTTTCGCGGCCACGCCGCCCATCCGGCCAAGGGCCGCGCCGAATCCCGTCTTCAGCGACGCGTCCGCCGTCTTCTTCACAATGACAAGCTCGTACAGCGCCGCCCCCGCAAAGGCGCCGGCGCACGCGCCGATGAGCGTGCCCACCAGCGGAAAGACGGGAGTGCCGAGGACCGCCCCCGCGATGCACCCCGCCAGCGCGGCCAGCGCCGCCCCCTTCCCGCCGCCAAAGCGCGCCGCTCCGTAGCCCGCCGCAAGCGCCTCCAGCGCCTCGCCCAGCGCCGCGAGCACCGCCATGCCCAGCAGCGCCCACAACCCGAAATGCTCAAAGCCGCCGAGAACCCACGCCGCCGCAACCATGCCGAGAATCACCCAGTTGCCAAAGAGGCCCACCAAGTCCAGGGCCAGCCCCGCAAGGATTCCCAGGCCGAAAAGGCTCCAGCCCGCTATTTGCAGCGCAAGTTCCATGAAACTTTTTCCTAATTTAGAAAATCCTATTAAATCATTTTTCTTGCAAATTTTCAAAATTTTTGATAAACTATGAATGGAGGATAAAAAATGAAAAAATTTACTTTTTTATGTGTATTAACTATTGTTATGTTGTCATTAATAATCATTATTATTAAAAAAAATAAAGCGATAAACCTTGAAAAAATAGAGAAACCTGAATTGGCAAAATCAAATTTTCCAGTAATTAAAAATAATAATGCTAACAAAAATAACACCGAAAAACCCGTTTTAAATAACATAATCAAAACGCCTAATAGCAATAAAAAACTACCAAGCACAGAAGATCAGCGCAATCAAATAATTAAAGAAGTAAATAAAAATAATGCAGTAACTATTGTTCGAGAAATGGAATATCATAAATTGTCAGATTTGTTTATTTCTAGTTTAAATAAACCTTTTTTTGGGAATGGCGGAATAATACTTGGTGAACTTTCAAACGATCCGCATATTCGAAGAGTCCTTGAAGAAGGTGTTCGTATGTACAAAAAAGATAAAAACGGCTACGATGAGCTTGTTATGACATTGAGAGATTGTATAAGTCGATATATCAATGACTTTCCAGAGTATGGGGCTTCCCCACATGACCGACATCAAGCAACAGTACTTAGTCCAGGTGCCGCTATGGCATGGCCTTACCTGCTGGCAAAATTAGACGATAATCCTTCAAACCTTGCCTTAATTGCCCAAATGGGGGAAAAGGCGAAAGAGTGCCTGATTCGTCAGTTTGAGCGTGATCAGGCAGAAAGCCCATCAGTGGTGCTAACTCTTTCCCTTGAACATCCTGTCAGAACCATAGCCGCTTATGCTGCTCGGTTATATCTAGATGATTTTTTGGCGTCTCCTGAACTTCAGTTACAACTCACTTCAGACGCCATGCTTGCCTTGTCCGAATATAAAGATTACAAACAGATTTACGATGAAGAAATGTCAAATATGTTATATGCGGCGGAAAGAGTTTCCCCCGGATCATTTGAATTGCTTCTTGATACCGAGGATGAGGAGCGCGAATCAGTAGCCGCCCGTCTTGGCCTTTGGACACAGGTGATACCTAGTCATCATGCTGAAAGAGAATCAGATATGTTTATTAGATCAGATTTCCTCTTGGAAATTGCTTCTAGAGTTGGAAGTGTTACATACAACAAGTATTGAAAGGAGATAATTAATATGAATAAGAAATTCTGTTGTTTTTTAGTGGGTATATTTAGTATTTTCTGCTCTCACGTATTCGGGACAGCTGAGGCTCAGGTTCCAGAATTCGGAGTTTTTCCGCTTAACACTGTGTTTTATATTGAAGTTCCAGGTTTAGATACGTACTATTATCGTATGAAAGTTGAAGTGGGCAATTCTAGTATTGGAAAATCTCATCTTTATGCATCAAATGGAAATCCAATTAGTTGTCATAAAGTTATTGCCGTATGGCAAACAGATGCAGATGGAATTCGCATAGGAAACGATTCGCCGGATCTTAATTTTCTTGGCAAACTAATGCTATATGCACATTATATAATGGCCTATCCAGAATTAGCTGGAAAAATGACTGAAGCCGCATCTGTAAAATATTGTTGCTACTCGAAAGCGCTTGGCACAGAAAGCATATATGTAAGTGATATCTTGACCAGCCTATTTGCCGGTGATTTTTTGCGCACAAACGCTCAAGATGCTTCATATATATTTCATCATCGCTCATCAATGCTCGGAATATTTACAACAAGGCATGTTAGTCATTCTTGGTATACGGGACAAGATGGCTATTTATATTGCACCGGAAAATACGACACAGGACCTGTGTTTAGTACTAGAGAATCAAGTATTGAGAATGTTTTTAACGCACCTATCCCTGTCTTTGTACGGCCCAAACCTCAATAAACGCTTTTTTACCTAAATGGGCAGCTCATAGCAGGCGGCGGTTTCGGAATTGCGGACGTAGAGTTTATTCCGGACGATGACTGGATGGTTCCAGGTCTTGCCGTTGAGCGCGTCCATGGAGGCCGTCTCGCTGTAGGCGTCCGGCACGGCGGGCACCAGCACAAGCCTTCCCTTTTCCGTCAGGACGAGCAGCATGTCCATGTCGGGCAGCAGCAGCACCTGCCCGCCGTGGCGTTCGCCCTTCCAGAGGCGTTTTCCTGTGGCGAGATCGATGCAGACCAGGCGGTCGCCGTCATAGCCGTAAAAATGGCCCTTGTGCCCCACCCCGTCATTGAAGTAGGGGCGGTACTCCCGGGAAAACCATTCTTCCGTCAGTTCCCATTTGCCGTCCCTCTGCGCCGCCCGGTAGCGCTTGGCGCCGCCGGTGCCCGTGGCCCCCACCAGCACCGAGTCCCCCTCCACATAAGGCTGCACGCAGCGGGAGTACTGCTTTACTTTCCATTCCTGGTCCCAGAGCAGCGCGCCCGTTTCCGGCGTGAAGGACTGGATGCCGTAGTCGCAGGTCATGAGGATCTGGGGGACGCCGCCGATGACCGAGTAATGGGGCGAGCTGTAGAGGTCCGTGTCCTTTCCCGCGGTCCAGGCGGGCTCACCCGTGTCACGCCGGTAGGCGATGGCGCTTTTCCCCTCGCCCGCGGAGGAAAACTGGACGACAAGATCCCCCACCACCAGCGGCGAGCAGGAAATGCCGAAGGCGGGCACCTTTCCGCCCGTGTCCCCGGGCACGTCGCGCCGCCAGAGGGTTTCTCCCGTGGCCGCGTCAATGCACTGCAAAATTCCGGTGCAACCCTGCGTGTACAGGCGGCCCCGGTCATAGGTGGGCGTGGACCGCGGCCCCAGGCCCATGGCGTCCTCAAAGCGGGCCTCCACGCTGTTCGCCCACACGGGTTCGCCCGTGTCCGCACGGTAGCAGGTGACCAGCTCGGCGCCGCCGCGCTGTTCCTGGGTGAACAGATAGTTTCCCACCACGGTGAAGGAGGACCACGCCGACCCCACGGGCCGCCGCCACACCTCGCGGGGCACCTTGCTGTTCCAGTCCGTGGAGAATACCACCCCCGGCGCCCGGCCGTCCTGGTTGCGCCCCCGGAAAAGGGGCCAGTCCTCCAGGGCGACCTCGGCGGGCAGCTCCGCCGTGCCGTTGACGCTCAGACCGGAAACGGCGGCGGAACGCGCCTCCGTGTCCGGGGTCCAGCGCCATGACACCACGGGCAGCAGGTCGCCGCCGATTTCATCCACGCGCTTCGCGCAGTACACCCCCGCGCACACAATCACACACAGCGCCAGCAGCAGGCGGCGTTGTTTCCAGGGCACGGGAACAGTGACGGCGAAGGCCGCCGCCAGCGTCACGGTGAGCGCGGGCAACGCAAGGGCCAGCAGCAGCCCGCCCATGGCCGGGGTGGCCTGCGAGAAAACCACCGCCGCCACGGCCAGCAGGTACAGCGCCGCCCCGGCAATCTGGTCGCGCCACGGGGCGCGGCTGGCGTCAATCCACCAAAGCAGCAGCAGCAGGGACGAGGCCAGGGGCACCAGGCCGATTGCCATGCCGCTCTCCACATTGGTCGAGGCCAGACGCACCGCCAGCCAGCCGCCAGCCACCTGAAAAACACCAACGGCCACGGCGGGCCAAATCCGCAGTTTGACGGGTTTGGGGGTGTTTTCCGGCGCGATGTTTTCCGGTGTGTTCTGCGGGGTCTGCTCGCTCATGACGCCTCCTTGCGAAAATGGTTCCACCAACAGCGCCGGAATCATACCCCATGCGCCGCCCACCGCGCCGCTTTTCCGGAACAGCCGGCCATTCCCCCGGGCACCCGTTGCGGCACAGCGCCGCCGGGGGGTACACTACCCCCGTCCCCGGGACGAACACACAAAACACGGAAAGGCGTTAAAACGATGAAGTCAATTACGGGAGCGATTCTGGCCATGGCGGTGACAACCCTGTCCGGTGCGGCGGCTTTCGCCGAGGAACCCACCTACGCCGAGAAACTCGGCTGGCCCAAGGGCTCCAAGGTGGTCATTTTCCACGTGGACGACGCGGGCATGCACCACGACGCCAACATGGGCGCCATCGAGGCCATAGAAAAGGGCGTGGCCACCTCCGCCAGCATCATGTTCCCCTGCCCCTGGGTGGTAGAGATGGCCGACTACGCCAAGGCCCACCCCGACGCCGACATCGGCGTCCACTGCACCCTCACCTCCGAATGGGACATCTACCGCTGGGGTCCCGTGGCGGGCAAGCCCGCCGTGCCCGGCCTGGTGGATCCCGAGGGCTGCCTCTGGCCCGACGTGGAAGACGTGGCGAAGAACGCCACCCCCGACGAATTCGAGACGGAGCTGCGCGCCCAGCTTGACCGCTGCCGCACCCTGGGCATCACGCCCACCCACCTCGACACGCACATGGGCACCGTGTTCGCCACCCCCGCCTTTGTTGAGCGCTACATCCGGGTCGGCGCGGAAAACGGCATCCCCGTGATGGTGCCCGGCGGCCACGCCCAGTTCCTCGCCATTGACTCCCCCGACATGGTTGACGGCGTGCCCGCCCTCGGCGCGATGGTGTGGGCCCTGGGCCTGCCCGTGCTCGACGACGTCCACACCGGCTACGGCTGCAAGGACTCCAAGGACAAAAAGGCCCAAATCATCGAATTCCTGCGCACCATGAAGCCGGGCCTCACCCAGTTCATCGTCCACTGCACCCGCCCGTCCGAGACCTTCAAGCACATCACCGGCTCCGGGCCCATGCGCCTCGCCGAACTTGAGGCGCTCACCTCCCCCGAGGTGAAAAAGGCCGTCGAGGAGGAAAAAATCATCCTCACCACCTGGCGCGAGCTCAAGCAGCGCCGTGACGCGGCGAAATAACCCCCGGCCCATTCCACGCCCGGGCGGCGAAGCGGCACATCCTTCTTCGCCGCCCGTATTTTTTTGGGGAGGGCGATGAATCCGCCCGCCGCCGCTTGAAAGCGGTCCGGTGAATTCCCCAGAATGACCGGGCCGTCCGGGATGACGGGGCGGCGAGACGGGGACACAGAAACACGATGCTTGCCCGGACACAATCATGCGCGGTGCTGGGGATTGACGCCTTTCCGCTTGCGGTGGAGGTGAACATCCGCCCGGGCATCTTCGCCTTCAAGGTGGTGGGCCTTCCGGACATGGCGGTGCGCGAAAGCGTGGACCGGGTGTCGGCGGCGCTTTTCAATTCGGGGTTCCGCATGCCCAAGGGGGCGATGGTGGTGAACCTTGCCCCGGCGGACATGCGCAAGCAGGGCAGCGCGCTGGACCTGCCCATCGCGCTGGGCATCCTTGCGGCGAGCGGCCAGCTTCAGGGAAACCGGCTTTCCGAATACGCGATGGTGGGGGAACTGGCGCTGGACGGGACGCTGCGGCCCGTGGCGGGCGCGCTGGCGATGGCCCTCACGGCGCGGGACCTGGGGCTGCGGGGGCTGCTGCTCCCGGCGGAGAACGCCGAGGAGGCGGGCGTGGCGGACCGGGTGGAGGTGATTCCCCTGCGCTCGCTGCACGAGGCCCACGGGTTCCTCTCCGGCGCGGCGGAAATCCCGCCCCACAGGACCGACGTGAACGCGGCCCTTGCCGCCGGCCGGCGCGACGCGCCGGACCTGGGCGACGTGAAGGGGCAGGCCCACGCAAAACGCGCCCTCACGGTGGCGGCGGCGGGCGGCCATAATATTTTGCTTATCGGCCCGCCCGGCACGGGCAAAACCATGCTGGCGTCGCGGCTGCCGGGCATCCTGCCGGAGATGAGCTTTGAGGAGTCGCTGGAGACGACGCGCATCTACAGTGTCATGCCCTCGGCGGGCGGGCGCGACGCGCTGATCACGGCGCGGCCCTTCCGCAGCCCGCACCACACCTCCACCACCGTGTCCATCGCGGGGGGCGGCGCGGGCACGATGGCCTGCCCCGGCGAGGTGAGCCTGGCGCACAACGGGGTGCTGTTTCTTGACGAGATGCCCGAGTTCAACCGGGCCGCGCTGGAGGTGCTGCGCCAGCCGCTGGAGGAGGGGATGGTGCACATCCGCCGCGCGAACTATTCGGTGACCTACCCGAGCCGGTTCATGCTGGTGGCGGCGATGAACCCCTGCCCCTGCGGCTGCCGCACGGACCCGCGCAAGGAGTGCCGCTGCTCGCCGGGGGACATCCAGCGCTACATGAGCCGGGTTTCGGGGCCGCTGCTCGACCGGATTGACATCCACATCGAGGTGCCCGCGCTGTCCTTTGAGGAGCTCACCGACCAGCGCCCCTGCGGCCCGGAAAGCGCGGGCGTGCGCGAACGGGTGCAGGCGGCGAGGGACCGGCAGCGGGAGCGGCTGGGCGGCAGGCACACGTGCAACGCGCACCTGGACACGCGGGCCCTGCGGAGGCACTGCGTCCTGGGCGGGGGCGCGAAGGCGCTGCTGGAGACGGCCCTGCAGCGGCTGGGCCTGAGCGCGCGCGCCTACGACAAGGTGCTGCGCGTGGCGCGCACCATCGCCGACCTGGACGGGCGGGGGGACATCGCCGAGAGCGACATCGCCGAGGCGGTGCAGTACCGCTCGCTGGACAAGGGCGTGTTCGGCGGGGCGTAAGGGCCGCCGGTCAGGGTTTTTCTGCGATGAGTTTGCGCACGTCGTAGTGGCGGTAGGGGCGGTTGCAGGCGGGCTGGCGCACGGTGGAGTTGGCCACCCAGAGTTCCATGGTGCGGGGCTTGAAGAGCGC
>JBHEKP010000381.1:0-3204 GCA_041859375.1 Candidatus Hydrogenedentales bacterium | reverse complement strand
CGCGTCCGATAAATTGATTAAATCTAAATGCCTGAAATATGTCGACGATTTATGCGATTCAAATATTGATTGTGTGCAGCAAGAGGCGAAATATTATATAAAATGTATGCTTGACTAGTGCTGACGAATTGACTCCCTCCTAGTCCCCCAGTTGTACTGGATGACGGGGTTGTCTGCGGAGTTTTGCGTCATTTCTTTGCCGTGCTTCCGTTGACAAAGTCCTCCCCCTATGCGGCGGCATGGTGTGGGGGATTCCGGTTTGTCGGTGGAAGAGCGGCGGGTATGCCATGTCAGGCACGGGGGGCGGCCGCCGCATTCCAAAATGAAAGGCCCCGCCGGGGCGGGCGGGGCCTGAGATAAAGGGCGATTCGGGGAACTGTCTCAACTGTGGTGGTACACGTCCCAGCCGAGGTAGTTTTCGAGGGCCTCGGCAACGGCACCGCCCACCTGGGACAGGTTGCACGCCACGTGGTGCTCGAATCCGTTCTCGCAGATGTACTCCAGCAGTTCCTGGAGTTCGGGCACCTCCACCACGCCGTAGCCGCCGAAGGTGCCGAGGCTGTCCTCGGTGAATCGGCCCTCGCCGACGTAGGCGATGACCTCGCCGAACTCGTCGTCCGTGGAGACGCGGCAATAGGTGAAGGGCTCGGGCTTGATGCGGCCCACGATGGTGCCGTGGGTGTTGGCCGTGCCCACGGTGCCGGCGATGATTTCCTGGTAGTCCATCCTGTTTTCCACAAAGAAGGATCTGGGCAGGTTGGAGCAGTGGAAGAGCACCGCCTTGTCGGGGTCGTCGCCGTAGTTGTTGTTCCAGTCGAGGAGGGCCGAGGGGCTGCCCGACGCGAACTGGAGTGCCATCATGCCGATGAGGCCGGGGATGTCGGTCTCGCAGGCGCTGGGCAGGAGCGACTCGGACATCATGCTCATCACCGCGCAGGGCACCACGCCGTAGTTCTGCTCCAGCGAGGTCCAGCACTGGATGGCCGTGGCGGAAACGCGGGTCTCCGCCATCCACCCGTCCACCGCCGCGCCGAACTTGGCCATGCGCATCAGCGCCTCCTTCGGCGTCTTGCCGCAGGCGGTGTAGCGGCAGAGCGCGTCGAGTTTCGCCTTCACCGCGGCGTCGCCGTCCTTCAGCCCGCCCGCGCGGCCCAGCAGCTCCGACAGGTCCAGCGTCTCCACCGAAATGCCGCTGGCCTCCAGCAGCTTTTCGCTGAAGCGGACCGTGTTGAACGCGGCGGGGCGCGCGCCGATCATGCCGATGCGCGCGTGGCGCAGGCCCTTCACCACGCGGCACACCGCCGTGAAGTGCCGCAAATCCTCGCGGAAGTCAATGCTGTCCGGGTCCACGGTGTGCAGCATGGTCAGCGAGAAGGGGATGCCGTACTGGCGCAGGTTGTTGCACACGGACATCTTCCCGCAGAAGCTGTCCCGGCGGTTCTTGATGGTCATCAGCTTCGCGTCGTCCGCGAATGCGTGCACCAGCACGGGCACGTCCAAATCCGCCCAGCGCAGGGTGTTCGCCACGGCGCGCTCGTCGCCGAAATTGGGCAGCGTCACCAGCACGCCGTCAATCTTGTCCCGGTTCTTCTTGAAGAGGTCCGCGCAGCGCCGCGCGTCCTCCAGCGACTCCACCGAGCCGAACTTGCCCGAGTCGGGGGGAAGGATGACCGCCTTGACGCCCTCCTCCTTCAGCACGCGCAGGATGGTTTCGCGCCCCGATTCGCACAGGTGGTCCGGGAAAAAGCCGCGGTTGCCGATAATCACGCCCAGTGTCGCCATGGTGTCGTTCCTTCTGCCGGACGCCGGTCCGGGGTTGTTGTCCGGGGGTTACTCGGGAAGCCGCCGCACCGTCCAGGGCGTCTTTGGCACGCCCTCCACCGACGATGCGACCGCCGCAAAGCATAACGCAAGGGAGTCCAGGTTTTCCCGCGCGCTGTTGTAGTGGCGGCGGTTGTGGGCGATTGCGTCCAGCAGTTCGCACATGGTCCCCTGAAATCCGTTGGCCGCCCAGTCGCCCTCCAGCGCCGCATCGGCGGCGCCCGCCGCCGTGGCGAGGGTCACCCGCTGCCGTTCCAGCGCGGGACCGCGGCCCGTAAGCAGGCCCGTGGTGCCCGCCACCACCGTGTGGTCGTCGCCGCCCGCCCGGACGGCGCCGTTCATGGCGATGGAGGCCTGCGCCCCGTCGTAGTCAATCACCGCATGGGCCAGCAGCGGCGGACGGGCCGCCTGGCCCGGCGCGGTTTCCGTGGAGGCGAACACGCGCCGCGGCTTTCTGTCCGGGAGCAGCGCGCACACCAGGTCAAACCAGTGGATGCCGAAGTCGAAAAGCGCCAGGTGCGGCGTGGTGTTGAACGGCGTGGCGGCGGTCCAGGTGTGGTCCCAGTGCAGGGTGATGCGCGCGGAAACCACCTCCCCGATGAGGCCCTTGGCCACCGCCTGGCGCATGTAGCTGAAATGGGGGGCCCAGCGCCCGTTCTGGTTCACCGCCAGCTTCAGGTTTTGGCTGTCCGCCAGTTCCACCAGTTGCAGGCCCCGGTCCAGGTCCGTCACAAAGGGCTTCTGGCTCAGCACGTGCTTTCCGGCGCAGAGCGCGTCCTCGATGATGCCCGCCCGCTCCGCCGGATGGGTGGCCGCGTCCACCACCCCGATGTTGTCGTCCCGCAGCAGTTTCCGGTAATCCGTGAAAACCGCCGCATCCGGGTAATACAGTTTCCGCAGCGTTTCCGCCCGCTCCGGGTTCACATCGCACAGCGCGGCGACCCGCAGGCCCAGCGCTTGGTAGGCCGCCAGGTGGCGGTGCGCGATGCCGCCGCAGCCGATCAGGGCGATGGCGGGGCTGGCGGCGGGGGGCTTTTGGGGCAGATAGGGGAGTTCCGGGGCGGCGGGCGGCTCCTTTTCCCCGTTCAATGCGGCATGGTCAAACGCGTCTTTCATGGGGACACTCCCTGCCGGGGGGCGCACCTGCGTTCCCTCAGGATCCCGGCACGGCAAAAGAATAGAGCATCCGCCGGGCCAAGGCAACCCGCGGGACCGGAAATGGAAAACCTATTGCACCGGTCCGCGCGCAAGTGCTATACTCCCGCGACTTTAGCAATTCTCAGGAACCGTGTTCCGGCACCCGCCGGGACAGGATTCGGGTGTCCGGCATGCCGCCGGGCAGGTCCATGGTTCCGAGGCACAACCCGATTGGAGGAGAGTCAT
>JBHEKP010000121.1:0-6630 GCA_041859375.1 Candidatus Hydrogenedentales bacterium | reverse complement strand
TTTTTTTTTTGAGGGGGAGGTATGGACGAGATGGACGGAAGTGGACGGAAGTGGACGGAAGTGGACGGAAGTGGACGGAGGTGGACGGAAGTGGACGGAGGTGGACGGAAGTGGACGGAGGTGGACGGAGGTGGACGGGGGTGGACGGAGGGTGGACGGGGGTGGACGGAGGGTGGACGGGGGTGGCAGGGTGGGCGGGGTGGGCGGAGGGTGGGCGGAGGGAGGGTGAGCAAAACCCAAAGGCGCAATGCGGCGGGTGTTTTGTTGATTGACGCGGGGCCGACAAATGGGGACAATAACGCGGCTCGAATGACTTCTCGAAAGAACCGCACCGCCGAGAGGGTACCGCATGGGTTTGCTGTCTTTTTACCGTTCCACCCCCGCCGCAGGGCAGGTGACAGACCGCGCGGAGATTGAGCGCCGCTACCGGCGCACGCGGGTTACGGCCTTCTGGTCCATCGTGTTCGGCTATAGTTTTTTTTATGTGTGCCGCCTTTCCTTTTCCGTGGCGAAAAAGCCGATGCTTGAGGACGGGGTGCTTGACGTGGAGCAGATGGGGAACGTGGGCCTTGCCCTGTTCTTCACCTACGCCTTCGGCAAGCTGATCAACGGGTTTCTCACGGACTGGACGCACGCGGGGCGCATGATGGCGACGGGGCTGCTGGGCTCCTCGATGCTGGTGATTCTTTTCGGTGTGAAGTGGCCGGTGGCGGGGGCGTTCATCGTGATTTGGGGGCTGAACGGGTGGTTCCAGTCCATGGGATCGCCGCCGTGCGGCGCGATACTGGCGAGCTGGTTCAGCAACCGGGAGCGGGGCACACGCTACGGCATCTGGAGCACGTCCCACAGCATCGGCAGCGCCTTCACCTTCGCCGTGACGGGCATGATTGTGGGTCATTACGGATGGCAGTGGGGCTTCTGGGTGGCCGGGGGCGCGTGCCTTGCGATGGCCTTTTACCTGTTCTTCGCGCTGCCGGACAGGCCCCGCAGCGAGGGGCTGCCAACGGTTGCCTGCTATCTGAAAGACACCACGGCGGAGGCGGCACCGGAGCAGGAACCGCTTCACCGCGCGCAGTGGGAGGTCATCAAGAACCCCTTCATCTGGATTCTCGGGCTCTCCTCGGCGTGCATGTACATTTCGCGGTACGCGATGGAGAGCTGGGGGGTGCTCTACCTTCAGGAGGCGAACTCCTACGCGCTGGTGAACGCCGGATTTCTTTTTTCGGTCTCCAAGGTGGTGGAGACCTTCGGCACGGCCTGCTGCGGCATTATTTCCGACTTCTTCTTCCAGTCCCGGCGGAATGTGACGACACTGCTTTACGGCGTGCTGATGTGCGCGGGGCTGGCGGTGTTCATTTTCGCGCCGAGCGCGCGGGTGGGGGCCATGGACACGGGCGTGAAGGCGGCGCTGGACAAGGGGGAACTCAGCGGCGAGCTGGTGGCGGCGCTTGGGGCGCAGGGGGCCAAGGTGGACGCGGAGCGGTTCTCCCTGGTGAAAACAGCCCAGAAGAGCTCGGAGGGCTGGATCATCCAGCCGAAGTCCTGGGCGATACTGGGCGGCGGCTACCATGTGTTCGAGGGGAACGACTCGCTGGTCATCGCGCGGCAGTACCTGCTGATGCACCTTTTGGGGGCTTCGCTGTTCGGCTTCGGCGTGGGCGGCCTGATCGCGCTGCTCGGCGGGCTTATCGCCATCGACATCTGCCCGAAGCGCGTTTCCGGCGCGGCCATGGGCATGATAGGCATGTTCAGCTACCTTGGCGCGTCGCTGCAGGAACGGATTACCGGATCGCTGCTGAAGGCGGGCGAAACGGTGACGGGCAACGGGATCACCCATGACTTTTCGGCGGCGGCGCTCTTTTGGCTGGGGGCCTCGGTGCTGTCGGTGGTGTTTTACTGCGCCTTGTGGAATGTGAAGTCGAAGGAGTAGGTGCGGGGGATATGGACGGTATGGACAGGATGGACGATATGGACAGGGTAAAAAAAGCTGGGGGCAGAATGATGAAAACCGGACGCCTGCTGATTATGTTGGGGCTTGTTTCAGCGCTGCCTGTGATGGCGGACGTGCCCGCGCCGGCGCGGCAGGGAGTGACGCTGCATGTTTCAAAGTTGGGCGACAATTCGGACGGCAGCAGTTGGGCGAAGGCGTACCGGACGATTCAGGCGGCATTGGACGCGGTGCCGGACAACCAGGGCGGCCACAGGATCATCGTGCGTCCGGACACCTACATGGAGGCAAACCTCTCCCCCGCCCACCCCGGCGCGGCGGGTTCCTACAACGAATTGATCGGCGACTATGACGGCAGCCTGGGTTCGGGGACTTCGGGCTGGGTGGTGATGGATTCGGGGGATCCGGAGAAGGGCTTCAAAAGCTACGACTGGTGGGGCAACATCCGCGCCACGACCAAGGGCTGGTCAAAGGAGCACACTGAGGCCACCTTTTCGGCGATTATCTGGGACCGGTGGCGGCTGAGCCGCCTCTACGCCACGGGCGGCGACGGCGGGCTTTTCTGGGACTGCACCAACCGTGTGGAGCCGTTCACGGTGGTGGTGGAGGACTGCGTGAGCGTCGGGCGCGCCTTCGGCGGCGGCGTGGCGAGCTGCCTGTCGCGGCATGACGAGCCGATCACCTTCCGCCGCTGCGTGCTTTGGAGCCTGGACATGTGGGGCGACACGGCGGGCGCGTATGTGCGGGTGGAGAACAAGTCCATGCCGGAGCGGCCCGACGTGTGCTTTGAGGAGTGCACGATGGCGGGACCGCAGTGCGCGCTGAAGGGGGGCAACTACGGCTTCCACACGTTCATGCGCGTCAAGGCGGACAAGTGCCGGATGATTGCGCTGAACTTCTCCCAGCCCGTTGGGACACCCACGGACGGCATCATCCAGAGCGTCGAGGAGGGGCAGTACCTGCATGTGGACCTTTCCGACTGCACGCTGATGGGCTACAAGGTGTTCGGTGTGAAGGTGAAGAAGGAGACGGAGGACAAAATCGGGTACAGCACGAAGGGGGCGGTGCAGGCGTATGTGCAGTTCCAGCAGTCCGTGCCGGAGGGGTTCCTGCGGCTCGGGCACTGGCCGGTGGAGGTGTTCCAGCACCTGGTCCCCCCCTCCCCCGCGCCCGCGCCGCAACGGCCCATGGCGGAGGGGGAGCGGCTGCTGCGCGGGGACATGTGCGAGGTGACCCCGCTGGTTTGGAAGGAACGCCCGGCGCGGTTCGAGTGCATCCGGCCCGCAAGCGGCGGCAAGGTGGAGGACTACCATCTCAGGCTCATGGACAGTGAAAACGACACGGAACTGGCACGTTTCGGGGAGGGGCACAGCCTCGCCTGCGCCGTGGCGCACGAGGGGACACTGTACGCCTTTGCATCGCGCTTTGCGGACAACAACTGGAACGATGTGACGCTGTTCAAATCCGCCGACTTGGCGCACTGGGAAAAGACCGTCTGCATCACCCAGGAGCCGGGGGAGCATTTGTTCAACAGTTCCGTGTGCCGGGGGCCGGAGGGCTGGGTGATGGCCTATGAGACCAATGATCCGAAATGGCCCGCCTTCACGGTGAAGTTTGCGAAGTCGAAGGATCTGGTGAACTGGGAGAAGATGCCGGAGGCGGTGTTTGGCACGGACCGGTACACGGCCTGCCCGTGCATCCGCTATTCCGACGGATGGTACTATGTGCTGTACACGGAGCACCGGACGCCGCGCTGGTTCTTTGAGACGTACATCGCGCGATCAAAGGATTTGGTGAACTGGGAACTGAGCGGGATGAACCCGGTGCTGACCCCCACCCGGATTGACGACGGCATCAACACCTCGGACCCGGATCTGATGGAGCACGGTGGCAAGACCTTTTTGACCTATGCGGTGGGCGATCAGCGGACGTGGATGAACATCAAGCAGGTGGCGTACGGGATGCCGATGGGACAGTTTTTGGCGGGATGGTTCGGGAGAGGGAAATAGAGGGAAGGAAGGAGACCATAGATATCTTGGCCATCGTCGGATGGGCGTGTCACCATGCATAACTGTTGACGCGACAAGAAATGTATGGATCATTCAAATGGGCAAATTCTCCCTACAATTCGGAAAGTTCACGCACCCATAAAATGGTTTTCCTGTTGTCCCTCCTTGCTTACGAACCATTGGAACACCACACTTTGCACACAACGGAACTTTTGTTTCTAAAGTCTTTTCGTTTGTTGAACTGACCGGGGATTGATTAAGTTGAAGCTTGGAGCGTATATCCTGGACGCTGTATGCTTTCGCCACCGGTATCCTAACCAAAGTCATGCCCGCGCTCCCAAATGCTCTGTTCAAAAAGTCGTCGCTGTTTTTCCGCTCAGGACGGTTATGGCTTGAATCGTCCAGTTCCAATCCAAT
Organism: Candidatus Hydrogenedentales bacterium; assembly: GCA_041859375.1. Classification (GTDB taxonomy): domain Bacteria; phylum Hydrogenedentota; class Hydrogenedentia; order Hydrogenedentales; family CAITNO01; genus JBHEKP01. Next base: position 2,256 of record JBHEKP010000121.1, on the reverse strand, counting down.
TGCGGGCCTTAACGTTTTCGAGTCACAAAGCAAAAAATCAAGGTGGCGCTGGTTTATCTTGTTTCTAAACTTCACATAGTCGTCAGAACCTTTTTTAACAAAAAGGACATCTGACAAACGTACCTTTGGAAAAACCCGATATTGTTCCCCACATGCATGCACCAACACACGAAAAAATGACGCTTCGGCTGGACTGAGAAAATCGTCCCTCACACGATATGGCAGTGATTGAGAAGTCTTCCCGCCAAATCCAAAAAGACGAAACAAGGCGAACAAACAACCCTTGTTTTGACTGGACATTTGCACACTTCCTCATTTGTTTTTTTGTATCAACCACACAAGGCGGATTCGGTCCCTCCCGAATCCGCCTTGTGTGTCTGGAGGTTACAGTTTGAACTGGGGGATTTTGAGGGTTTCGCCGCCCTTGAGGGCGGACTTGTGAGCGACGATGCCAGCCACGGTCATGTTGAGCGCCCAGGTGATGTCCACGAGGGGCTTGCGGTTTTGGAGGATGGCGGTGATGAACTCGTTGGACAGGTAGCCGTGGGAGCCGCCGTGCCCGCCCGCGGCCACGGACGGGGGCAGGGGCGGCTTGGCCAGATTAATCTTGGAGATGTCGGCGACGCCGTCGAAATTCATGCCGGTCATGGAGCCCTTCTGTCCGCGCACACGCCCCATCTCGCCGCCGTGTCCGGGGGTGTCCCAGCTCACGGCCATGCGGGACATGCCGCCCTCGCTGGTGCGGAAGAGGGCGATTTCCGTGGCGAAGGGGTTTTTGTAGGCGTTGTTCTCCGGCTGAAATTCCTTGATGGCGCAGGGCATGGCCATGCAGGACACCTCGGTGAAGCTGCCGCCGGTGACGCAGACGTGGTAGGCGTTGGAATGAGTCGGGTACCACTGGGGTGGCAGGCCGATGCGCCAGCCCTTGTAGGAGTCTATGGGCACGTCCATGTAGTGGAAGTATTCGCCCTCGGAATAGACGATTTCCCCGAAGCCGCCGGCGCGGTAAATCTCGCGCATGGCATAGCACTCGTCATGGTAGGCGGAGGTTTCAAACATCATGTAATGGAGTCCGGAGGCCTTCTTCACCGCCTGGAAGAGTTCCTCCCCCTCCTCGACGGAACCGAAGCAGGCGGGCACGGCGCTGGCGACGTGCTTTTCGTGTTTCAGCACTTCCATGCAGTGGCGGGCGTGGCTGGGCGCGTCGGTGGCGACGAAGACCGCCTCCACGGCGGGATCCTTGACCAGCTCCTCCAGGGAGGGATAGGTCTTGGCGCACTTGCAGACCTTTGCCAGCTCCGCGCAGCGTTCCGGGATGAGGTCGCTGACGGCGACGATTTCCACATTGGGATGGTTTTGGAATTCAAAGGCCGCGCCGAACTTGCACACGCCGTAGCCGACGATGCCGACCTTTATTTTTCGGTCTGAAACGGGTTCCCACTTTTTGGTGGTGTCGGTGTTGGTCTGGGTGTCCTCAAAGCCCTGGATGGGCTTTTCGTCCGCGGCCAGTACCCTGCGGCCGCCCATGGCGGCCAGTCCGGCGCCGAGCGCGGCGGATTTGAAGAAGGAGCGGCGTGAAAAAGAACCGGACATGTGAAGACCTCCCAATGGGGCGTCGGCCCCGGTTTAATACCTTGGGGCATGTTCGCACAGGCGGGGGGGGCGGTGCAAAAAAGAGGGAAGGAATGGACGTGGGCGACAGTGGGTATAAGTGGGCCGGGAGCGATGGTGGGATGAGGGCGATTTTTTAGGAAACCCAGGGCCAGGCGAGGGGGAACCAATAAGCGATGACCCAGGAGAAGAGCCCGGCAACGGTGAGCGCTCCCGCGCGCCAGTCGTTTGTTTGCTGAAGGATGCCCGCATAGACCATCGTGAGCATGAACACGACGAAGGTGAGTATGCCGAGCATCATGCCGCCGAAGGCCATTCCGGGCACGGCCAGCCACAGCAGCGCCGCCAGCAGGGCCATGGGAACACACCGGGTCAGCACGGCCACGGCGACACGTTTTGCACCGGATACAAGAGGCAGGCGCTCCAGCACCCAGACGTCCAGGGCGACAAAGGGCAGGAATAGGCCAAAGAGGACGGCCCAAGTGAGCAGGCGCGGCGGGCTGAGGAGGTCAACAGTGAACAAGGCATTCCTGCCCCCCACAAGAAACATGGTCACAAGCACACCGACAATGACGCTGAAGCCCGCCATGATGATTACCCCGCGAAACCGGGGGATTTGGGCGGGCGGCCTGACAGTGCCCCGCG
>JBHEKP010000300.1:0-12357 GCA_041859375.1 Candidatus Hydrogenedentales bacterium | reverse complement strand
CTTGCGTATTCCCAACCACTTGTCTACACTGGTGAAACTGTGAAAACACCCGCATCATCGGCCATTGCGGCGGCCAGGACCGCCGGAGGGAGGCATCCATGACACGCACTTTCCTGTTGATTCTGGCGGCGGCGGCGGCCGTTCCATACATGGCCGCCCACGCCGTGGTGCTGGACCTGTCCGGGGAATGGCGCTTTGCGGCCGACCCCGAAGACTGCGGGGTGGCGGCAAAATGGTTCGAATCGCCGCTGCCGGAGGATATTCGCCTTCCCGGCACCATGGACGAGGCGGGCAAGGGCGTTCCCTCGGACAAGGTGGAGGTGTCCTGGCTGCACCGGCCCCGGGAGTACGCCGGGGCGGCATGGTACCAGCGGGAGGTGGAGATTCCCGCCGGCTGGGAGGGCATGACCGTTTCCCTGTTTCTGGAGCGGCCCCACTGGGAAAGCCGGGTGTGGCTGGACGGGCGGGAGATGGGCGTGTGCGACAGCCTGTGCGCACCCCATGCGCACACGCTGGGCACGGTCGCGCCCGGCAAACACCTTCTGGCGGTGCGGGTGGACAACCGCATGCTGTGCAACGTGGGCGTCCACGCCCATTCCGTGGCGAACCACACCCAGACGAACTGGAACGGGATCATCGGCCGGATTGAGCTGCGCGGCGAGGAGCCGGTGCGTATTTCCTCAATGCGGGTTTGGCCGGACCCCGCCGGAAAACGCGCCGCCGTCCGGGCGGAAATCGCCAACGACACGGGCAGGGCGGCGCGGGGCCGGGTGGTGTTTGAGGCGGTGCAAAACGGGACCGGCACGGTTTCCGCCGCCGCCGCCGCAGATTTCACCGCGCCGGAGGGCGCGCCGGGCGGGGTGGAGGCGGTCCTAGAACTGGGCGACGCCATGGTGTTGTGGGACGAGTTCAACCCCGCCTGGTACCGGCTGACGGCGCGGGTGGAGGCGGCGGGGCGTCGGTCCTCCCATGAAACCGTGTTCGGCATGCGCGCGCTGGAGTCGAAGGACGGGCGCTTTTACATGAACGGGCGGCCCCACCTGGTGCGGGGCAACCTGGAATGCTGCATCTTCCCGCTCACGGGCTATCCGGCCATGGGCACCCCGCCGTGGGACCGGATGATGGGCATTTTGAAGGCCTGCGGCCTGAACCACATCCGCTTCCATTCCTGGTGCCCGCCCGAGGCGGCCTTCACGGCGGCGGACAACGCGGGCGTCACCCTGCAGGTGGAGACGCCGGTGTGGACCATGCTCGGCGGCGACCCCGTGGTGGACGACTTCATCCACCGCGAGGCGGACCGCATTCTGGCGGCCTACGGCAACCACCCCTCCTTCACCATGCTCTGCGTGGGCAACGAGCCCGCCGGAAAGAACCAGCAGGCCTTCCTGCAGGACATCGTGACGGAATGGAAGGCGAAGGATTCGCGCAGGCTCTACACGGGCGCGTCGGGCTGGCCCGAGGTGGAGGCGGACGATTACATGGTGCGGCCAGAGCGCGACACGGACAACCGCCGCATCCCGCTGCGCCTGCACGGCGGCGTGATCGCGCCGCGCACCGACCTGGACTACGCGAAGGCGCTGGAAACCGCCAGGGTGCCGGTGGTGGCCCACGAGCTGGGGCAGTGGTGCGTCTACCCGGACTACCGCGAGATTAAGAAATACACGGGCGTGCTGCGGCCCGACAACCTGTCCGTGTTCCGCGCCTCGCTGGAGGCGCGCGGCATGCTTCCCCAAAACCGGGACTTCACCCGCGCCTCCGCGGCGCTGCAACTGCTCCTGTACAAGGCGGACGTGGAGGCGGTGCTGCGCACCCCCGGCATGGGGGGCTACCAGCTTCTTTCCCTGCAGGACTTCCCCGGCCAGGGCACGGCGCTGGTGGGCCTGCTGGACGCCTTCTGGGATGGGAAGAGCGATGTCATAACCCCAAAGGAAATTGCCGAATTTTGCGGGCAGACCGTGCCGCTGGCGCGGATGGAGCGGCTGGCCTGGACCACGGACCAGACCTTCCATGCCGCGCTGGAGACGGCCCATTTCGGCCCCGCGCCGCTGGAGAACGTCACGGTGCGCGCCGTGGTCACCGATGCGCGGGGAACGGAGCTGGCGTGCCGCGCGTGGACGGGCCTGACCATTCCGCTCGGCAACGCAAACCCCGTGGGCGCGCTGGACTGGGAGCTGAAGGACTGCGCCGCGCCGGGACAGTTCACCCTCACCGTCACCATCGAGGGCACGCCCTTCCGCAACCACTGGAACTTCTGGGTCTATCCCGCGCGGCTTCCGGAGGAGGACGGCGGGGAAATCCTGATCACGGACACGCTGGACAGGAGGGCGGAGCGCAGGCTGGCCCGGGGCGGCACGGTGCTGCTCATGCCGAAAACCTTCGCGCCGAAGAAGGCGGTGAAAACCTCCTTCGAGCCGATCTTCTGGAACATGCAATGGTTCCCCGCACAGCACCGCCAGCTCGGGCTGATCTGCGACCCGGCCCATCCGGCATTCGCACAGTTCCCCACAGCGGGCCACAGCGACTGGCAGTGGTTTGAGCTGCTCACCGGCGGCAGGGCCGTTGTGCTGGACGACTTTCCGCCGGCGCTGAAGCCGCTGGCGCAGCTGGTGGACGACTGGAACACCAACCGGAAGCTGGGCGCACTGGTGGAAATGCGCGCGGGCCGGGGACGGCTGGTGATTTGCACGCTGAACATCAGCGACAAACTGGAGGGGCGCCCGGCGGCGCGGCAGCTGCGGCACAGCCTGCTGGCGTACATGAACAGCGACGCCTTCAACCCGGAGACCGCGGTGGAACTGGACACGATCCGGGCGTGCTTTGCGAAACCCCGCCTGACCGTGGCGGGCACCGACGGCGCGGCGCGGGGGTATGAGGGCGGCAACGCCGTGGACGGCGACCCCCAGACCTGCTGGCACACTCCCTATGAGGGCGACAGCGTGCCCGGTTTTCCCCATGAGATCGTGGTGGAGCTGGACCGCGCGCAGCGGCTGGCGGGCATGACCTACGTGCCCCGGCAGGACGTGCCCAACGGCTGGATTGCCGGCTACGAGGTGTATGTGTCCGGGGACGGCAAGGACTGGGGCGCGCCCGCCGCGTCGGGAACCTTCGGCAACAACGGCCGCACCCAGACCGTGCGCTTTGCCAAGCCAAGGACGGGCCGGTTCCTGCGCCTTGTGGCAACATCGGGCATCAAGCCCGAGCCCTTCGCCACGGTGGCGGAGCTGGATGTCATCAAGGCGGATTGAGGCCGGGCGGACACGGGGGTCCGCCCCTACAAGAATGAGCGGGCGTCAGGACTGTCCCCACAGATGCGGGCGGACGGCTGGACAATCCGCTCGTGCGCGGGCAAACAGGCAGGTTAGAACCCCAGGCGGGCGATGACGCGCTCGACACCGTCGAGGTAGGAGGTGCCGAAGAGGCGGGCGTGCACGAGGAGCGGGTAGAGGTTGTGGATGTCGCGGCGCAGCTCGAAGAAGCCGGGGCGGATGGGCCGCAGGGCGTGGTAGGCGTCGAAGAAGGGATCGCCGAAGGTGTTGAAGAGGGTGATGAAGGCCAGCTCGGTTTCCGGATGCCCGTAATACACCGCCGGGTCGATGAACGCGGTGACGCGCCCGTCCCGCGCCAGCACGTTGGTGGTCCACACGTCGCCGTGGAGCAGCGCGGGCCGCTCGGGCTCCTCCAGCCAGTCGCCCAGCCGCTCCGCAAAGGCCCGCAGCCGCCGGTGCAGCGGTGCGGGCATCACCCCCTCCGCGAGGGCGCGGTCCGCCATGTGCAGCAGCCGCGCGTCGCGGAAGAAGTCAATCCATGAGGGGGTCCAGGGGTTGGGTTGGGGCAGTCCGCCGATGAGCGTTTCCCAGCCGAGGCCGAAGGCGGGGGCTTCAACACCGTGCAGCGCGGCCAGCAGGCGCGCGGCGTGCTCCTGCGCGGCACGGTTGAAGCGGCTTTCCCCCTCCACAAATTCCATCACCAGCAGGTCCGGCTCGGCCAGCAGCACCCCCGGCACGGGCAGGGAACTATGCTCCGCGAGGCACCGAAGCATGCGGCCCTCGATGTCGAGCAGGGGCCTGGACCGCCGGTCCACCTTCACCACCACGTCGCGGTCCGCCGCCGACACGCGGTAGACCTCGCCCACGCAGCCGCCCGCGAGGGGCGCGCAGGCGCGCGGCTCAATCCCCGCGCGCTCCCGCAGCATCCGCGCCAGCGCCCCGTCCACGGTTCAGTCCTTTTCCCGCTCCGCGAGGATGTGCGCGAGCAGCCCCTCCGAGCACTCCGTGACCAGATCGAACACCTTCATAAACCCCGAGGGACCGCCGTAGTAGGGATCGGGAACGTCGGGCCCGCCGGGGTTCGCCGCGAACTCCGTGAACAGGTGAAGCCGGTCCCTGAACAGGGGCGGGCACTGCTCGGCCAGATCGGCGAGGTTCTCCCGGTCCATGGCGATGATGTAGTCGAAGCGCACAAAGTCGTCCGCGGCCACCTTGCGGGAGCGTAGGCCGCTGATGTCCAGCCCGCGCCGCTTCGCCTCCGCCTGGGCGCGCGTGTCCGGCGGCACGCCGATGTGCCATCCGCTGGTGCCCGCGGAGTCAATCTCGACGCGGCCGCCCAGTCCGCGCCGCTCCACCAGCCCGCGGAACACGCCCTCGGCGGTGGGGCTGCGGCAGATGTTGCCCAGGCAGACAAAAAGCACCTTCGTCATGGGGTCGGTTCCTTCTGCGGTTCAAACCGGTCCGTGCGCCCCCGGCGCGGGCCGGGGGCGCACATGATACCACCGGCGGGGCCGCCGTGTCGCCGCGCGCACCCGGACCCGTTCCCGGCAGGGGCGGCTCACTCCACCACCACCTCCGGATGCTCCAAATGTTCCGCGTCCGCGTCGTCCGTCCAGCGCTCGTCCCCGCGGTGCCACATGCGGTAAAGCGCGGGAAGCACAAACAGCGTCAGGATCGTCGAGGAGACAATGCCGCCGATCACCACCGTGGCCAGCGGTTTCTGCACCTCCGAACCGGTTCCCGCCGCCACCGCCATCGGAACAAAGCCCAATGACGCGACAAGCGCGGTCATCATCACCGGGCGCAGGCGCATGAGCGAACCTTTCAGTACGGCCTCCTGCAGGCCCATGCCGTCGCGGCGCAACTGGTTGATGCAGGTCACCATCACCAGGCCGTTGAGCACGGCCACGCCGGACAGCGCAATAAAACCCACCGCAGCCGAAATGGAGAAAGGAATGCCGCGCAGCCACAGGGCGGCGATTCCGCCCGACAGAGCCAGCGGCACGCCGCTGAACACCATAAGCGCGTACTTGACCGAGTTGAACGTCATGAACAGAAACAGGAAGATCATGATGAAGCATAGCGGCACGACGATCATGAGCCGCTCGCGCGCGGCCAGCAGGTTTTCGTACTGGCCGCCCCATTCGAGCCAGGTGCCCGGCGCCGGTTTCACCTCCGCGTCAATCCTCCCGCGCGCCTCCGCCACAAAGGAGCCCAGGTCGCGTCCCGCCACGTTGGCCTGCACCACCAGGCGGCGCTTGCCGTTCTCGCGGTTGATCTGGCCCAGGCCCTCCGTCATGGTGATCTTGGCCACGGCACTCAGCGGCACACTGCCCCGCAGCGTGGTGTTGGCCGCCGCTTCAATCATGCCGTCCTCGCGCGGCAACGGGATGGGAAGCTGTTCCAGCGCCTTCAGGTTGGTGCGCAGCTCCTCCGGCAGCCGCACGATGACGCTGAACCGGCGGTCGCCCTCAAAGACCATGCCGGCCGCCTGCCCGCCGATTGCCGTTGCCACGATGTCCTGCACGTCGGCCACGTTGAGGCCGTGGCGCGCGATGGCCGAACGGTCAATGTCGATGCTCATCGAGGGGAACCCCTCCGTCTGCCCGGCCTTCACGTCGGCCGCGCCGGGGATGCCCTGAAGCACCTGCATGACCTGCTGCGCCGTGGGCGCCATCTTCTCGAAATCGTCACCGAAGACCTTGACTGCCAGGGCGCCGCGCACGCCGGCCACCAGCTCGTTGATGCGCAGTTCGATGGGCTGGCTGTACTCATACAGGTTGCCCGGAATGCTTTGCACGGTCTTGCGAACCTTCCCCACCAAATCCGCCTTGGGCAGATTCGGATCGGGCCACTGGTCGCGCGGCTTAAAGATCACGTACCCGTCGGAAATGTTCGGCGGCATGGGATCGAAGGCCACCTCCGCCGTGCCCGTCTTGGAGTACATGAGCGCCACCTCGGGCAGCGCCGACACGGCCTTCTCCACGTTGAACTGCATCTCCATGGACTGGGTGAGCGAGGTGCTGGGGATGCGCAGCGACTGCACGCTGATGTTGCCCTCGTCGAGCTTGGGCACCAGTTCCTGGCCCAGGCCTGCGAACAGCACCAGCGACGCCCCAAAAATGGCCACCGCCACCATCACGACGGCCCAGCGCAGCGTGACGGCCAACCGCAGGGCGGGCTCATACACGCGCTTGAGCCCGCGCACAATCCAGTTTTCCTTTTCGCGGACCCGTCCGGTGATGAAGATGGCCACCATCGCCGGGATGAAGGTCAGCGAGAGCACAAAGGCGCCCGCCAGCGCGCAGATGACCGTCAGCGCCATGGGATGAAACATCTTGCCCTCTATACCCGTCAGCGCCAGGATGGGGAAATAGACCACGATGATGATGGCCTCGCCGAAGGCCGTGGCGCCGCGCACCTCCCTGCTGGCCGCCAGCACCACGGCAAGGCGTTCGTGCCGGGCAAGCACGCGGCCCAGTTCCCGCTGCCTCTCGGCCATGCGGCGCATGCAGTTCTCGACGATGATCACCGCGCCGTCCACGATGAGGCCGAAGTCAATGGCGCCCAGGCTCATGAGGTTGCCGCTGATGCCGAGACGCTGCATGCCGATCGCGGTGAAGAGCATGGCCAGCGGAATGGCCAGCGCCGTGATGATCGCGGCGCGGATGTTTCCCAGCAGCAGGAACAGCACGACGATCACCAGGATCGCGCCTAAGAACAGGCTGTGCCCAACCGTGTCTATGGTTTTGTCCACCAGCTCCGTCCGCACCAGCACCGGGCGCAGGCGCACATCGGGCGGCAGGCTCGCCTGAATACCGGCCACCTTGTCGTTCACGGCGGTGGCAACCGTGCGGCTGTTGCCGCCCAGCAGCATAAGCACCGTGCCCACGACCACCTCGCGGCCGTTTTGGCTGGCTGCACCGGTGCGCAGTTCCTTCCCCGCGCCAACACTGGCCACGTCGCGCACGTAGAAGGGCGTGCCGTTCTTGGAGCCCAGCACAATCGCGCCGATGTCGCCGGCATTGCGCACACGCCCGTCGGCCCGCACCACAAAGGCCTCGCCCTTGTGCTCGATGAAGCCGGCGCCGAGCGTGGAGTTGTTGCGTTCCAAAGCCTCGACAAGGTCGCCCATGGCCACCCCGTAGGAGACCAGTTTCATCGGGTCGGGTTCCACCAGATACTGCTTCTCATAGCCGCCGATGGTGTCCACGCCCGCCACGTCCCTGACCGTGCGCAGTTGCGGCTTGACCAGCCAGTCCTGGAGCGTGCGCAGATAGGCGGCCAGTTCGGTGTCCGTTTTGAGAAGTTCGCCCTCGGGCGTCAGATAGATTCCGCCCTCCTGCCATCCGGGCGCGTTCGCCTTGACGGCTGCGCCCTTTCCTTCCGGATGCTCGTATTCAATCACATAGACGTAGACCTCGCCCAGGCCCGTGGTGATGGGTCCCATGCGCGGCTCGGCCCCGGACGGCAGGCCTTCCCGCGCCCCGGCCAGGCGCTCCAGCACCTGCTGCCGGGCGAAGTAGATGTCCACCTCGTCCTCGAAAATGGCCTCCACCTGCGCGAAGCCGTTGCGGGTGAGCGAGCGGGTGCCCTTGAGGCCCGGCATGCCGGCCAGAGCCGTTTCAATGGGGAAGGCAATTTGCTTTTCCACCTCGGCCGGCGACAGCGCGGGATAGACCGTGGTGATTTGCACAATCTTGTTGCTGATGTCGGGCACCGCGTCAATGGGCAGGCGTAGCAGCGAAAAGAACCCCAGCCCCCCCACGACGAGGGACAGCAGCAAAACCAGCCAGCGGTGCTGGATGCTCAGTTTGATTACACCGCTCAGCATGGCAGGCACCTCCGGCGGGTTTCGCCAAAATAGAAGAGGCTTCCAGCCTCTTCTATTGCGCGCGGCGCGCGCAAGCAACGCGGCAGGATGCCGCGTCTACTTTGAGGGGCAATCGCCGTTAATGGCCGCTGCATGTCTTGCCCTCCATTATGCTCTTGGCGATCTCCGCCTTTACCAGGAACGCGCCTTCCACCACAACGCCTTCCCCTTCCTTGAGCCCTTCGAGCACGGGAATCATGGCGCCGTTGGAAAGCCCCACTTTCACCGGCCGGGCCGCGAAGGTGTTGGGCTCGTCCGGCACGGCAACAAACACCGTCGGGCCGCCCTCGAATGTCTGCACGGCTGCCTCGGGCACCGCCAGAGCCTCGGCAGTCGCCTGGCCGGAAGAACGGTCAAAGACCATGCGCACCTGGGCGAACATGCCCGGGCTAATGGGTGCGGCGACATTGCCGATTTCGATGCGCACCTGGGCAGTGCGCGTTTCTTTGTTCAGCTCGGGGGCGAGGTATGCCACCGTGCCCGGGAAGGACTGTCCGGCAAAGGCCTCAAGCGTCACCGTCACCGGCGCCTTTAGGACCACCCGCTGAATCTGGTTTTCCGGAAGGTCCGCCAGCACCCAAAGCACCTTCATGTCCGCCAGCAGGAGCAGCGCGTCGCGGTCGGGACCAACCACCTCGCCCAGGGTCACCTCGCGCTGGACCACCTGCCCGTCCATGGGTGCGCGCACGGCGTAGCGCGGGTTCACCTCGCCCGAGGCGATCAACTGCCTGACCTCGTCGTCCAACACGCCGTAAAGGCGCATCGTGTTTTCGGCGGCGGTCAGCGCCGACTTCGCCGATTTCTGGGCGCCCAGCGCGGATTTGTATTCACCCTCGCGCCGCTGGTATTCGCCCAGCGCGATACCCTTGCCCTCCAGCAGTTTCTTGGCGCGCTCCGCGGCCTTCTGCGCCACCTCCACCGCCGACGTCGCCACTTCCACCTGGGTGCGCTTCTGCAGAAAATCGCTCTGCGCCTCGCCCAGGGCGGGGCTGTCAATGACGAGCAGCACGTCGCCCTTGGCGACGGCGTCGCCGAGTTTCACTTTGACCTCGGCCACGCGCCCCTGCACCGGCGTGCCCACGTGGGCCATCTGCTCCAGATTGTAGGAGACCCGGCCCGGCGCCACGAGTTCGTCGCCCAGCGCCATTCTGCGCGCGGGCTCCACGCGGATACCGCTTTGCGCAATCGCCTCCGGCGTTAGCGTCGCCTCGTCGGCATGTGCTTCCGCCGCGCCTTCCACTCCATGACCGTGTCCGTCATCCGCGCCATGCCCCGCAGTCGGCGTTGCGGCCTCCGCCGCGGCTTCCCCGCCTTCAGCCGCATGGCCGTGGCCGTCATCCGCGCCATGCGCCGCGGCTGGCGGCGTTGCGGTCTCTGTCTCGGCGTTGACGCGCCGGTCCTGCACGGCAGCCAGAACCATAATGCCCAGGGCCGTCACAGCGATCAGTGCGGCCAGCGCTGTGACTATTCTTACGGCGTTGATTCTTTTCATTTCGCTATTCCTCCGACGCCGATGGCCCGTTCGAGTTCGATACGGGCGATTTGGGCGTCATAAAGTGCCTGAAGATACTCAGATTCGGTCTGCCGGGCCGTGCGGCGCACGTCCAGCAGTTGCAGAAGGTCCACCTCCCCCTCCTCGTACATGGTCGTTTCAATGCGCAGCGATTCGGCCGCCGCGGCGCGCAGGCCGCTTTCGAAGGCCGCCCGCTGCTCGCGCGCGCCCTCGTAGGCCTGCACGCCCGTCTCCACATCACGCTCCACTTCCTGCCGGATGCGGGCCTGTTCGGCCTGCGCCTCCTGCAACTCAGCCTGCGCCGCGGCGATGCCGCCCTGGTTGCGGTTGCCCAGAGGCAGTTCCACACCCAGCGGCACACCCACACGCAGATTCGGCTGCCAGGCTTTCTGCTCTCGCTGGATGGCAAGCTCTTTCTGTTTCAGGATGGCATCCAGGCGTCGCAGTGTCGGATGCTGGGCCAGAGCGACTTCGCGGGCCTGCTCTGGGTCTGCCCCGGCCAGCGCCTGGTCGAGGTTGTCAACCAGCGCGAAACCGGACGGCAGCGCGCGGCCGCACAGTGTGTTGAGAATGACCCGCGCCGTGGCGTCTTGGCGCTGCTGCGCCTGCACCATCCGCGATGCTTTCAGTGTCTCCACCTGCGCCCGGATAAGGTCAATCTCTGGCGCCTCGCCGGCGTCCACACGGCGGCCCACCACCTGCTCAATCTGCTGCTCGGTGTTTAGCGCCTCCTTGGACAGTGCTGCGGCGTGTTCTGCGTAGAGCACCGTGCAGAAGGCCTTTCCCACGTCGGCCGCAAGCACCGTGCGGAACTGGTCTTCGGTCAGGTCCACGACGGGCTTGGCGGCCTCGGCTGCGGCCCGGCGGGTCTGCCGTTTTACGGGCGGCTCGATGGGCAGAAACAGACTGGGAAACAAGTCCAGACCTATCTCCAGGTCCGGATTAGGATAGGCAATCGCCTGTAAGACCGCGGCGTTCGCCGCCGCACGCCGGGCGGCGTACTCCGCAAAGCTCGGGTTTTTCTCCAGCGCGATCTGCCGCACCTGCGCCAGCGTGAGTGCCGCACCATCTGGGGCCTTCGCGGCTGGAGGCGCGCCTTCACCCGGAAAAACGCGTGTCATGATTTCGGCGGAGGTCAGCGGGGGTGGCTCCGGAGGGGTGTCCAACGGTTGCGTGTTTGAAGAAACCGTTGCGCAGCCGGACACCGCCAGCACAAGAGCCAGCAAAAGCGGAATTCGCCTTTTTCCCGTCCCGTATTGCGGTTTCACCGGCAAATTAAACGTGGGGCCGAAGCGCGCAGAGGGCGCATGATCAGCCAATGGTCCATGAAACGACATGGAGATTCTCCTCTTTCAGGCGTGTTGAAAACCGGATTGCTCCAGGCACGGCGCACGGGCCGACGCCGGAGGGACGGTTCTCAGGCCAAAAGAGGGAGGGACACCAGGGGGGCGGCGGAAAGGCGCGCAACGGCGCAAGCCCCGGAGGGGCGGATGCCGCACAACGAAGGGGGCAAAACCTGCGCCAATGCGGCGGGCACCGCAGGCGCGGACTGGAAACACGATTTGTCCGTTTTCTGGACGCCGGGCAGCGCGCTCACACGCGGATGGTGGTGCGTTGTCTCGTGATTGTGGCTGTGGCCATGGCAGCGGGTTTCCACGCCGTCTTCAGCATGGCTGTGGCCCAGGCAGGAGGGACGGGCGGACGGGGGAAAGACACAACCGGACAGGCTTTCCACCACGCCACCGCAACGGTTCGCATGCCCGTCGTCCTGCATGCAGGGGGCAAGCAGCACCAAAAGCGCGGTGGCAAGCAGCATCCTGAAGCATGTCCGTGTCAGCCTGTCCAATCAAACAACTCCCGTTTCGCAACTGCGGAAGTGTATCCCATGCCGCAGCGCGAATTCAAACATCAAGTGCAACGGTCTGTTCCAGGAAGACTTCGAGGGGAGTTCGGAATCCGAGAATTTTCCTTGGTCTGTTGTTGAGTTCGTGCACTACTCTTTGCAGGATGTCTGGGTCCATGTTGGCAAAGCTTGTTTTCTTGGGATAATACTGTCGGAGCAAACCGTTGGTGTTCTCGTTTCGCGCGCGTTCCCAGGACGAGTAGGGGTGTGCGAAGTAGATGTCCACCCCGATGGCTTCTGTAATCCTTTGGTGGGCTGCAAACTCCGAACCGTTGTCGAATGTGATTGTTCTGAGCCATTCCGGCGGCATGGGCGCGAGTGCGGCGATGGCGGCCCTGGCGGTGTCTTGGGCGTTCTTGGATGCCAGGGGCGCGGCGAGGAGCAACAGGGATTTGCGTTCGACGAGGGTGAGGATGGCCCCGTCCTGGTTCCTGCCCAGCACGGTATCCCCCTCCCAGTCGCCGTATCGCTCAAGCGCGCCCACCTGGGCAGGTCTGGAGTCGATGCCGACCCGGTTCGGAATGAGGGGGCGGGCGGGGCGCCTTTCCCCGCGTTTTCGCCGGCGGGTCTGGTGCCGGCGCAGCAGCGGGATGAGTATTTTGCCCAGTTTCTCGTCTTTGTAGATGGTTCTGTAAATGGTTTCATGGGAGACGCGCATCCGGGGGTGGACGGGATAATCCAGCCAAAGCCTTCCCGACACCTCCTCGGGCGAATAGCCGCCAAAGATGCGGTCAATGACGTATTGCCGCAGGGGAAGGTGGTCGAGGCTTCTTGTCCGGACGCTTTCCTGGCGCACTTCATG
>JBHEKP010000321.1:0-4455 GCA_041859375.1 Candidatus Hydrogenedentales bacterium | reverse complement strand
CTTGGCCTGCGCGTGGCTGAGCGCACCCGGGAGCTGGACGGGAAGGTGCGCGACCTCATGGAGCGCGAGCATGAACTGCGCCTGCACGAGTCGCGCCTGGCCGAAACGCTCAATCTCGCCAGCCTGGCCGAATGGGAGTTCGAGCCGGACACGAACCAGTTTGTCTTTTCCGACCGCTTTTACGGGCAGTTTGAGACCACCGCCGAAAGGGAGGGCGGCTACCGCATGTCCCCGGAGGAGGTGTGGCGGCGGTTCCTGCCGCAGGACAGGCCCAACCGGGTGCGGGAGGTGATCGGGGCCATTCTCCAAAATCCGGAGCCCGACAGGCTGATCTCTTTCGAGCAGGAGGTGCTGCTTGGCGGGGGCGGCCGCGCCCTGATTGCCACGCAGGTGCGCGTGGAAACCACCACCGGCGGCGGGCTGCGGCGCTTTTTCGGGGTCAACCGGATCACCGCGCGGCTGGGGTGACCGGCGCGGATTTTGCAGCCGGAACCGGCGGCGCGTATCATGGGGCAACCATCAACATGAGGTTTTGTCCCATGCCCCAGATTATTCCGATGAAACGCACGGTCTTCTTTCTGCTTGCGACGGTAATGCTTTGCGCTTTTGTGGAAGCGGAGGAGGCCGCGCCCGCGGCTTCCGAACTTGACGCGCGCCTCAAGGGCGTGGCGGCGGTGCTCGAGGGGGTGAACAGCACGGAGGTGTCCGTCTCGGACACCGTTTCGCCGGGGGATGGGGCGGAGGCGCGCGTGCTGGACGCCAAAGACTGCGTCAACCTCACCCTGCGCAACCATCCACGCGCCCTGATTACGGACGAAAAGGTCAACGAGCGCCGCGCCCAGGCCGGCGTCGCCCGCTCGGCAGCCCTTCCCCAGGTGAAGGCGGGGGCCGCGTGGAACCACGTCACCGGCCTGGAAACCGATGTGTACGGCGGCGAAATCGCCCAAAGGCTGCTCAACTTCGGCGACATCCAGCCGGAGAAAAGCACCTACACCGCCACGCTGGGCGTGGAGCAGGTGCTCTACGCGGGCGGCCAGATTCGCGCGGCGGTGGCGGCGGCGGCGCACCTGGAGAAATCCGAGGAATGGAAGCGCCGGGTGGAGCTCATGGCCCTCGCCCACGAGGCGCGCTCCGCCTACTGGGACGCCCTGGCCGCGCGGGGCATGGTTGACGTGGCCCGCGACAGCATCGCCGCCTTTGGAAGGCACCTCGCCGACGCGCGCACAAAGATGGACCAGGGCATGGCAAGCAAGTTTGAGGTGCTCCGCGCCGAAACGGAACTGCGCGCGCGGGAGAGCGACCTGGAGGCCGCGCTGGCGGCGGAGCAGCTGGCCATGCTGCGCATGCGCTACCTGCTGGCGCTGCCCGGAGACGAGCCCTTCCGGCTTGCGGGGGGCATGGGCTGGACGCCGCTGGACACGCCGGTGGACGATCTGATCGCGGAGGCGCTGAAACAGCGCCCCGAGATGGCGGCCCTGGACGAGGCGGCCGCCGCGGCGGGAAAAAACATCGAGGTCAAATCCGGGCAGCGGCTCCCCCGCGCGGCGGCGCAGGCAAAATACAACCAGACGGCGGGCGGCGGCCAGCTCATGCCCGACGGGTGGACCTTCACCCTGGGCGCGGAACTGCCCATATACGCGGGCGGGCGCATCCGCGCCGAGGAGGCGGAGGCGCGCGCGCAGGCCCGGACCCTCGAACTGGAGCGGACCAACCTCGCGCGGCTGGTGGAACTGGACGTGCGCCAGGCCCACACCCGCGCGGTGGAGGCCGTCGCCCGCATCCGCAAGGAGGAGGCCGCGCGTGTTCTCGGCGAGGAGGGCCGGAGCCTGGCGGAACTGCGCTTCCAGCAGGGCGCGGGCATCCAGGCGGACACCCTCGACGCGGAACTGGCCCTCACCCTCGCGCAGACCTCGCTGGTGCAGGCGCTGCGGGACTATGCGGTGGCCATTGCGTCGCTGGACAAGGCCCTCGGCAGAATCCCCCCCGGCGCGGAGGAACTCCTCGCGGACGGCTGCCGGGCCGGGGAATGCCCCGCGGAAAAGAAGAACTGAAGGGAGCGGCGACGGAATGCACAGGCTGGATCATGTGGCCCTGCGGGTGGCCGACCTTGACCGGGCGATAACCTTCTACCGCGACAAAATCGGGTTGTCCCTGATGTTCAGCGAGGTGGATCCGGAGCACCATGAGGCCTTCGCCTTTCTGGAGCTGGAGGGAGGCAACCTGGAACTGCTCCAGTTGCTGGACGACGGCAACCAGCCCCTGCCCTTCACCCAGCCCGCCCCCGCGCCGCCCTGGTGCCCCCATGTGGCGCTGGGGGTGGCCGATTTGGACGCGCTGATGGGCACCCTGGCGGAAAACGGGCTGGCCCTGCTCAAGGGCCCCCTTGAGATCCCCGGAAAGGTGCGCTGGCTGTACCTGGCCGATCCCGACAATAATGTGCTGGAATTTGTGCAGTGGCTGCGGGACTGAGGGACGGGAGAGGAGGATCGTGATGGGCGGCATGAATCTTACAGTCCTTGCAATGTGTCTTGCGGCCGCCGCGGCGCACGGGGACAACGCGTTGAATGTGACCATGCGCAAGGACAGCACTGCGGGCGGGCTGAACGTGTCCAACCCGCTGCTGCCGGGGAACATCCTGGCCTATCTGAGCTGCGAGGCGGTGGTCTACGGGGAAAAGGACCAGTCCACGCCGCTGTTTCAGGTGAAACTTTCGGACGACCCCAACGCGGACGGGCCACACTGGACCGTGAAGGACGGCGTCTTTTCCTATTCGTGGACCTATGCCGAGGGGATCCGGGTGGACTTCGCGGGCACACCGCAGGGAGACGGGCTGAAACTGCGCTACACCCTGACCAACACCTCGCAGGTTCTGTTGAAAAGGGTGATTCTGCACACCTGCATCCCCACCACGGAGGCCCCCGCCTTTTTCCCGGGCCTGGTGGAAAGCGCGGTCCATGAACCCGAAAAAACCGGCAACTACATGGGGTTCTATGACCGGACCTTCCTGTGGTCGCAGGGCCGAAAATTCACCGTGGGCGGCACGCAAAAAGGCAAAGAGGAAATCCACCTGTCCTTCACCCGCGCGGGACAGCCGCCCGTGATCTGGGGCTGGTGGCGGAACGGCGCGGAAACCTTTGACTTCCCCCTGATAGCGGTGGAAAGCGCCGACGGGAAGTTCACCGCCGCGTTGGGCTTTGAGGCGGCGGAATGGGCCTCCTGCAACGGCGGCGACGACCGCGCCTGCTTCCACCTCTTTCCGCTCTTTGGCGATCTGAAGCCGGGGGAAAGCGCCACCGTGGAGGGAGGCTTCTACCTCATGCCCGGTAATGCGGACGCGGCGCTGGAGCGGTTCAAACAGGACTTTCCGGGGGTGGAAAAATAACCCCGGAAAGGGGGGGATCCACCACGGATCACACTGAAAACACGGAAAAATGGGGACAGGGGTGACGAGAGCCCCTACTTTTCTGCGATTTTCCCAAGCCAGAATTCAGTGTCGGCGCGGATTTCAGGGTCCGGATCGTTGAGCTGCTTTTTCAACAGTTCCAGGCATTCGGGATCGCAGAAGTTCAAGGCGATATCGCCCAAAATGTTTAATGCGTTTACTCGCACGGAAGAATCGCGGTTGCGGAGAAGTCGTTTCAGCACGGGCAGGGCTGGTGGTCCGCATTTCTGAAAGGCAAGCCAGGCAGGCCGGGTGTCATCGTCCTCCCAGTACATCCTAAGCAGGTGTTGTAGTCCTCGCTTGTCCCCCAGTATGCCGAGTGCGACTGTGGCGTCATACCGTACCCGCTCATTTGGATCATCCGTCAGGCGAAGAATCGGTCCATAAGCCCTTGGATCTTTTGTGTATCCAAGTACCCAAGCTGCCCTCAGCCTCGTCATCGGATTAGTATGATCACAGGCCTTGATTAGTTGATCAATCGCGCGCACTCCGTAATGGCGCAGCATATACCTCTCCGCCATGCTGGAGACATGCAGGTCCGGGTTCGCAAAGTTTTCGATGTGGCGGCGAATCCGCTCTTCAACGCTTTTTCCCATGCTCCCTCTCCTGTGGGCCACCCCGGTCAGGCGGTACATGCCGTGGGCGTTCTACCGCAGCCGGCCAAGTTCCTCCCTGACGGCCCGGTATAACTCCCCCGTCCATTCAGGTGTGGACGGCATGTCCTCTGGCAGGTCGCGGACGCGGAAATCCACCGGGCTGAGGATGACGGACACCTTCCCGATGCCGGTTTCCGCGGCAAGAACGAACAAATCCTCCGCAGCCTCGTCGCCCATGGCCAGGCACCCAATCGAGGCCTTCTTCCCGTGGATCATGATGTCCGACCCGAGCGCCTCCCGCCCGTCCTCCGCGCCCCGCGCGCGGTCATGCGCATTTGGATATCCCACCCGCAGGGCAAGGTGAAAGAGGCTGTTCGGGTTCAGCGACTCGACATCATAAAGCCCCTCGGGCACCTG
>JBHEKP010000061.1:0-3220 GCA_041859375.1 Candidatus Hydrogenedentales bacterium | reverse complement strand
TTCCCCAATCAGCACCCCGGTATGCCCCTGGATGAGTATCTTTCGCAGGCTGGGCATAAACCCTTCTGATAAACTTGAAACGCCAAGCTCCGCAACAAGCGCCACGGCGTCCTTGTTTTCGCTGGCTGATTCCAGATCCCGGCGTGTTTCGGCAAGGGTCTTGGATTTTGCCGAACCCAGTTTCGGGAGGGGAAAGGGTTCCAACGAAATTGGGGACGGCGGAACGGACTCTGGTTTCACCGATGGCGGGGGCGTCGTGTTGATCTCTGCGGCGGCGGTGTGCCGGATGGGTGGGGAAAGGCTGCTTGGAGCCTCTGCTGGCCTTGACGGCGCTTCATGGAACCACCAAAGAAAAAGCGCCGACAGCACGGCGAACGCCGCACCGCAACACCACAGCCTCGCCCTTGTGACAGACATTCTTCCCACACCAACGCTCCATATTATCCCGTGGCTCCATCTTACCAGAATAGGGTCCGCCCCGGGTTAACGCACGGACCGTGAAGGGCGCGGCGGGCTATGGGGTGTGCTGCGGGCCGGGGAGGGTGAGGGTGCCGCCGTGGGCGCGCATGATTTCGCGGGCGAGGCTGAGGCCGAATTGTTTGATTTTTTCTGGCAAAATCGACGTTTTATCAGCCGTTATTCCAAAACTTATGGAGGATTTGGAGCGACTTTTTTCCAATTTAAGTCTTTATTTTTGAGCGGCTTATAATTTTTTCTGCGTTGTATTGTACAAAAGTTATGTACAAAATGATTTTTATCAAGCCGATTTTGTCCATAAGTACCGCACCCCTCTTTTTGACCCGGTCCGGCCAATCGCGCCTTCATCATAAAGTTTTGTCAACAAATATTTTATCTTTCTTATCGGAATTTCATGGCCTATCCGTTGGTGAATGTCACTAATACTTGCCTCCCGGTAGATTTCGAGATCCCGGAGAATCAGTTCGCGCAACCGGTGCGACTCTATGCCCCGGAGCGTGGTGGCCCCTCTGAAATCTAATTTCCGCAGAAGTTCGGGGTGCACACAGTATTCGGTACCTTTGGCGCGGCCCCGGGTGCTGACCAACTCCCACTTGGGCAGATTTCCCAGCCAATGCCGTATGTCCTCTGTCTTTCTGAGGTCAAGTAAATGGCAGAGAGCAATGGCTGTGAGGGCCTCATGCTGTGCCAGCAGCCCCAGAGTGATCTTCTCCTTTCGCGACATTTGGAAGGTCTGGTCGGCTTTGGCGATGAAATCCAGGATGGCGGGATTGGCGATGCGTTTACGTACGGTTACGGTCACACGGTCATTCCCCTCCTGGACTTCAGGCAGGGGTTTGCCCGCGCTGAGGAGCACCTCATACATGCGGTCGTAGCCGCTGCCCTCGCGCTCCATCATGCGCAGGTCATAAAAGACACGCGCCAGATGCTCGTTTCGCTTGACCGTGGTGTGAAGGATGTTCTGCGGGGTGACGCCGAGCGGCAGCAGGCCGGGGTTGTGGATTTCAAGGCGGTCGGTGTAAAGGTTCAGAAAGATATCGCCGCCCTGCGTGTAGGGGCGGTGAACCAGCGCGTTGGCCAGCACTTCCCTCACGACCACCTCGTCATACTGGGGGACTGTTGTCCGGAACAGTCCGTCGGGGATCTCCTGGCTCTCGCGCCAGTCGGGGATTTCTTTCCAGACCGCCTCAATCATCTCCAGGGGGTTAAGATCGAAGTCATCCCAAAGCCACTTGTTGATCTTGCGATCCGCCTCATCGTACTTGATGCACTGGATTACGGGCGCATAGCGCAGGACGGCCCGATCTTCCCTCCGCCCAATCCAGAGGGTGCCGAGGTTGGTGAGGAACTGATCATGCACGAACAGATAGTGTTCCAGAATCTCCTGGTCTGTCTTGTCCTTGACAAAAGGAGTCACCCGCTCAGAGTCGCGTATCATTTCGAGGAAGGTGTGCTTCTTGGTTTCATCCGCATGCCGCGCCGGGACCCTTTTGGGCGCGTGGCTTTCCCAGACATAGGCGGTTTTGTCGCCCATGAGACGGCCCAATTCGTCCGGCATCAGAGGGCGGCTTTCATCAGAAACACGGATGAAATACCGCCCGTCGGAGGTCCCCGCGATGCTGTTCCTGCTCGGAAACACCTCCAGTTCGATGTATTCCCCCCCGTTTTCAGCGGTAAGTTTACGGACAACCACCCCGACATTTACGGTAAGTTGTGGAATTCGTTTTTGGGGAGCTTCCACCTGCGCATCGTCAACCCGCTGGGTTGGGGGCGGCAGCAGCGCCCCGTCCTCAATTCCGATGAGCAGACAGCCTCCCTTCGCATTGGCGAAGGCCACGCAATCCTTGGCAAGCTCCGAGAAGCCGCCTTCCGCCCCTGCCAAAACACGAATGGATTTTCTGTCAACGAACTGTCCCTCAAGGTTCATCGCATTTTCCCATGACGGCATGCCAATCCAGTCCAATCGCCACAATGTTGCCCATGGTAACACATGGATAAACGGCAGGTCTGGCGGAGACAAGGCCGTTAATCAACATTTCCTGGTTCATTGCGCCCGCCATCGGACGGCGTGGATGAATTGACATGGCAATTTTTGATTCATATGCATTTCGATCCAGTTTGTCTGGTCATCTCGCCGCGTTTCTGGACTTTCCCTCATTTTGCCGTTTCCTGCGGGCCGGGGAGGGTGAGGGTGAAGGCGGTGAGGCCGGGTGGGGAGTCGTCGAGGGTGAGGGTGCCGCCGTGGGCGCGCATGATTTCGCGGGCGAGGCTGAGGCCGAGTCCGGCGCCGTCGACGTTTCGGTTGCGGGCCTTGTCGGCGCGGTAGAAGCGCTGGAAGACTTTTTCGCGGTCTTCCGGGGGGATGCCGGGGCCGGTGTTTTCGACGGTGAGGCGCGCGCCGCCGCCGGGGGCGCGGCGGAGGGTGACGCGGATGTGCCCGCCGGGCTGGTTGTATTTGATGGCGTTGGAGGCGAGGTTTTGCACGACCTGGCGGAGCAGATCGCCGTCGGCGGCGACGCTGAGGCCGGGTTCGATGCCGCGCAGGACGGCGAGTGCGGGGGCGAGGACTTCGGCGTCATCGCAGGCTGCTTCGGCCAGTTCTGAGAGGTCGACGGGTTCGGGGTTGAGGCGGAGGCCGCCGGAGTCGGCGAGGGAGAGGAGGAGGAGTTTTTTGATGATGGCCTTGAGGCGCTGGGTCTCCTCGAGGAGGGCGCCGAGGGAGGCCTGGCGGGGGGAGCCGGGG
>JBHEKP010000362.1:0-3406 GCA_041859375.1 Candidatus Hydrogenedentales bacterium | reverse complement strand
CATTCCAGCCGGGATGGACAGGGTTGATTTTTTCGGGGGGATTGGCATAGTGTTAACACACACCAAGGGCGCGGACATTCAACGATGGGAGGATGAACGATGAAAAAACGCTTTCCTTTTCTGGGCGCGCTGTCGGTTGTCTACGAGATCTGCGGCGCCGTGGCCGCGGTGCTTGGCGTGCTGTTCTGGATTGGGGGCATGCTCATTCAGGCGGACAGGAGCGGGGGCTTCGCGTTCTTGTGCCTGTGGCTGTTCTTTGGCGGTCTTTTTGCGCTTGCCTTCGGGGAGGCAATCCGGGTGTTCATGCAGATTGAGGAAAACACGCGCAAGGCCTGTCTTCTCCTGGAAAAACAGGCGGAAAGGGATTAAGCAGGGGAAACCGCCTGCTTAATCCGTGTGCGTCCTTGCGTGAGGACGCTTTATTTCTGCTTTTCGTTCGCCTCCGACGAGCACCGTGCCGGATTCGGTGGCGGCGGCGATGATGTGATCTTCCCACCAGTTGATCACCATCCACGCGCCCGGCCCCTCCGCCACGGGTTTTCCGTTCAATGACAACGGTCCGGTGCCGGTGGCCATTTCCACCTTCCCCTCCTTGTCCAGCAGCACCATGGCGGGCCAGGTCTTGCGGAATTCCATGCCGAGGGTGAAGTCCTTCCCCTCCACGGTCACCTTTGCCGGGGAGATGATTTCCGAGCGCGGGAACACGGTGATCAGCCGTTTTCCTCCGGCCGGGGTGACCATCACGCGCCATAAGCCGCCTTCGGCGTTGAGTTTGGCGGGGGGGGTGATTCCGGCCTGTCCGGCCAGGAAAAGCAGGAGGTTGCGCGCCGGGTCGGCGGTAATCTCCGGCGCGTCCACAAAAAGGTCCGCGCCCTGGAATGTTTCCCACGGCTCCGGGGTCCAGAGCACCGCGCCCTTTCCCAGTGCGCGGCGGTACAGCGGCACGCCGCAGGGGTTTTCCACCGGCACCGCATCCACCGGCGTCACCACCGGCACGGGCGGCCCCGTGGGATGGGCGGCCTCCCCCTCATATTTCACGCCGCAGAGGCGGGCAAGCCGTTCGGGGATGCGCGCGCCGTCCGGACCGATGGAGGGATCGCCTGAAAGGCACAACACCGTGCCCGCCTCCGCCAGCGCCGCCAGCCTTTCAACGGACTTATCCGAAAGGGCGTAGGCCATGGGCATGACCGCCCATTTGGGCGGTTTTTGCAGGAGCAGCGGCAGGTGCGCCTCATTGGCCGTGTCAAAGGGGATCTGCGCGGCGAGCAGGCATTCCAGCGCGTTTATGAGCGTGCTGTGGGCGAAGTCCTCCGGCGCGCCGGTGCGCCATGCGTCGGGCATGATGAACACCGTTTCCGCCGGATGGTGCTCGATGGGCATGTGATCCGCCGCAGCACGCAGGTTGCACAGCAGTTCCAGCACGGGCTTGGGCCGGAGCGGGTTGTTGTAACAAAGACCCCAGGGAAAGATGCGGTCCGGGTCGTCACTCCAGCACCAGTTCTGAATCTTGCTGACGCCCATGGCCATGGCGGTGTGGACCATCCACCACACAAGCTGCTCGTACTCCTCCGGCGTGCGCCGGATGTGGTATCCGAATCCCCCCCGTTCCGGCGTCCAGGCGTCGTGGGTCTTCACGCCGAACTCGCCGATGTTGATCATTCGGTCCACCAGCCGCATGTCGTTCCACTTGACGGTGGCCGCCAGCTTGAACAGATCCCGTTTCGGCAGATCGAAGTAGCCGATGTTGGCCGCGTCCATGTCCTCCATGGTCAGGCGCAGGTCAATGCCGTTGTAGGTGCGCTGGTAATACTCGGCGGTGACGGGCTGGCCGGGATCCTCCGCGCGGATGGCATCGCAGAGGCGTCCCACCCAGCGGCGGATCAGGGCGGCCTTGAACTCGGCCACGTCCCGCGCCTTCGGGTCGTACCAGCCTTGCGCGGCATGCTCAGTCACGGGAATCTCCTCGCCGTCCGCGGGTGCAACGCCCTTCCAAACCTCCCGCGCCGCGGCGTCGGTTCCGTGGCGCGCCCGCAGGAGCGCGTTCCAGTCCCTCCGCAAATCGGGCAGATCCTTCAGCTTCAACTGGAAATCGCCGTTGAGGTAGTAAATCAAGCCCGGAACATCCCTGTAGCGGCGCGCAAATTCAGCGCACATCGCCGCCTGCTTTTCCAGTTCCTCATCCGAAACCGCCACGTCCTGCCCGATGAGCAGTCCCGCCATGTAGATAAGGTCGTAGTGCTGGGCAAGCCGGATCAGTGTGTCAATCTGACTCCACTGTTCCGGCGTGTAGGTGTAGTTCTCGGGGATGAACTGCAGGTTTTCAAAAAGATCGAGATCGTACAACCGCATAAGACTGAGCTCATCCGCCCATGTGTATGGCGACTGATTCGGGCTGGAGAACATGTTACCGTAGGTATCCGTCCCGAAAAGACAACAATCCAACTCCTGATCGAACACTAGATCCCACCCTATTTGCCTGGTCAGTAGATACCGGTCTCCGTCGGTGCGGATGGTGGGCAGGGGGAGGCGGGGATCGTCTATCAGTGGACCGATATCCATGCTTTTTTCCCATAAAAAGTACTGACCCAATCTAAAGGAAAAACAATCATCATCGCTCCATTCATAAAGGCGCTTCTCGTCTGGCTGCAATAACAGCGTCAATCCATTGATACTAACCGTCCGGGGAACTTTTGCAGTGTTTTTTATCACCGCTTTTGCAGTGGCGATACCTTCGCATGGAGAACCACTATCCCAAGAAATAGGAAAGGTGAATCCCCCTGTTGGCATTGGAGTTCCCTTTTTCTGGGGGGCGGGTTTCTTGACGTATGTGTTTAGCGCAAAGTACAGATCGAAAACACCCGAGCGCATTTTTTCCAGGGCGTCACGGAGCATTTCCATCCCCGCCTCCCCGGAGAAGATGTCCGCGTTTTCAACTCCAAAAAGCGCCCACACCGAATTGGGAAAAGAACCGTCCCAATGGACGACAAGCGCGCCCAATACGGTTTCAGCAAAGTAATTTCCTGGATGTTCCAATCGTATCCAACGGGCCGTGCCATTCAGTTGTGCGGTGGCCTCATAGCCTTTATATACTGTTTTATCCGGACCATATAAGTAATACTTGTGCTCAAACTTCTGATCCGGACTGAAGAGCATCAACTGGTCCGGCTCCACGACGAGCCCGTCCACGGGTTTGCCGTAGTGGGCGTTGATGCGGATCTCGCGGGGCATGACGCCGCAGGTGGCGTCGTCCAGCCAAAGGGTGCCTGAGGCGCGGTAGAAGCCCGCGCTGAATTCGACGCGCGCCGCGCCGGGCAGCACGTCCACCAGCGTTTCGTGGCGCTGCCAGTCCGATGCGGCTGTTTTTTGGATGAAGTCCGTGAAGTGGAGGATGGAATTGTCGGCGGCG
>JBHEKP010000335.1:0-5455 GCA_041859375.1 Candidatus Hydrogenedentales bacterium | reverse complement strand
ACTCGATTCCGCTGATGTATGTCGTCGGCAGGGACGGGCTGATAAAGAACGTCCACCGGGGCTTGAGTCCGGACTTGGAGTCGGAACTGCGCGCGGAACTTGAGCAGGCGCTGGCAGAGGCGCCCGCCGCCGCGCAATAGGCTCACTCCAGAAAGAAGGGCTGGGTCCATGCCTGGGCTGCGTCGTGTCCGTGGCATTCCACGCGCAGGTAGGTGAGTGATTTGTCGTCGGGAACGGCGAAATCGAGTTCAGGCCCGTTGATTCGGGCAAGCATCCTGCCGTCGTCCGCAATCACATCGAAGCACTGGCAGTTTGCGGCGGTGACCCGGATGCGGCCGTCCGAGGCGGCTATCCGTTCGATTGCCACGCCGGTGCTGGCGTAGAACACCCCGCACCGAAGCGCCTCCAGAATGTCGGCTGCGGCGCGCGAGGCGCACTGGACCATGTTCCAGGCGACGCCCCGGTCGCAGTCGGCGTGGTTGTCGTCGTTGGCAAAACCCCACACGCGCCGGCCCCGGCTGAGGAGCATGTCCCATCGGTCGGTGGCAAGGGGGCAGCCTTCGGCGCGCAAAGTCACCCCGTTGAAGATTTCAATGCCCGCATACCCCCGGAGGGCCTCCAGCACCGACTGGTCGCAGTGGTTGAAATGGCTCTCCCAGTTGGGATGGTTCATGATTGCAAAGCCGTTTCCGGCGTTGATCTCGTCAAGCACGCGCTGCCGGTCCGCATAGGGGCTGATCACCCGGTCCGCGTCCACGTGCAGCAGGTGGGGGCCGCCGCTGGTGATTTCGTTGCCCTGGACAAGGGCCAGTCCGCGCGGCTCCAGGGTGTCGAGCCTGGTGATTCGATCATGGTCGCTGATCATCAGGAAGTCGTAGCCCAGCGCGGCGTACTCGTCCACGGCCTGCTGCGGGGTGATGTTCCCGTCGCTGTTGGTGGTGTGGGTGTGCAGGTTTCCCCGGAGCCAGGAAACGCCGTCGGGATCGTAGGGGGAGACTATCCGTTGTGCCATGCCCGTCAGTTCCCGCCCCAGAGTCCCAGGAATTCCTCCGCCGATCCGTCCTGCAGCAGTTCGGGCCGGTACAGGCGGGTCACAATGGGATCGGGCACGCGGCTGATTTCGCCGGTTTCCGGGATGTGGGTGAGCTGGCGCAGCACCTTCGGGGTGTCGTCGCACTCATAATGGGTCCATGCCTCGCCCTTGCCCGGGACGAACTGGGCGGTCTTGAAATATTTCACGGCAGATCCTCCTCAAATCCGATGGTGAACAGGCGGTCCAGATCGTGCCGGCTGAAGGCGCGGAAACCGATGAGGGTGGTGGTTTCGAGAAGCCCGCCGGTTTTAAGCAGGCTACCCGTGACCACGTCGGCAAGCTGCTCGTTTTCCCGGACGCGGACCACGATGACCAGGTCCCACGCACCGGCGGTGCTGTAGACCTCCGTCACGCCGTCCACGGCAAGCAGCGCCTCGGCGGTTTCATTGATGGAGTCGTGCCGGACCTTGGCCAGAACGAAGGCGGTTATCACGGGGTGTCCTCCTGTCCGCGGCGCGCCCCGTCAGCGGATGGAAATCATCCGGTCGATGGGCGTGCGCGCCCGCGCAATG
Organism: Candidatus Hydrogenedentales bacterium; assembly: GCA_041859375.1. GTDB lineage: Bacteria > Hydrogenedentota > Hydrogenedentia > Hydrogenedentales > CAITNO01 > JBHEKP01. The sequence continues at coordinate 3,850 of JBHEKP010000335.1, read as the reverse complement.
AGATCATCGCCAAGGTGCACCTGGTGCTGCAACTTTTGCAGCGCCGCCAGGGTGTCCTCCAGGGTGATGGTGTTCATGTGCTTGCAGCGCAGGCTGCACGCGCGCACCATTTCGCGGTGGGGGAACTCCGCGGCGAGGTTGTCGCCCATGGCGCATTCCGTGAGCAGGGCGTAGCGGGGGGCGTCCACGTCGCGCACATAGTCCACCATCGCCTTGGTGCTGCCCGACACGTCCACGGCGGCAACCACCTCGGGGCTGCACTCCGGATGGGCGAGGATGACCACGCCCGGATACTGGCGGCGGATGTTGGCCACATCATCCACGGTGAACAGCTCGTGGACCTCGCATTTGGCGGACCAGCCGATGACCACGGGCTCGTCCTCCGGAAGGAAGCCGTACTCCGCGTCGCTGCCGCTGGCGGCGAAATAGGCCACGCCCAGCTGCGACGCGGTGTTGCGAGCCAGGTATTGGTCGGGCAGGAAAATCACGCGCTTGTGCCCCTGCGCCATGAGGTGTTCCAGCACCTTGTCGGCGTTGCCCGAGGTGCAGCAGTAGTCCGACTCGGCCTTGACCGCGGCGTAGGTGTTCACATAGGACACCACCGGCGCGCCGGGGAAGCGCTCCCGCAGGCGCAGCACGTCCTCCGCCGTGATGCCCTCCGCGAGGGAGCAACCGGCATGATCCGATGGGACCAGCACGGTTTTGCCGGGGTTGAGGATTTTTGCCGTTTCGCCCATGAACCATACGCCGCAGAAGACGATGATGTCGGCGGCGGTTTTCGAGGCCACCACGGACAACTGGAGGGAGTCGCCCGTGTGGTCCGGAACGGTGTGGTAAAGGGCGGGCTCCATGTAATTGTGGCCCAGAATGACCGCGTTCATTTCCCGTTTGAGGCGGTTGATCTGGTGGGCGAGTTCGGCCTTGGCCGCGATTTCCACGTCGGGAACGATGTGGCTGAGGCGGGCGCGCATCAGGCGCAGGGTGTCGTCAACGGTGGCGCAATCCTGAAAAGAGGCGGATTCGGACATGGCAGTTGATTCCCGGAACGCGCAACGGCGGGCGCCGTGGGCGGTTGCTGCTGTTGGGGCCAGTGGATGCAAAACACCATAAAAACAATAGCACACCTCCGCCGTCCGGGACAATTAAGAACCGGAACCCCGCTTCCGGTTCCCCGGGCGGCGGGGCAAAATCTTGATCTTTTTTGCGGTTCTTGCGTAGTCTAAACGGGTGCGGCGGGACAAGAAGGGGTTCCGACCGCGCGAGTGAGGCGTTTGATTGTTCCCGGCGGGGAGTCGCCTGCCTGAAACGAGGGGAACGGCAATGAGTGGAAAGTCGCGCGGGTTCACACTGATAGAACTGCTGGTGGCCATCGCCATCATTGGCATTCTGGCGGCCATTTTGCTGCCCGCGCTCGCGCGCGCCCGGGAGGCGGCCCGCCGTTCGAGCTGCCAGAAAAACCTGAAGCAGTTCGGGCTGATCCTCAAGATGTACAGCGGCGAGTCGCGCGGCCAGAAGTACCCCCCCATGCAGAGCATGCCCAGGCCGGGGGAACTGTCGGGCGACATCGCCGCGGGCCCGCAGGTCAGCGCCGTTTATCCGGAATATCTGACGGACCCTTCCATCCTGATCTGCCCCTCGGACGCGTCGGACTCCGTCGCCTCGCTTCGATGCGGCGAGGGCGCGGGAAAGGAGGCGGAGGAATGGTGCATTTCGGAGCGGCCCTGGCTGGTGGACGCGAGCTACGCCTACACGGGCTGGACCTTTGACCGCTGCGATGATCTGCCGGAGAACAACCTGTCGCTGGCGTGGGCCGCGCCGCTGCTGGCGGAGAACCTGTCCACCCTCGGGGGTGATTTCCAGCTGGACATGAACACCAAGGTGCCCGTCCAGTTCGCGCAGGTGATTGAGGCGATGCTCATCAGCTTTTTCTTTTATGACGACTGGGGCGTCGCCGACCAGGACATCGTGCCCGCATACGAGGGTTTCGGCTGCGGCGGCGGGGACACGGTCTACCGGCTGCGCGAGGGCATCGAGCGGTTCCTCATCACCGACGTCAACAATCCCGCCGCGTCGGCGCAGTCGCAGGGCTCCATATTCATCATGTTCGACCTTTTCGGCGCGGGCAGGGGAGGCGTGCCCACCTTCAACCACATTCCCGGCGGGTGCAACGTGCTCTACATGGACGGCCACAGCCAGTATGTGAGGTATCCCGGCCCCGCGCCCATGACCGGCGCCATGGGCGCGCTGACGGGTGTGCTGGGAAAACTCTGACGGCGGCGCGCGGTCAAAGCCCCGCGGTCAGTTTTTTCCAGGCGTTCATGGAGCGGGTGAGGTGGTCCTTCGCGTCGCCTTCGATTCCCCAGCACTGGAGGCCGACGGGCCCCTTGTAGCCGAGTTCCTTGAGGGTGGTTAGAAGTGCGCCGACGTTGAATGTGCCGCTGTCGAGGGGCTGGAGCCAGTTGCCCGTTTTGGCATGGATGGCTTCGGCGCCGTCCGCGCCGTTGATGCTGACAGCCCACAGATGGGGCATGGCCGCCTTGAGCAGGGGTTTCAGGTTTTCCTCCTTGTCCACGGCGAGCCAGTGGCAGAGGTTGAACATGACGCCCACATTGGGCCGGTCAATCTTGGGGAGGATGCGCAGGGCGTCCTCCACCCGTTCCAGCCAGTTGTTCACATGGGGGTAGAGCACGATTTTCGCGCCGGACTTTCCGGCCATGTCCGTCAGTTCCCGGATTACCTGGACGGCTTTTTCATCCCTGGTGGCGTCGGAGGCGGGCAGTCCCTCCAGCAGCGGGCAGATTTGAACGTCCCGTCCCTTGAGCAGGGGGAGCACCTCCCTGATTTTCGGGTCAAAGGGGTCCTTTTCCGCCGCCAGGTTGACGCGGATGGTGATTTGGAAAAGTTTCAGCCCGGCGGCGTCCAGTGTTTCCAGCCGTTCCGGAATATTGTCCAGCCAGAGGTGGCCCATGCCGTCAAAGCCCAGTTCCTTGAGCATGGCGGCCTGTTCCGGCAGGGTGCGGTGGCGGCTGTCGTGGGTGTCGATGCAGTAGGCGAAGAAGGGGAAGGGGGCCGGTTTCCCGTCCGCAACGGCGGTTCCCGCCGCGATTGCCGCCAGTCCCGCCGCCAGCATGGGGGATAGTCTCATGTGCCGTTTCCTTCCGTGTTGTCCGGTGTTTCAGCCGCGCCAGGGCCGGGTGCGGTTGACGCGGGCCAGAACGTTCCTGGCGATTTTCACGTCCTCCTCGATCTCGAAGTCGAACATGCCCGCGAGGGAGAAGTCCGCGCCGTTGTCGAAGACGTACTGGAAGGCGTCCTCGGGGGGGATGGCCCCGGCGGCCATGACCTTGAAGGCGATCCAGGGCTTTTCGACATTCTTCATCACGTCAATGACTTCCTGGGGGTTCTTGCACCAGTAGCCGGGCACCTCGCTGTGGGGGCCCGTTATTTCGTCGGGCTTGGGCGCGGTGGGGTAATTGTGGTGGTGGAAGGTCTTGATGTAGAAGTCGGCGGGGAGTTTGACGCGCTCGCACGCCTCGATGACCCTGAGGTCGTGGGCGCCCACGCCGGAGGGCATCCCGTATTCCTTGCCCAGCGCCACGGCGCGGGCCAGCGCGTCCATGTTGCCCTCCGTGACCAGGCGGTCCGCCGTCACGCCCCAAAGATAGACCGCGTTGCAGCCCATTTCAGCCAGTTCCTTGATCTGCTGGGCGTAGGCCGCCTCGTCCTTGTCAATCTGGGCGGTGGGGCAGATGATCCACTGTATCTTTCCGCCCCGCTCCTCCCGGTAGCGTTTCAGCGTGGCAAGGATTTGGGGGACGGTGTGCACCACGAGGGTGTTCACGCCGTGCTT
>JBHEKP010000169.1:0-2841 GCA_041859375.1 Candidatus Hydrogenedentales bacterium | reverse complement strand
CTGTCATATTGACGCTATAATGTGATTGATTATGACAGACTATTTGTCCCGGGAAATAGCCCCAAGGCTGGCGCGGGCAACACAAACAATGCCGGTGGTGGTGCTGTCCGGACTGCGGCAAACGGGAAAAAGCACGCTTCTCCAGCGCGAGAAATCAATTGCGGTGGCGAGGTCCTACCGCACGTTGGATGATTTTGCGGTATTGGCCGCCGCCCGAACGAATCCGGAGTCGCTTCTGGAAGACACCGTCACGCTTGACGAGGTGCAGCGGTGCCCCGAACTGCTTTTGGCCATCAAGCGGAGCGTGGATGAAAGGCGATTGCCGGGACGGTTTGTGTTGTCCGGTTCGGCCAATCTGGCCCTGCTGGGCCATGTTTCGGAATCCCTCGCCGGGCGGGCCGTCTATTTTACCCTGCATCCGATGACGCGCCGCGAGCTCTCCGGGCATGTCGGCAAGCCGCCTTTCTTGATTGATTTCATGCGCAACCAGACCGTTCCCAAAGGCGCGGCCAAACCGGTGACTGTTCAGGAAGTGCTGATGGGGGGGCTCCCACCGGCATGCCTGGGCCCGGTCGGCGCGGCGGGGGAATGGTTTCGCGGGTACGTCCAAACCTATGTTGAGCGCGACGTGCGGCAATTGTCCCAGATTACCGATCTGATATCCTTTCGTTTGCTGGCACAACTGGCGGCCCTGCGCACGGGGCAGGTGCTGGTCATCAGTTCCCTCGCGCGTGACGCCAAACTGAGCGCGGCCACGGCGGGCCGCTATTTGAATATCCTTGAAGCCTCGTTCTTGACGCGGCGCATACCGCCGTTCCTCAAGAACCGCAGTTCCCGCCTGGTCAAGTCTCCCAAGTTGTACATTACGGACAGCGGTTTGGCGGCCTATTTGGCGGGTGTGGAGGATTTGGAGCCCGGTCGGGATGACTTGATGCGCGGTGCATTATTCGAGACCTATACCGCCCAGAATCTTGCCGCACTGCTGGAGGCGCACCTGCCTGACGCGCAACTCAGTTACTGGAACGAGCAGGGGCGGCATGAGGTGGACTTTGTGATTGAATCGGGCCGCAACGTGTTTGCGGTTGAGGTGAAGGCGGCCACGCGCTGGAGCGAAAGCGACCTTTCGGGATTGCGCGCATTTGTGGAACGCACCCCGGCATGCGCGGCCGCCGTGCTGGCCTATAACGGCCGGGAGACCGTGCATCTGGGCGGCAGGCTGTTTGCCGTGCCGCTGGGGCATCTGCTGGCATGAGGGCATTCCGCTGCAAAAGGACGTGAAACGACATCCCCCCGCGCTGGAAGGCGCGGGGGGATGTGTTTGTCATGGTCTCTTGGTTGGGCTCACACCACGTAGGTCGACGCCGCCGTGTCGCCGCCGCGGCCGGTCCAGTTGGTGTGGAACCACTCGCCGCGCGGCTTGTCCACGCGCTCGTAGGTGTGCGCGCCGAAGTAGTCGCGCTGCGCCTGGAGCAGGTTTGCGGGGAGCCGCCCGCAGCGGTAGCCGTCGAAGAAGTTGAGGGCCGAGCAGATGGCCGGCATGGGGATGCCCGTCTCCACGGCCTTCACAACCACGCGCCGCCACGCGGCCTGGGCCTTGCCCACGACATCCGCGAAGAAGGGGTCGAGCAGCAGGTTTTCCAGGTCCGGATTGCGGTCAAAGGCCTCCTTAATCTTGCCGAGGAAGACGGAGCGGATGATGCAGCCGCCGCGCCACATGAGCGCGATGCCGCCGTAGTTGAGGTTCCAGCCGTAGTGGGCGGCCGCGGCGCGCATGAGCTGGTAGCCCTGGGCGTAGCTGACCAGCTTGGAGGCGTAGAGCGCCTGGCGCAGGTCGTTGACGAAGGCCTGCTTGTCGCCGTCAAAGGGTTTCACGTCGCCCGGCAGCGCCTTGGCGGCGCGGACGCGCTCGTCCTTGATGGCGGAGAGGCAGCGCGCGAACACGGCCTCGCCGATGAGCGTCAGCGGCATGCCCTCGTCCAGCGCGGCGATGGCCGTCCATTTGCCGGTGCCCTTCTGGCCCGCCGTGTCCAGAATCAGATCCACCACCTCGTTGCCGTCCTCGTCCTTGTAGCCGAGGATGTCGCGGGTGATTTCAATGAGGTAGGAGTCCAGTTCGCCCGCGTTCCATTCCGTGAAGACCTTGTGCATCTCGGTGTTGCTCATGCCGAGGCCCTGGCCCATAAGCTGGTAGGCCTCGCAGATCATCTGCATGTCGCCGTATTCGATGCCGTTGTGCACCATTTTCACGAAATGGCCCGCGCCGCCCTCGCCCACCCAGTCGCAGCAGGCCTCGCCCGTGTCCGTGTGGGCGCAGATGGTCTGGAAGATGTCCTTCACATGGGGCCACGCCGCCGGGGAGCCACCGGGCATCATGGACGGGCCGAGGAGCGCGCCCTCCTCGCCGCCGGACACGCCGGTGCCGATGTAGAGCAGGCCCTTTTCCGCCAGCGCCTTGGTGCGGCGGTTGGTGTCGGGGAAGTGGCTGTTGCCGCCGTCGATCAGGATGTCGCCCGGCTCCAGCAGCGGCGCGAACTGGTCGATCAACGCGTCCACCGGCGCGCCGGCCTTCACCATGATCATGATGCGGCGGGGGCGCTTGAGGTTCCGCACGATTTCCTCGGGGGAGAAGCATCCGATGATGCTCTTGCCCTGCGCGCGGCCGTCGATGAATTCCTGCACCTTGCTGGTGGTGCGGTTGTAGACCGCCACGGTGAAGCCGTGGTTGGCCATGTTGAGGATGAGGTTCTCGCCCATGACGGCGAGCCCGATGACTGCGATGTCTGCTTGTTGGTTGCTCATAGTGTTTTCCTTTTTCTTGATCGGTCTGATCCGACCGATCTT
>JBHEKP010000360.1:0-5324 GCA_041859375.1 Candidatus Hydrogenedentales bacterium | reverse complement strand
GGCACGTCCCGCGCCTGCGGCGTCCGGGTCGCGCCGGGGGCGAGCCAGCGCACGCCGAAGGCCGTCTCCAGAAACTCATAGGCCCCGTAGAGGGTGCCCGCCGCCGCCGTGCCCGCGATGACCACATGGGGCCCGCTCGTCTTCAGCACATAGCCCTGCTCGCCCAGGGCGGCGGGGTCCGGGTCCACCCCGAGGCTTTTCGCCGCGGGCCCGCAGCCAAGCACGATCATCGGCGCGCCGGGTGGCGGCTCCGCCGTGACGGGCAGCCGCGCCCCGGTGCAGGCCTCCACATGGGACTGGATGTCCTTCGCCGCCTGCCGCTCCGAGGGGCTGGCCCCCGCGCCGACCACGATGTGGTGGGCGCTCGCGCCCCCGCGCACCAGCATGGGTTGTTCGGCGGCATGAATGGGAAGCGCAACGGCGAGCGCCGTGAGTAAGAACACAAAAAGACCCGGCCGCATGACTTGCCCTCCGCTGGTCCGGAAAAAAGGTTGCCATGCCTTTGACCCGCCCGCGGCGGGGTTGGTGTCCCGCGGGTTGCGGAAAAAAGACGCCGCGGCCCGGCCTACTTCCCCGAAAGGCGCTGCTGGACGATGCCGGTCTGCACCTGGCAGATGGCGAGGGCGAGGGCGTCCGCCGCGTCGTCGGGCCTGGGGGGCGCGTCGAGGGCGAGGAGCATCCGCATCATCTCCTGCATCTGCCGCTTGTCGGCGCGGCCGTAGCCGGTGACCGCCATTTTCGCCTCGGTGGGGCTGAATTCGCCGACCCGGAGGCCCGCCCGCGCGGCGGCGAGCACGAGCACCCCCCGCGCCTGGGCCACCTGGATGCCGGAGGTGACGTTCTGCTTGAAGTAGAGCCGCTCCACGGCCACCGCCTCGGGCGAAAAAGATTCGAGGAGGCGCGAGGCCTCCCCGAAAAGGTGGTTTAACCTGTCTTCCAGCGGCCAGTCCGCCGGGGTGGTGATCACCCCGTGGGCGATGTGCCGCAGCCGGTTGTTCCGGCCCTCGACCACCCCGTAGCCGGTGGTGGCGATGCCCGGATCGAAGCCGAGGGCGATCATCGCCTAGTCGGCCATCGCCGCTTCCATGTCCTCGTCGCTGATCTCGGCGCTCGAGAACACGTTCTGCACGTCCTCGTTGTCCTCCAGCGCGTCGAGCAGCTTGAGCAGCCCCGAAACCTGCTTCTTCTCCACCGCCTGGGGCATCTTCGGAAGCATCTTCAGCTCGGCCTCCTCCATCTTCACGCCCATCTTGGTGAGCTGGTCGGCCACGGCGTGGAGCTGGTTGCTGTCGGTGTAAACGATGTGGGCGTCCTCGCCGGAGCTGTCCACGTCGTCCGCGCCCGCCTCAATCGCCTTTTCGAGGATGTCCTCCTCGCTGATGCTGTCCTTGGGCACGCTGATCACGCCCTTCTCGTCGAAATTCCACGCCACCGCGTTGGTCGCGGCCATGGAGCCGCCGGCCTTGGTCAGGATGTGGCGGATTTCGGAGGTGGTCCGGTTTTTGTTGTCCGTCAGCGCGTCCACGATGATGCCGATGCCGCCGGGGCCGTAGCCCTCGTAGCGGATTTCCTCGTAGGAGACGCCCTCAAGCTCGCCCGTGCCCTTCTTGATGGCACGCTCGACGTTGTCGTTCGGCATGTTGTTGGCGCGGCACGCCATGAGCACGGTGCGCAGGCGGGGGTTGCCCTCGGGGTCGTTGCCGCCGAGGCGCGCGGCGATGGTCAGCTCCTTGGCCAGCCGGGAGAAGATTTTACCGCGCTTGGCGTCCGCGGCGCCCTTTTTGCGCTTGATGGTGCTCCATTTGGAATGGCCTGACATATGTTCCGTCTCCCTGTTGGAAATCCGATGTCCATGACATAAAAAACACACCCGTAACGGGTTGTGAAGTATAGCAAAGCGCGGCGGCGCGGCGCAATCCCCGGCCGGAACGGACGGCGCGCCGCCCGGAAAAGACGCGCCCCGCTTTTATTGCCGCCGGGGGGCGGGGGGGCGTAAAATGGCCGCGGCGTCCCGTCCGTGCGTGCGGGGCGCGCCTCCCCCACGCGGACGACGGGAGCGCGGCGTCATGGAAAAAACCGGCGAAAAATTCCTGTTCGAGATTCAAAACGGGCTCATTGACGCCTCCGAGTCCGAGGACAGCCCCATCGCCGTCTACATCAACCCCACGCCCGCGCAGCGGGAGACGCTGGTGAGCTGGCACTCCCTGGACGAGCACACGCTGACCTCCGCCCTCGACCCCGACGAGACGGCCCGCCTCGAATTCGAGCCGGAGCACACGGCGATCATCCTGAAGCGCCCGGACAACGTGCTGGCCAACGGCAACCTGGACGATTTCGGGGTCGTTTCCATGGGCATTTTCCTGTTCAAGGACCGGCTCATCGCCGTGAAAAGCGACAACGGCCCCCTGTTCCGGCCCGGCAGGCCCCTTTTCAAGTGCGACTCCCTCCGGGGGGCGATGCTCCACCTGATCTACCATTCCATCGCCCAGTTCATGGCGAACATCCGGGTGATCAACCAGATGTCGAACTCGATCGAGGAGCACATCTCCCACTCGCTGGGCAACCAGGCGCTGTCGAAGATGTTCGTCCTCCAGAAGAGCCTTGTCTACTACCAGAGCGCGCTGCACTCGAACAACCTCATGCTCTTCAAGCTCAAGGTGAACGCGGGGCGCATCGGCTTCAGCACGGAGGAGCAGGAATTCCTGGACGACATCCAGGTCGAGAACGAGCAGTGCCTGAAGCTGGTGGAAATCTACACCAGCATCCTCACGGGCATGTCCGACGCGCGGGTCTCCATCATCAGCAACAACCTCGCCGTCATCATGAAGAAGCTGACGGTCATCAGCATCGTGTTCATGCCGCTGAACATCCTCGCCAGCATGGGCGGCATGTCCGAGTGGACCATGATGACCACGGGCATCCCCTGGCCCGTGGCCTACGGCATTTTCGCCGCCATGCTCCTGGTCATCGGCTACGCCACGTGGCTGGTGGTCCGGAAAATCGGCATCGAGGACACGTCCAAGCCCGGACTGCCGTGGTTTTCCCCGGACAAACTGGGCCGCTGGCGAAACGGCGGAAAACACTGAGGACGCCGCGCTTGCATCCGGGGGGCCGGAAGGGGTAGAAATACGCCCGCCGGGGAGGGGCCGAAACGAAACCGAGAGGACCGTGCCGTGCAGGATTCGCAGGACCGGGGGCCGGTTTCGCGGGAAGGCGCAAGGACCACCAAGCGCGAGCCCGCGCCGGTGCTCAGCCACATGCTCACCAACAACCTCATCCGCCACGACGACCGCATCCTGTGCTACGGGTGCGGCCAGGGCGTGGACGTGGAATGGCTGCAAATGCGCCGCTTCCCCGCCCAGGGATACGACCCCCACCCCCCCTTCGGCCGCAACGAGGCCCCCGAGGGCCTCTACGGCGTGGTGTTTTTCAACTATGTGCTCACCCGCCTGAAAACCCCCGAAACGCGCCGCGACACCCTCCGCCGCGCCTTCTCGCACGTCAAGCCCGGCGGGCGCTTCGTCATCACCAGCCGCACCGCGGTGCGCGAGGCGGGCCGGGGCAACGCCGCCGCGCAGCGCGCCTTTTTCGAGGAGCTGACGGCGGGCATGGACGTGGCCGTGATGGAGCTGCTGCCGGAAAACGCCGAGGACGGATCCGCCGCCGTGATCATCCGCAAGGGCGGCACCTACACGCCCCAGACCCCCTGGGAATGGGTGGAGACGCGGGAGGGGCTCGAACAGGCCTGCGCGCTCCTTGGCCGCTGCGAAGTCATCGGCCTCGACGTGGAAACCACCCTGGAGGAGCCCCGCGTGCTCTGCACCATCCAGATTGCCGCGCCGGGGCGCGTTTACATCATCGACGCCCTCGCCTTTTCCGATCTCTCCCCCGTCAGGGCCGTCATGGAGAACAAGGCCGTCACCAAGGTGATCCACAACGCCCTCTTCGAGGAGCAGATGCTCGCCAAGCACAACATCAAAATCCTGAACGTCTACGACACCCTCGCCGTGTCGCGCAAGCGCCAGCGCAAGGGCCAGCAGGGCGGCCACAAGCTGGGCGAGGTCTGCGAGCGCGAGCTGAACATCCACATGGACAAGCAGTACCAGACCTCCGACTGGACCAAACGCCCCCTCACGCCGGAGCAGCTCCTCTACGCCGCCGCCGACGCCGAGGTGCTCCTCCTGCTGCACCGCGTCTTCGAGCCGCCCAAGGGCCCCGAAAACATGGAGCTCTTCTGATTCCGTGAAGATTGACCACACCTGGTACGCCAAGCCGGAGGGCATCCGCGTCCGCCCCACCGCCGGGGGCGTGGTCGTGCGCCGCGCGCCGGGGGGCCTGCTCGTCGCCCTCGTGCGCGAGGTGGAACTTGACGGCCACGTCCTGCCCAAGGGCGGCATCGACCCCGGCGAAACCGCCGACCAGGCCGCGCTCCGCGAAATCGAGGAGGAGTCGGGCCTGTCGCAGTTGGAAAAGATCGCCGACCTCGCCGTGCTCGAACGGCTTGAATCGGCCCGCCGCTTCTGGTCCGTCATCCACTACGGCCTCTACCTCACCACGCAGGTCCGGGGCGAGATCAAGGACACCGCACACCATCCCGGCATGGACTGGTTCCCCCTGGACCGGCTTCCCCCCATGTTCTGGCCCGACGAGCGGCAACTTATAGAATCCAGCCGCGAACGCATAAAACGGCTGCTTGGAGAATGAGGTTTTAGGCGGGGGTGGATGGACGATATGGACGGTATGGACGATATGGACGGGGGTGGACGGGGGTGGAGGCGGAGGGCAGACTGTGATGAACACCAACAACAGGGCGGGGGCGGTGGAGGCGGGTGCGGGGGTGGACGGGGAGTGTGGTGTTTTGGCTGGTGAAAACGGTGCATGGCCGCCCCCTCCGGCGGTACCATAGCCCCCCAAAGGAGACGATTCATGAAAGCCTGTGTGCTCCATGCGGTGGGTGATCTGCGGGTGGAAACGGTGGAAACGCCCCGGCCCGGGCCGGGCCGGGTGCTGCTGCGCGTGGCCGCCTGCGGCGTCTGCGGCTCCGACATCCCCCGCGTCTTTGAAAAGGGCACCTACCGCTTTCCCCTTATCCCCGGCCATGAATTTGCCGGCGTGGTGGAGGAACTGGGCGAGGGGGTCAACCCCGCCTGGCTCGGCAAAACAGCGGCCGTATTCCCCCTCATTCCCTGCCGCAACTGCCCCATGTGCCTCATCGGCGCCTACGCCCAGTGCGCGGACTACGACTACCTCGGCTCCCGCAGCGACGGCGCCTTCGCCGGGCACGTCACCGTGCCCGAGTGGAACCTTGTGCCCGTGCCGGAGGG
>JBHEKP010000352.1:0-18875 GCA_041859375.1 Candidatus Hydrogenedentales bacterium | reverse complement strand
GTTTTGGTATTCTGATGAAAATTTTCAAGGAGACATATCATGAAGGAGCGAGTGCTGATTATGGCCCTGCTGGTTGCCTGTGCGTGTATTGGGGCGGATGCGGCCCGTCCGTTTGTTGCGCCGCCTGAGGGCACGGAAGTGCTGCAGCTCTGGCCGGGGGGCACAAAGGACAAGCCCGCCGCGGAGGATTTGTACGAGCCCACACTGGCGGTCTTTCCAGCCCCGGCGGACACGGCCACCGGCGCGGCGGTGATAGTCTGTCCGGGCGGGGGGTACGGCGGACTGGCCATTGACTATGAGGGCTACGAGGTGGCCCAAATGTTCAACCGCAATGGGGTTTCCGCCTTTGTGCTGCGGTACCGTGTGGCCCCCTGGCGTCATCCCGCGCCCCTCAACGATGCACAACGGGCGGTGCGCATTGTGCGTTCCCGCGCCGCGGAGTGGGGCATCAGGCCGGATCGAATCGGCATGCTGGGTTTTTCCGCGGGCGGCCATCTGGTGTCCACGGCGGGCACCCATTTTGACAACGGCACGCCTGACGCGAAGGAGCCGGTGGACCGTGTCGGATGCCGGCCGGACTTCCTGTTCCTGATTTATCCGGTCATCACCTTTAAATCCCCGGTGGGCCATGCAGGTTCGGGCAAGAACCTTCTGGGTGAGAATCCGGACCCCGCGCTGGTGGATTTGCTGGCTAATGACGAGCAGGTCACCCCGCAGACACCGCCGTCTTTTTTGGTGCACAGTTATGCCGACTCGGCGGTGCCCGCGGAAAACAGCATCCAGTTTTATCTCGCCCTGCGCCGGGCGGGTGTGCCCGCTGAAATGCATCTTTATGAAAAGGGCGAGCATGGATATGGGATGGGCAAGGGGGATCCGGTGCTTTCCACCTGGCCCGGTCACGCCATTGACTGGATGAAAACCCGTGGATTGCTGGGTAAATAGGCTCCGTATGCGCCCCGGCATCCCCACTCACACAAAAATTAGCATTATACGCAGTTGAACAGGCCGCGCAAATATGGCATGATTATGTCACCCCAAAGGTTCGTTGTGACTGGCGAGCGTAAGCGTGGCATTGACCACGGTGGAGCAGCGAACCTTATCTAGCCGGTCGCCTGGGCGCGTTGAAGGGGCAGGATCCAGTCCTGTGTGAACACGCGTGACACGGAAGGCGGCTTATGCGGCAGACTCCATTGTTTGATGCATGCGTCCGGCATGATGCCAAAATGGTGGATTTCCACGGGTGGTCCCTGCCTGTGCAGTTCAGGGGCATTGTTGAGGAGCATCTTGCCACCCGTGAGAAGGCGGGGCTCTTTGACTGCTCCCACATGGGGGAGTTCTTCATCCGCGGCGCGGAGGCCATTCGCGCCCTGGACACACTGGTCATAGGCGACATGTGCGGTCTCGCGCCGGGCAAATGCCGTTATTCGGCCATTCTCAATGAAAACGGCGGCATTATTGACGACTGTGTGGCGCTGCGGCTTGGGCCGGAGGAAATCTACCTGGTCACCAACGCCGGTCCGTTGGAGAAGGTGGGTGCCCTGCTTGCCGAACGTCTTCCCGCTGTTGAGGACGTTTCCGACGCCACCGCCAAAATAGACATCCAGGGGCCCCTGTCCCGCCATATCCTGTTGGGGCTTGGACTGGAGGCGGCCGCCCCGCTGGGCTTTTGGACGGGGGTGCGCTGCGGCTGGCGCGGCATTGAGCTTATCATTTCCCGCGCGGGTTACACCGGTGAACTCGGATATGAACTGTACCTGCCCGCCGATGCCGCGGACGCGGTTTGGGAGGCGCTGCTGGAGGACGGGGTGGCCGTTCCCTGCGGACTGGGCGCACGGGACACGCTGCGCACGGAAATGTGCTATCCGCTGAACGGCGAGGATGTGGACGAGACCCGCACCCCCCTGGAGGCGGGTATGGACCGTTTCATCGCCTGGAACACGGAATTTCCCGGAAAAGAGCGCATTCTTGCCATGCGCGGGCGCGGGGGGTATGATCTGCTCACGCCGGTGCGTTCGGCGGATCGGCGCGCGCCGCGCCACGGGTTTGAGGTGTTCAGCGGCGGAGCCCCCGTGGGGGTGGTCACCAGCGGCACCTTCGGCCCCAGTGTTGGCTGCGGAATCGGGCTGGCATATCTGCGCCCGGAACACGCCGCGCCGGGCACGCCGCTGACGGCGGGACCGAGAAACCTTGAAATCACCACGGCGGAGGCCCCCATTCACAAGGGGGGAACCTGCCGTGTCCGTTTTTGAAAAAGCAACCGGCTTGCGCCGAGAGGAAGGATAAGCATGAATCCTGAAAGCCTGCGATACACAATGGATCACGAATGGGTTGGCGAGCAGAACGGACTCTTTGTGGTGGGCATCACCGACTACGCACAGGAACAGCTGGGCGATGTCACCTATGTGGAGCTCCCCAAACTGGGCGCGCGCCTGAAACGGGGCGACGAGGCCGCCGTGGTCGAGTCCGTGAAGGCGGCCAGCGACATTTACGCCCCGCTTGGCGGCGTGGTGGCGGAAATCAGCGATGTGCTTGAGTCAGAACCGGAGCTGGTGAACCGCGATCCCTACGGGCGCGCCTGGTTTTTCAAGCTGGAGGGCGCGGACCGGGCGGAGTACGAGGATTTGATGACGTACACCGCCTACCGGGCCTACTGCCAGGGATGTGATTGAAAAAATCCGGTTGGCGCCCCGCGGATGCCCGCGCATTCCGCCGCCGCGCCGGGAGAGTTGCCATGAGCTGGATTCCAGTGACCGAGCCGGACAGGCGGGAAATGCTCGCCGCCATTGAAGCGCCATCCGTGGACGCGTTGTTCGCGTCCATTCCGGAGGCGTTGCGCATGCGCGGCTGGGACATTCCCCCCGGCATGGACGAGATGACGCTGCGTTCACACATGGAAAAAATGGCCGGGCTGAACCGGCCGGAGCTGACGTGTTTTCTGGGCGGCGGCTATTACGACCATTTCATTCCCTCGGCGGTGGACGCGCTTTCCGGCCGGAGCGAGTTTTACACCGCATACACGCCCTACCAGCCGGAATGCGCCCAGGGCACGCTCCAGTCCATCTATGAATACCAGTCCGCCGTGTGCCGCCTTTCCGGCATGGAATGCGCCAACGCCTCCCTGTACGACGGCAGCACGGCGCTTTTCGAGGCGGCATCCATGGCCTGCCGGGTCACACGCCGTTCCAAAGTGCTGGTGGACCCGTCGGTGAACCCCGTCTGGGTCTCGGTGCTGCGCACCCATGCGGCCAACCTGCCCATGGAAATAGAGATTGGGAACGATCCTTCGGACGCCGCCTGTGTGATGGCGCAGAACCCCTCGTTCCGGGGCGACATCACCGACTGGACGGAATTGGGCGC
Source organism: Candidatus Hydrogenedentales bacterium (assembly GCA_041859375.1). Taxonomy (GTDB): domain Bacteria; phylum Hydrogenedentota; class Hydrogenedentia; order Hydrogenedentales; family CAITNO01; genus JBHEKP01. The sequence goes on along the minus strand of JBHEKP010000352.1, from coordinate 15,518 downwards.
GCGCTGCCACGCGGCTGGCGCGCTGTTTGTGTCCGTTTTCAATCCCGTGGCGGCGGCGTTGCTGAAAACACCCGGAGAAACGGGCGCGGACATCGCCGTGGCCGAAGGCCAGAGCCTTGGGCTTCCGCTCGGGTTTGGCGGGCCGTATCTGGGCATTCTCGCGGCAAAAAAGGAGCACATCCGGAAGATGCCGGGCCGCATTGCGGGTGAGACGGTGGACCATGACGGCCGGCGCGGCTTTGTGCTCACGCTCCAGGCGCGGGAACAGCACATCCGCCGCGACAAGGCAAACTCCAACATCTGCTCCAACCAGGCGCTTTGCGCCCTGCGCGCCCTCATTTATCTTTCGCTCATGGGCCCGCAGGGGCTGCGTGAAACCGCCGGGGCCTGCCATGCCAAGGCGGAATACCTGAAGTCACGAATCTCCCTCTTCGCCCCGATTCTCAATGACGGCCCCACCTTCCATGAATTTGTCGTGCGCCTTTCCGCGGACGCCGGGATGGCGGCGGCGCGCATGGCGGAGCGGGGCTTCCTGGCGGGCCTGCCCCTTTCCGCCGTGAACGCGGGTGAGGCGGGGGACATGCTGATCGCCGTGACGGAAAAGCGGACCCGTGGGGAAATGGACGCTTTTGCCGCCGCGCTAAAGGAGTGCAGCACATGCAGCTGATATTTGAAAAAAGCCGCCCCGGCCGCCGCGCCGTTTCGCCAGGACCGTTGGATGTGCCCATGGCTTCGCTGCCCGAAGGGGTATGCCGGGCCGCCGCGCCCGCGCTGCCCGAAATGGGCGAACTGGACGTGGTTCGCCATTTCACGCTGCTTTCCCAGCGCAATTTCGGGGTGGACAGCCAGTTTTACCCCCTCGGGTCCTGCACCATGAAGTACAACCCCAAGGCGGCGGAAACGGTTGCCGCGCTGCCGGGGTTCGCCGCGCTGCATCCGCACATGGCCTCGGTTCCGGCCTACCTGCCCTTTTGCCAGGGCGCGCTGGCGCTGGTCCACGAGCTGGAGCGCATTCTGGCGGAAGTGGGCGGAATGGAACAAGCCTGCCTGCAGCCCATGGCGGGCGCCCACGGCGAGCTGACCGGTGTGCTGCTCATCGCCGCATACCACCGCGACCGGGGAAACACGAAAAAACACACGATCCTCATCCCTGACTCGGCGCATGGAACCAACCCCGCGAGCGCGGCCATGGCCGGGTTCAACGTGGTGGAAATCCCCTCCACCCCGGAGGGGTGTGTGGACTTTGACAAATTCCTCGCCGCAATCAACGACGAGGTGGCCGGGGTCATGCTCACCTGCCCCAACACCCATGGCCTTTTTGAGCCCAAGGTCCGGGAAATTGCGGACCGCGCCCATGAGGTGGACGCGCTGCTCTACTATGATGGGGCCAACCTCAACGCCATTGTTGGGAAATGCCGCCCCGGTGACCTTGGTTTTGATGTGATGCACTTCAACCTGCACAAGACCTTCGCCACGCCGCACGGCATGGGCGGCCCGGGTTCGGGCGCGGTGGCGGTGGGCGCAAAACTCGCGCCCTTCCTGCCCGGCCCCAGGGTGGTGCGGGAAACGGGCATGCTCACTTTGGCCGCGCCGGAAAAATCCATCGGCCGCATGGCCGCGTTTTTCGGCAATTTCCTCATCGGTGTCCGCGCATACGCCTATCTGCGCCACTACGGCGGCGACGGGCTTCCCGCCGTGGCGGAAAACGCGGTGCTCAACGCCAATTATGTGCTGGCGCGGCTGCGCGGCGCCTATCAGGCTGCTTTTGAGGGCGCCTGCATGCACGAGTGCGTGCTCACCGCATCGCGTCAGGCCGAGAAGGGCGTCCGCGCCCTGGACATCGCCAAGGCGCTGCTTGACCGGGGTTTTCACGCGCCGACGGTCTATTTCCCGCTCACCGTCAAAGAATGCCTCATGATTGAGCCAACGGAAACGGAATCCCTGGAGACCCTCGACGCCTTCTGCGACGCCATGATTGAGATCGCCCGGCTGGCCGAGGAAAATCCGGACCTTCTCCATGCCGCGCCGGCAACCCGGCCCGTGGGCAGGCTGGACGAGGTGAGGGCGGCGAAGGACCTCAACTGCGCCTCGCTGGGGTGAGCACCGTGGGGGGCGATGATTTTCCGGCCCTGCGTTTCCTGGACCTTTCCTTTGAAACGCCCGCCGAGAACCTCGCCTTCGACGAGGCCATGCTTGATCACGTGGAGGAGGGGCTGGCCCCCCACACGCTGCGCCTGTGGGAGAGCCCGGTCCGTTTTGTGGTGCTGGGATCGGCCCAGGTGCTGCACCGGGAAGTGGATGCGGATGTCTGTGCGGCGGAGGGCGTGCCTGTCATGCGGCGATGCACGGCGGGAGGCTGCGTGCTGCAGGGCCCCGGCAGTCTCAATTACTCGCTGGCCCTCGGATACAACGCATTTGCCGCCGCCCGGGATCTGCACGGCTCCTATTGTCACATCCTTGGCCGTCTTGCCCGGGCGCTGGCAGCGCGGGGGATGGGCCCCACCCATGAGGGTATTTGCGATCTGGCCGTGAACGGCATGAAAGTTTCGGGAAACGCCCAGCGAAGAAAAAGGAACGCATTCCTGCACCACGGCACCCTTTTGTACCGCGCGGACCATGAGGGCATGGAAAAGTTTCTGCGTGAACCGGGAAACCGTCCGGAATACCGGGGCGAACGAAAACACCGCGACTTTGTGGGCGCGCTTCCGGCGACACCCGGGGCAATCCGCTCCGCCGTGTGTGAGGCCTTCCAGGCGGTTTTGCCCGCCGCCGTTCCCCTGCCCTCCGAACTCGGGGCGATGCGGCGGCTTGTGGCGGAAAAATACCTGGACCACACATGGATTGGGCGAAAGTGAACTTTTTCCCAAAAACAGGTACAATGGGCCTGTTTCACCGCTGACGCCCCTGTCATGTAATGAAAATGGAGTGCGGCGGTATTTTTATGTGAGAATTTGGGCCATATTGGTCCAACCGTCGTGCAGGGAAGGTTGAGCCAGGCACGTGACGGATATGCATGCAGGCCGCACCGGTGTTCCGGTGACAGGAGAAATATGCGTTCAATGACGGACAAACTGTTTCTGCCAATCGCCCTGTTAGGGGTGTTGTGCCTTTCCGCCTGCGGAAAAACGGACACAAGCGGGGTCATGGTGACCGGGCAGATCGAAGGCAACGGGGTCAACGCCGGTTCCCGCGTGGGCGGCCGGGTGGTGGAGGTGCCGGTGAAGGAGGGGGCACGGGTGAAAAAGGGGGATGTGCTGATAAAACTCGATGATGCCGAGGCGCAGGCGCTGGTCAAGGCGGCGGATGCGGACATTGTCAAGGCGGAATCTTTCCTGGCCAAACTGGAGACGGGCGCCACGGCGGAGCAGCTCCGCCAGGCCGAGGCGGCGACCAAGGCCGCCGAGGAGCGCTGGCGCATGGTGGAGAACGGCGCGCGTGTGGAGGAAATCGGGGCGGCCCAGGCCGCCGTGGACGCAGCGCGTTCCCAGTTGAACAACGCCCGTGCGGAATTTGACCGTGCCTCCCGCCTCTATGAAAACAACGGCGTCTCCAAAAGCCAGTATGATTTGGCGCGCACGGCCATGGAAATGGCCGAGGCGCAGCACCGCGCCGCGCAGGAGAAACTGGATCTCGTCTCCAAGGGCGCGCGCGCGGAGGAGCTGGCCATGGCAAGGGCCGACTTTGACCGGGCGCAGGCATCGTTGGACGAAATCCGGCGCGGCCCCCGCGGGGAGGACATCGCCACCGCCCGCGCCGCGCGGGACGCCGCGTTTGCGGCCAGGGACCGCGCCCTGGTGAACCTGGGCGAGATGGTGATCACCGCCCCCTGCGATGCCGTGATCGAGTCACTTGACGTGCGTCCGGGGGATTTGATCAAACCGGGCGCCATTGTCCGGCTGGTGGATCCCGAAGATCTTGACGTGATGATTTATGTCAGCGCCACCATGCTGGGCCGCATGCGGCTCGGCGACAAGATTCCCCTCACCGCCGACGCCCACGGGACGGAGCGTTTTGAGGGTGAGGTGGTGTACATCGCATCCACCGGCGAGTACACCCCGCGCAACCTGCAAACACAGGAGGAACGGGTGCAGCAGGTGTTCGGCGTGAAACTGGCCCTCAATTCCAACGGCGGGAAGCTGCGCCCCGGCATGACGGTCACAGCCCACCTGCCCGCGTCTGTTTCGGAACCCTGAACGTGGCGGTCAGCATCACAGAAGACAGCCCCTCCATCATCCGCGCGGAAAAGGTGACGCGCCGCTTCGGCCAGTTCACCGCCGTGGACCATGTGGACCTCGACGTGCGCGAGGGGGACATCTTCGGCTTTCTCGGCCCGAACGGCTCCGGGAAAACGACGCTCATCCGCATTCTCTGCGGGCTGCTGCGCCCCAGCGAGGGGCGCGCCACCGTGCTGGGGAACGATGTCGCCGACGACAGCGAGGCGGTCAAGCGCAGCATCGGCTACATGTCCCAGCAGTTCAGCCTCTACAAGGACCTCTCGGTCATGGAAAACCTGCGGTTTTACGCGGGCATTTACGGCATCCCCCGGCGTATTCGCAGCAGCCGCATCGAGGAGGTCATCGGCATTGTCGGCATCGGCAACTACCGCAAGCGCCTCGCGGGGCAGCTTTCGGGGGGCTGGAAGCAGCGCCTCGCGCTGGCCTGCGCGCTGGTGCACCACCCGCGGCTGATGTTCCTGGACGAGCCCACGGCGGGCATCGATCCCGTGGCGCGGCGCGACCTGTGGAACCTGCTCTTTGATCTCGCCGGCGGCGGGGTCACCTTTTTCGTCACCACCCATTACATGGACGAGGCGGAGCGGTGCTCCCACCTGGGCTACATCTACTATTCCAAGCTGATTGTCTACGGCACCCCCGCCGAACTGAAGCGGCTGCCCGACGTGACCCCCTCCGGCGCGGTGCGGCTTGAGGTGCGCGTGCCCGCGGTGGCCCAGGCCATGCGCATGCTCAACCAGCACGATTTCGTGCTGGACGCCACCATTTTCGCCGACGTGCTTCATGTGCTCGCGGCGGAGGGTTCGGAGGGCCGGCTGGTGGACGCGCTGGACGCGGCCGGCTTCACCGGTGCGCAGATAAAGGAAATTCCAGCGACGCTTGAGGACGTCTTTGTAACCCTGACGCGTGAACGGGAGCGCGAGCGCGAGCGGGAACTGGAGGCTGCCCGTGTTTAGGGGAATGGGCGCCATAGTCTACAAGGAGTCGCGGCACATCATCCGCGACCCGAAGACTTTGTTTCTGATGCTGCTCATCCCGTGCCTTGAGCTTGTCATGTTCGGCTACGCCGTGAACCTGGACATCAAGAACATCCCGACGGTGGTGTACAACCTGGACGGGCGGCACCACTCCAAGGAACTGCTGGACGCCTATGTGAATTCCGGCTACTTTGCCATCGTGGGGACGGTGAATTCCGACAGGGATCTGGTGGGGGAAATCGTGGCCGGACGGGCAAAGGTGGGCATCAAAATCCCGCCGGACTACACCGACCACGTCGCGTCGGGCGAGGGCTCCCAGGTGCAGGTGCTGATTGACGGCAGCGACTCCACCTCGGCGATGCAGGCGCTCAACACAAGCAATTTTGTCGGGTTGCGCGCGTCGCTGGGCGCGCTGGCGGGCATGCTCGGCGGTGATCCCGTGCTGATTGTGGAAACGCGCAACCGGGTGCTCTTCAACGCGGACATGCGCACCGCCAACTTCATGGTGCCCGGCCTTGTGGGCGTGATCCTCCAGGTGGTCATCATGCTGCTCACCGCCTTTGCCATTGTGCGGGAGAAGGAGCAGGGCACCCTGGAGCAGCTCATGGTCACGCCGGTGTCGCGCATGGGCCTGATCCTCGGCAAGCTCTTCCCCTTCGGGGTCATCGGCGTGTTTGAGGCGGCCTCCGTGCTCTTCCTGATGCGCTACCTTTTCGGGGTGCCCATCGCGGGCAACCTCTACCTGCTGCTCGGCTTCACCATGGTGTTCCTTTTCACCACCCTCGCGCTGGGGCTGCTGATTTCCACCTTCGCGGGCAACCAGATACAGGCGCTCCAGTTTTCCTTCCTGGTGCTGCTGCCCTCCTTCCTGCTTTCCGGGTTCATGTTCCCCCAGGAAACCATGCCCAAAATCATCTACATCATCGGGCAGGCGATTCCCGTGACGTATTTTCTGCGCATCCTGCGCGGCATCATCCTGCGCGACGCGGGCTTCGCCGATCTGTGGTTCAACGGCGCCGTGCTGGTGGGCATGGGAATGGGCATCATCCTGCTGGCCTCCATGCGCTTCCGCAAGACGCTGGGATGAGAACGCCATGGAACTCCAAATCACGCAGAAAGGCCCGGACGCGCTGATTCCCGTGCGGGTGCAGCCGAAATCATCACGAAACGGGCACTGCGTCGGTCCGGACGGCAAACTGCGCGTTTCCATCACCGCCCCGCCCGTGGATGGCGAGGCGAACAAGGCGGTGGTAAAATACCTCGCGGACGCGCTTGGGGTGGCCAAATCCCGCGTGACCCTGGTGGCCGGGGAAAAGGGCCGGGAGAAAACCCTTGCCGTGGCGGGCTGTTCCGCCGCGGAGGCCGCCGCAAAATTGTCGCCCCCGGCACACACGCCGGACGGGCGCGAATGAAACGCCGCCAGAAATGGCATGGTCTTATCATCCAATGGAAAATGGAAGGAGCACACAATGGACATGAAGCGCATGGTGGACGAGTCGGCGGCGGCAGTCAGGGCGTGGTGCGCGGTGCGCCCTGAGGTGGGCATCATACTCGGCACCGGCCTGGGCATGCTCGCGGAGCGGATTGAAAATCCGGTGCGCATCGCCTATGAGGAAATCCCCCATTTTCCCGTTTCCACCGTGGACGCCCATGCGGGGGAAATGATTCTCGGCACCCTTTCCGGCAAACCCGTGGCGGCCCTGTCGGGGCGCTTTCATTATTACGAGGGCTACAGTCTGCGGCAGGTGACCTTTCCGGTGCGCGTGGCGAAGGCCCTGGGCGTGCGCACCCTGGTGGTGTCCAACGCCGCTGGCGGCATGAACCCCCAGTTCCGGGCGGGCGACCTGATGGTCATCACCGACCACATCAATCTCATGGGCGACAATCCGCTAATCGGCCCCAATGACGACGAACTGGGCCCCCGTTTTCCGGACATGTCGGAGCCCTACGACAACAGGCTGATTGATCTTGCCGAGCGGGTGGCCCTGGAGTCGGGAATCAAGCTCCAGCGGGGCGTGTATCTTGCCGTAACCGGCCCCTGCCTGGAAACACGGGCCGAATACCGGTTTATGCGCCAGGTTGGCGGAGATGCCGTGGGCATGAGCACCGTGCCAGAGGTCATCGTGGCGGTGCATGCCGGACTGCGGGTGCTCGGTTTTTCAGCCATCACCGACGAGTGCCTGCCCGACGCGCTCCAACCCGCGAATATTGAGAAAATCATCGCCGTGGCCAATGCGGCGGAACCGAAACTGAGCGCTTTGGTGGCCCAATGTGTCGCCCGGATGGATTAATTTGACTTTGCGGGTACAAAAACACAAAATAATGGGCGTGGTTGGAAGTTTTTACCTGATATAGTGGTTGGGGTAAGATGTTGTGATTATTTGACGGGAACGCCCTCTTCCGACGAGGCGGAAGGCAAGGGGTTTGCGGGGCGTTTCCTGTAGGGGCCTGAACATTTATAAGGAAGTGGATGATGCCTGAAAAGATTTTGCGTGTTTTCTTTGTGATAGTGAGCATTGTGATGGGGGGGCTTTGGGGGGGCTTTCTGGTGCGCAACCAGTTGGACGGCACGGGCGAACCCGTGAACGCCCTTCCCTGGATAATCATCGGCGGGTTCAGCGGCGGCACCCTTTCCATCCTTGTCATGCTGGCCGTGCGTTTCATCACGCAGGAGGTGTACGAGAAACTGGCCCCCGCGTTTGTGGCGATTGTTCTGGCACTGCTGGTGGGCTATTCGGTGTCCCGTTACATGCTCTTCTGGTTTCCCAAGGCCGAGCCGACCCTCCAGATATTTGTTTCCGTGTCGGTGGTGCTCATTTTCGGGTACATTGGCATTTATGTGGGCCTGACCCGCGCCTCCAACTGGGAGTCGCTGATGAAGGCCGTGCAGCGGCGCTCCTCCTCCCAGCCGGGGATGGTGAGCCAGAAACTGGTGGACACGAGCGTGCTCATTGACGGCCGCATCGCGGACATCTGCGCGAGCGGTTTTGTGGAGGGCGCGCTTCTGGTGCCCCGCTTTGTGCTGAAGGAGCTGCAAAACATCGCGGACTCCGCCGAGGTGCTGCGGCGCGCCAAGGGGCGCCGGGGTCTGGACATCCTCAAGAGTCTTCAGGATCCCGCGTCCAAGGTGAAGGTGATGATTATCGAGGACGATCCCGCTGACGTGCGCGAGGTGGACGGAAAACTTGTCCGTCTGGCCCGCCAGTTCGGGGCCAAGGTGCTCACCAACGACTTCAACCTGAACAAGGTGGCCCAAATCGAGGGGGTTGACGTGCTCAACATCAACGACCTTGCCAACGCGCTCAAGCCCGCCGTGCTCCCCGACGAGGAGATGGAGGTGAAGCTGATCAAGGAAGGCAAGGAGCCCAACCAGGGCGTGGGCTACCTGGATGACGGCACGATGGTGGTGGTGGACGGGGGCCGTAATTTCATGGGCAAGAACGTTCAGGTCATCGTCACCAGCGTGCTCCAGACCTCCGCCGGCAAGATGATCTTCACGAAGTTCAACGGTGTCGTGCAGTGAAAGTGCGCCTGCTCATTCCCGCCGCGGGCATGGGCACCCGTCTCGGTTCCGCCGGACCCAAGGCGCTGGTTGATCTTTGCGGCGAGCCCATGCTTGCGCGGACGCTCGCCCGTTTCTTCTTTGTTTCCCCGGCACCACCGGTCATTGTCACCGCGCCCCCCGGGCACGTGGGGGAGTTTGAGGCGGCGCTGTCGGGCGCGGCGTCCAAACTGGAATGCATGGTGACGCCGGGCGGTCTTGAACGTCAGGAGTCCGTTGCGGGCGCCTTGGCGCTGCTGGACAACGACGATGATTTGGTGGTGATCCACGATGCGGCCCGCCCCTTTGTACCCCCCGAATCCATCCGGGCGGGGATTGCCGCCGCGGAGCGTCACGGCGCGGCCACGGTGGCGGTGCCCGCCGTGGACACTGTGCTGATGGGCGACAGCGACGCCTTTCTGGTTGGCACGCCCGACCGTTCCTCCCTCTGGTGCTGCCAGACCCCCCAGATTTTCCGGGTGGGCGTCATCCGTGAGGCCCACCGCCGCGCGGCGGAAGAGGGGCGGCGCGGCACGGACGACGCGTCGCTGGTGCGGGAGGCGGGAATGCCGGTAAAATTGGTCATGGGCGCGGCGTTGAACTTCAAGATTACCACCCCCTTTGATTTGGAGGTCGCACGGATGGTTGTGCGGGAGGGTTTGGCATGTTGAGAATCGGTATCGGATACGATCTGCACCGCATTGAGGAGGGCCACCCCCTGATACTGGGCGGGGTGCGCATCCCCCATGACCGTGGGTTCATCGCCCATTCCGACGGGGATGTGCTGGTTCATGCGGTGATAGACGCCCTTTTCGGCGCGGCCGGGCTGGGCAACATCGGCCAGCGCTTCCCCGACACGGACCCAAACCTGAAAGGGGCCGACAGCCTGGAACTGCTTGACCGCGCCTTCCGCCTCGTGCGCAGCGCCGGATACCACGTGGTCAACCTGGACTCGGTGATCGTGGCGCAGGAGCCCAAGCTGAACCCCTATGTGGACCACATGCGCCAGCGTCTGGCCGAACATTTGTGCGTGGAGCGCTCGCGGGTGTCCGTGAAGCCAAAGACGAACGAGGAACTGGGCCCGGAGGGCCGGGGCGAGGCCATCAGCGCCCAGGCCGTGGTGCTCCTGTCCCGGGCGGAGCACGGCTCTTGAGGCGCTCCGTCGCGCGCGAGATGGACCCCTGGGCGGAATATTACGACATTCTGCACCGGGGCCTGCCCGGCGAAGCCCATTTTTACGTCATGGCCGCCGTGCTCCAGTCCCGGCCCGTCCTTGAAATCGGCTGCGGCACGGGGCGCGTCTGCATCCCCATGGCCATGTCCGGCGCGGATGTCACCGGCATGGACATTTCCCCCGCCATGCTGGCCCTGTGCCGGGACAAGGCCCGGCAGTTGAGGCCGTTCAAGGGGAAACTCTCCCTGCTGCGCGGGGACATGCGCCGTTTCCGCCTGGACCGGCGCTTTGGTCTTGTCGCGATGCCCTACCGCGCGCTCATGCACTGCCTGACACCGGAGGAACAGCTTGCCTGCCTCGAATGCGTCCGGGCCCATTTGGAACCGGGCGGCGAGGCGCTGCTGAACCTGTGGGCGGCGCGGCCCCGCGACCTTGCCGCCTTTCCCCCCGGAAAGTCCGTCCATGAAAAGCCTGTGCTCATGGCCACCCATGACATCCCCGGAGAAACCACCCGCCTGCGCCACTATTACGACGCCTGGCGTGATGACCACCTCCAGTTAATCCACGAGCGCCACCGGCTGGACGAGGTGGGGCCAAGGGGAAAAATTCTCCACCGGCAGCCCCTTTCCCTCACCCGCGCCTGGATTACCCCCCGTGAAATGGGCCATCTGGCGGCGCGCGCGGGCTTTGAGGTGGTTGAATGGACGGGTGATTTTGACGGTTCCCCCTTCGACGGGCGGAGCACGGAAATGATCCTGCGCCTCCGCACCGCTTGAAATATCCGTACCCAGCCACTACAATCCAGCAACGTCATTGACGCATCAACCGGTGTTTCCGCCTTTCGCCGAAGTTCATCCGCCGCTTGCGGGGTGTGTTCTGTCCGGCATCACGGCGGGCGGACCCGCCGGATTCCGTAAAACTGCGTTTGTGCCACGGACAGGAGGCAAGGGCATGCCTGACACCAGAGAACTCCCGCACTGGGAGGAAATCCGCGAACTCATTGAAAAAGGGTCCGGCGGGGACCTCCAGTCCTTCATTGACAAGCTCACCTCAAGCGACATGGCCCGCGCCCTCACCCGCCTGGACGACGAGGAACGCAACCGCCTCATCCTGCTCCTGGAACCCGAGGACGCGGCCGACCTCATCGAGGAACTGGAGGACTCGCAGGGCGCGGACATCATCGAGGATCTTTCCGCGGACGAGGCGGCCTCCATCATTGACGTGATGGAAAGCGACCGCCGCGCCGACATCCTCGGTGAGATGGACGAGGAGGATGCCGAGGCCATCCTGAGCCGGATGGAGCCCGAGGAGGCCCGCGACGTCCGCGAACTGCTCCAGTACGACGAGGAGTCGGCCGGTGGCATCATGGTCACGGAGTACGTCTCCTTCCCCGGGCACACGAACGTGGGCGAGGCGCTCCACAAACTGCGCGCGCTGGCCGAGGAGGACAGCGAGCTCATGACCCAGTACGTCTACGTGGAGTCCGGGAAAGGGCGCCTGGCGGGGGTGCTGCGCCTGCGCGACGTGCTCACCGCGCCGTCCAACCGGCTGCTCCGCGAGATTATGGTGGTTAACCCCGTCTACGTCTTCACCGACACGCCGCTGCAGGAGCTGGACGACATTTTCGAGCGCTACCCCTTCCTGGGCATTCCGGTGGTGGACGAAACCGGCGTCATGGTGGGCGTCGTCCGCCGGGCCGACATGGAGGAGGCCTGGGGCGAGGCCCAGGGCAGGAGCTTCCTGCGTTTCAGCGGCATCGTCACCGGCGAGGAGCTGCGCAGCATGCCCGTGATGCAGCGCAGCGGGAGGCGCCTTGCGTGGCTGCTGCTGAACATGCTGCTCAGCATCATGGCGGCGAGCGTCATCCTTGGCCATCAGCAGACCGTGGAGCGCATGTTCGCCCTCGTCTTCTTCATGCCCGTCATCTGCAACATGAGCGGCTGCAGCGGCAACCAGGCCGTCGCCGTCAGCATCCGGGAGCTGATCCTCGGGCTCATCCGGCCCGAGGACTATTTCCATGTCTGGCGCAAGGAGGTTGCCATCGGGCTCATCAACGGCGCGGCCCTCGGCGCTATCCTGGGTGTCGTCGCGTCGGTATTTTGGAACGAGTCGCCCTTCCTCGGGGTCGTCATCGGCGCGGCCTTTTCCGCCAACATCATCGTGGCCGTCTCCCTCGGCGGGCTCATCCCGCTGCTGCTGCGCAAGCTGAAGATTGACCCCGCCCTCGGCGCGCCGCCCATGCTCACCACCCTCACCGACATGTGCGGATTCTTCCTCGTCCTCACCTTTGCCCAGTTCGCCCTGACGCTCAACCTGATCTGAGCGCGGGCGCAACACTGCGGGGACACAGGGGGGAGGGCGCGTCAAGGTTGCGGTGGCGTGTTTTCACGGATATGCTCACAAGCATTGCCGGATACCATTCAGGAGGCATGATGATGTTGACGGGATTTTTGATCGTGCTGGCGGGAGCCGCAGAGGGGTTGCTGCAAAACACCGACTTTTCCAAGGGGCTGGAGCAGTGGACGGTGAACGCCCCGGCGGGGGTGGAGGCGGCGGTGGCTGTGGAGGCGGGGAGACCCTGCGCGGAGATGAACGTGGGGGATGGGGCACAGGTTGGCTGGCCGGGGTTTTACCAGGAATTTGCGGTTGCGCCGGGCCGGATTGTGCGTTTTTCCACCGATGTCCAGGCGAAGGACATCCGCGACGGCTTCGGCGCCTACCTGTCTGTTGAATTTCTTGACGCGGCGGGGAAGCGCGTTTCCTTCGGGCAGAGCGAGGCCGCCCCGCGAAACGGGTCATGGAAAACCCTGCGCATCATGGAAATCGCGCCCCAGGGCACCGCCCGCGGCAAGGCGTGCCTCATCCTGAACGGACGGGGCACGGCACGCTTTGCCGGGGTGTCCCTGTCCCTTGCCGACGGTCCCGAATCAACACCGCCCGACGGACCGGTGACCATCACGGTGACGGAGAAAACCGCCTGCGCGTCATTGATCGGCTTCGGCGCGGAGGATGACGGCTGGTTTTACAACCAGGAAAACGCTGCCAAGGGGGTCACACGGGAGGACTGGGCCATCCGCGAGGGCCGCATCGAATGGATGCAGCCGGACTGGGTGCGCATGTTTTTCTGGTACATGGACTTTAACCCCTCGGGCGACTGGGAAACCTTCGATTTTGATTCGGACAACATGCGCAGCCATTACCAGACCCTGGACCTGTACCAAAAACTCGGCGCGCGGGTGAACGTGGTGGGTGTGGAATGGGGCGTGAAGGATCCCTACGGTGACGCGGCAAGGGCGGCGAAGGCGATAGGCGCGCTGATGGAGCATCTCATCAAGGCGAAGGGCTACACCTGCGTCACCGAATGGACGCTGACCAACGAGCCCAACGGCTATTTCATCGGCAAGGGCTATGACTTCCGGCGCTTTGCCGAACTGCACAGGCTGGTCAGGGCGGAGTTTGACCGGCGCGGGCTAAAGGTGCGCATCGTGGGTTCGGACGACACGGGCGGCTTTGACTTCTTTTCCCAGTGCGTGAACGACGAGGCATATTACGGCCTCGCCGACTACTTCGCATCGCACCGCTACATCCAGCATGGCAGCCGCCCGCTCATGTCGGACTTCCTCGACGAGCGGCTGGGATTGCTGGCCGCGCGCGCGCCCGGGAAGCAGTTGGTGGTGGCGGAATTCGGTTTCCATGACGGGCGGTCGGGGGCGCTGGAAAATCCGATTATGGAGGAGTACGACTATGCCCTGTGGACCAGCGCCTTTGTCATCGAGGGGCTGAACAAGGGGGTGGCCGGATTTTCAGTCTGGTGCCTTCACGAGGTCTATTATCCCGGCAACGGCTTCATGAACTACGGCCTTTGGAATTACAAGGACGAAGGGTGGAAGCCCCGACCTGTCTATCATGCCTGGGCGCCCTTCAGTCGCTTCACCAAAACAGGCGATTCTTCCCGCCGCTGCGAATCCACCCATCCCGCCCACGTTTCCGCCGCCTTCACGGGAAACACCCTGTTCTGGGTGAACCAGACCGGGCGGGATGTGGAGATTGTGCTTAAGGGTGCCGTGCCTGAAACGGTGCGCATCATGACCGAGGCGACTTTGTCCGGGGACCGGGATTGTGGTGTGGAGTCCCCCCTGAAAGACGGCAAGTTCACCGCGCCGCCCCGCAGTTTTGGATATGCGAGGTAAGTTTACGGTTTAATGCGGGTGGTGCGGACGACCCACCAGATGCGCAGCCAGGTGAGCCAGCCGCGCGCGCGGCGGGCAACGCCCGAAACCATCGCACCAAGCAGACCCGCGGAGCCCATCGGGGCATAGTTCCCGTCGGGGCCGAAACACCACCGTTCGGGTATGCCCGACAGGCGCGCCACCACCCGCAGGCGCGGACTGTCAAACATCACCACCATCCGGGTGAAGCGCTCCGCACGCAACTGCCTCAACAACCCTGGAAGCGCGCGGAAACGGCCCGGACCGACTGCGGGCACGGCGGTGAAGAGCGTTATGTCGGCCAGTTCGCCAATCACATCCTCCGGGAAACCCGGTGGCACCACCGCAACAATCTCCGCATCCGGATGCCCGGCGCGGAGCGCCCGGAGCATCCGCAGAAAATGCGGTCCCCGGCTGAAAAAGGCGCACAGGCGTGTTTTCCGGCTCATTGCGTCAGTTCCCCGATCAGCGGCGCATAATGGCGGGTAATCACCGCGTCCCAGTCGTATTCGGAGACGGCCACGCGCCGTCCCCCCATGCCCAAACGGTAGCGCAGCGGACCGTCATCGAGCAAACGTCCCAGTTTTTCGGCCAAGTCGGCCGGGTCGCCGGGGGCGCAAAGGAAACCCGTTTCCCCGTCGCGCACGATGTCTGCGAGGCCGCCGCTCCGCGACGCGGCCACGGGCGCGCCCGCCGCCATGGCCTCCACCGCCACCAGGCCGAAGGGCTCCTGCCACAGGGAGGGCACCGCGACAATGTCCGCCTGTCCGTAGAGCGCCAGTGTCTCCCCATGGGTGAGCCAGCCGAGGGGACGCAGCAAAGGATGCCTCAACATCACATCGAAATGGGTGGCCCAAATCTCAAAGTCACGGGCGGGCCTGCGCTCAGCCAGCAGTTCCCCCGCCCGCAGCAGCACACCCAGGCCCTTGAGCGGGTCCTCGGCGCGGCCCGTCATGAGGATGTTCTTTTTCTCCGGGTCGCGGCCGGGTTCTCGTTCGCAGGGGATGCCGTTCACCGGCGCACCGCCGGGGATGACGCGCACCCGGTTGTGAAAACCCTTCAGATGCGCCTTCAGTGTGGTGTTGGACACCACCACGGAATGATAGCAGGCCAGCGATTCCAGCACGATCTGGTGGTATTCCGGCCGCCATGCCTCCGCCGCCCGGTAGTCGGAAACCCAGGCGCTCCGTCCGTCCCTGCGCAGTTCGGGGGTGAGATGGGCGAAGCCGCAGGCGCGGCAGACTTCCGGTGTGCGCAGAAAATCGTTTGGGCAGTGCGCGCCGTCCTTAAACCGGGTGGCGTCCTTCATGCAGGCCAGTTCGTGGGCGTAAAAACGGCCCACGAGCGGATAATGGGAGAGCGCCCTGGCCAGATACGGCTTCAGCG
>JBHEKP010000125.1:0-18946 GCA_041859375.1 Candidatus Hydrogenedentales bacterium | reverse complement strand
GAACATTGACCGTCGGAGCCGGACGCATGACCAGATGGTGCAGGCGGCGCGCTCGGGGGTGCAGAACATCGCGGAGGGCAGCCAGGCGTCGGGCACCTCGAAGAAGACGGAACTGAAGCTGACAAATGTGGCGCGGGCGAGTCTTGAGGAGCTGCGGCTGGATTATGAGGATTTTCTGCGGCAGCGGGGGTTCCTGCTTTGGGAGCGGGATGATCCGCGGCGGCGGGAATTGGTGGCGCGGCGGCCGAAGACGGCCGATGAGGTGGCGGAGTGGGTGAGGGAGGTTTGTGGGAGGGAGGATGGACGATATGGACGGAATGGACAGTATGGACGGGATGGACGGGATGGACGCAACGCCGCCGACCCGGCACAGTCCCCACGCCCCGGCGACAGTGCGGCCCCGGCGCATGCGGCAAGCCCCGGCGACAGTGCGGCCCCTGCGCATGCCCCAAGTCCCACCGCCAACCCCAACGGCGAGGCTCCTGCTCTGTCCATACAGTCCATATCGTCCATACAGTCCATAAAACACCGTCACGCCGAGGCCGCCGCCAATGCGGTGCTGGTGCTCATCGGGGTGGCCTGCGCTTTGCTTGACCGCCAGCTCAGCGCCCAGGCGGACACCTTCGGGAAGGAGGGCGGCTTCACGGAGCGCCTTCACCGGACCCGCACACAGAGGAGGGGTGACTCATGAGCCAGTTCACCAAATCGATGGTCGAAGAGGCTGTGTCGGGCTGGTTCGGCAAGTTGTGCGCGGAGCGGGCGCGGGAGAAGCAGCAGATTGGCGGGAGTGCATTCCGCAAAGTGGAGAGCCTGACATGAGCACACCATCTCTCGGTCGTCTGGAGCGCGTTGAACTTCGCGAGGCATGGACTTCCGAATCGAGCCACTTCACACCGTGGCTGGCGCAGGAAGAAAACCTGCGGCTTCTGGGCGAGGCCATCGGCATCGAACTGGAACTGGAGTCGCAGGAGAAGGAGGTGGGGCCGTTTCGTGCGGACATCTTGTGCAGGGACACTGCGACGGACAACTGGGTGCTGATTGAGAACCAGTTGGAGCGGACGGACCACACCCATCTGGGCCAACTGCTTACGTACGCCGCCGGGTTGAACGCGGTGACCATTGTGTGGATAGCGAAGCGGTTTACCGACGAACACCGCGCCGCGCTGGACTGGCTGAATGAACGGACGGACATCAGCATCAATCTGTTCGGTTTAGAGGTGGAACTGTGGCGGATTGGCAACTCGCCCATCGCGCCCAAGTTCAACATCATCAGCCAGCCCAACGACTGGTCGCGCACGGTGCAGCGTGCGGCGGCCGGAACCAATGACATGCGGCCGATCAAGCAGTTGCAGTTGCGGTACTGGACGGCGTTCAAGGAGCACATGGAATCCGTGAGCAGCGTGGTGCGTTGCACCAAGCCGGGGGCGCAACACTGGATGAACCACCCCATTGGGCGTTCCGGGGTTCACCTCGGTTCGGTCGTTTCCTCATGGAGTTCAGAAACTAACAGGAAGGGCGGCGAGATCCGCGTTGAACTGTACCTGGACGGCCCGAGGGCGAAACTGGAGCTGGCAGCACTGGAGCGATGCAGGGGAGAACTGGAAGGGACACTGGGCTTCCCGTTGACGTTCCATGATCGGGAGGGAAACGTCCAAGCCCGCATTTATACCCGCAAGGATGCGGACTATCAGGATGAGGCGCTTTGGCCGGAGCAGTTCGCATGGCTTCGCGACCGGCTGGAAAGAATGTATAAGGTTTTCAAGCCGGTCATGTTGGACCTTAAGACGGCCTTGGTAGAAGGCGGAGATGAGGGCGAGTGAAAGGACATCGCACATGCCAGTCCGGACACGAATCCAGATATTTATCCTGACAGGTGTAATTGCATTCCCACCCAAACACACAGGCGTGTTAGAGCGAAAGACTTTTGGTGGAAGACATAGCGGTATTGTGGAATCCAGATGGGCCTACCAGACACGCCATTTTTCGCGGAAGGGCCGGGTGAGCATTTTGGCGGCTTCGGGGTCCCCCACAATCTGCTCGGCTTTGGGATCCCAGTTGATGACCCGCCCGGTTTGCGCGGCGGTGTTGACCATGTGGGAGATGGTGTCGCAGCGGATGGCCATTTCGACGGGGCAGACGGTTTCTTTGCGGGACTTCACGCAGTCGATGAAGTTGCGGACGTGGCCCTTGGACTCGTAGACGCGCTCGGCGCCGGGTTTGAGCTCCTCCTTCCACAGTTTCTGGTTGCTCGCGTGGAAGGAGCCGAATTTGAAGTCGCCAATCCATCCCTCGGTCCCGTGGAAGACGACGCCGTCGCCGTCGTTCCATTTCTCCTTGTAATATTGTTGGACGATCCCTTTGGCGGTGTGCATGTCCATCATGTGGAGCTTCACGCCGTTTTCGTAGTCGCACATGATGTCCCAGCGTTCGAGGGTGCGGAAGATGCCCTCCGTGGGCACGGAGCCGATCCCCTCGTAGCGGATTGGGCTGGTGTGGTCGCTTTTGTTGCCCCACTGGGCGACGCCGAGGGGGTGGACGGCGCAGCCGGCCACGAAGCCGAGGGAGGTTTCGGGGCAGTGGTAGCCGCCCCAGGGGGTGCATCGGTCGGCGGTGTAGGGCACCATGGGCGCGGGGCCCTGCCACATGTCGAAGTCGAGGCCGTCGGGCACGGGGATTTCCTCGGTGGAGCCGTAGGGCGGGGTGTGGTACTGCTTTGTGTCGTTTTTCACGTTGCGGCACCAGACGTCGATCCGTTGCAGCTCCCCGATGTACCCGTTGCGCACCAGCTCCACCATTTTCGGGTAGAGGGACTCGGAGCGGTACTGGGTGCCGAACTGGAATATGCGCCCGTTGCCGTTCACGGCCTCCCGGAGCAGTTTAGTCTGTTCCAGGTCCAGCGTGAGCGGTTTCTGGCAGTAAATGTCCTTGCCCGCGCGGGCGGCGGCGATGGCAAGGGGGGTGTGCCAGTTGTCGTGGGTGCCGATGCAAATCGCATCCACATCGGCGGCGGAGAGCACCCCGCGGAAATCCTCGCAGACCCTTGTGGTGCCGGGGCCGTATTTGCGGTTGAGCTCCTCCGCCATGGCGGCGGCGCGGCTCTTGTACGCGTCGCACACGGCGACAATGCGCACGTCGTCCCACTGGACGAGCCAGTTCTTGTGGTAGTTGCCGATGTTGCCGCAGCCGATGAGCCCCACATTGATGCGGTTGCCCGGCGCGTCCGCCCCGAAGACGGTGCCGGGAACTATCGTTGGAACACCGAATGCGGCGGAGGCGGCGAGACCCCTCTTGATGAACTCACGCCTGCCAAGAAGCCGTTGACCCATTGCCGGACCCTTTGTGTTTTCGGGGAACCCGTCCGGGATGGCCGCCGCCCGTTT
This sequence comes from Candidatus Hydrogenedentales bacterium, assembly GCA_041859375.1. Taxonomy (GTDB): domain Bacteria; phylum Hydrogenedentota; class Hydrogenedentia; order Hydrogenedentales; family CAITNO01; genus JBHEKP01. The sequence continues at coordinate 15,566 of JBHEKP010000125.1, read as the reverse complement.
TCCGTTAAACGGGCCGCCCGCACACCCCGCGGCTCCGCCGGTGGACGCATCCGCCGCGCGGGGGTCATTGTAGAGGCGCTTTTCCCGCGCGTCAAGCGCGGTTTACCGCGGGCTTCCCTCGGCCGGGGAAAGGAGTGCGTACCGTTCCAGCCCCGCGTCATGGCCGAAGACGATGTTGTACCGGGCGAGGTCGTCCATGGGGACCCAGGCGAAGCCGGAGGATTCCCCGTTTATCACCACGTCCCCCTCCGTTTCGCAGGAGAAGTAGAGGTTGAGGCAGTGCATGCCTTCCGGTTCCAGGGGCGGGCTGTCCTGGTAGAAGAGGAAGCGCCGTGACAGGCACCGCAGTCCGGTTTCCTGGAGCAGCTCCTTTTCGAGGGCCTGCTCCACCGTGTCGCCGTAGTCCACCTTGCCGCCGGGCAGGCACCAGCGCCCGCCGCCCGCGGAGTTTTCGGCGCGGCGCAGCAGCAGCACGCATCCGGCCGGATTCGTCACGATTGCCCTTACGGCGGGCACGGGGAAAGGGTGCTTCATGGGCGGTTTTCCAGGGTTATAAGCGGTTGTTTGCGGTGCATGATAGGGTGTTTTGCGGGGGGAAGCAAGCGGCGCGGCGGGCTCACAGGCGGTCAATCTCCTCGGCGAGGGTTTCCAGCGCGGCGTCCAGCGCGGGGAGCAGCGCGGTCCTGCACGCCTCGCCGGCCTTCCTGGGGGCTCCGGCCAGCACCTCCAGAAATTCTGACGTTTTTTCCCCCGCGTCCTCCGCGGCCCTGCGCGCCGCCCCGCTGTGGAAATTGAGCGGTTCCCGCAGCAGGAAGGAAAGGTCGGCGAGATGGCGCCTAAGGGTCCATTCCAAATCGGCGGGGGGCTGGCCCGCGCGTTTTTTCAGGGGGGCCAGCGCGCCCTGGATCATGTAAATTATCTCCGCGGCGCGGCGCAGGTGGCGGAGCGAGTCTATGCGGTGGATGGTTCCGGCGATGCTTTGGGTGTTGCGCCCCTCCGGCGCCCTCACGCCGTCCAGTCCCATGTAGTTCAGCACCTCGCGCACGTTTGCCGGGGTGATGCGCCGCCCCCTTGAATAAATCGCAAGGGCCCTGAGGACATTTTTCAACTGCCGGTAATTGCCGTGCCAGCGGCGCGCCGCAAGCATGCGCACCGCGGACTCGTCCAGCACGGCGCCGTCCCTGGCTGTTGATTCCCAAATGTGCCGGACAATTTCGGCGACCGCCTCCCCGGGCTGATCCTCCAGCGGGACCGTGCGGATTACCTGCTGGCAAATACGGTAAAACAGGTCTTCCCGGAATTCGCCGGTTTCGACCATTTCCGCCAGATTCCTGCTTGACGCCGCGATGATCCGGGCGTTGACCTTCACATTTTCCTTCCCACCCACGGGACGGATTTCCCCCTGCTGGATTGCCCGCAGCACTTTCACCTGGCAATTGAGGGGCAGGTCCGCGATTTCGTCCAGGAACAGGGTTCCGTTGTTGGCGCTTTGCCAAAGCCCGATCTTTCCGTCCTTCAGGGCATTGGTGAAAGCGCCCGGCACATACCCGAAAAGCTCGGACTCGAAAAGGGATTCGGTGATGGCTCCGCAGTTGACCGGGGAGAAATTCTTTGTTTCCTTGTGCCTAAGCTCGTGGATGGCCCGCGCGGCGATTTCCTTTCCGGTGCCCGTGTCTCCCTGGATTAGCACCGGCTCCGTGTTTTCCGAGGCGATCATGATCAGTTTTCGTGCGATTTCGGCGCGGGGGGAGTTGCCGAGAAACTTTTTTCTCAGCGATTCATCCACCACGACATGGTCCAGCTGCCTGAGCATGCTTGCCGCCGCATCATCCCCCTCCGGAGGGTTGGGCGCCGGCATGGGTTCATTGCCGGACAAATGCCGCAGAAACTGGCCGAAAAGGTCGGCCGGAATTCCCACAAGCATCGACACGGGCCAGTTCCTGGCTTCCGCGCTCTTTAGCAGGGGGGCCAGGCCCTGCCTTATCAGGCGCATCAGGGAGGTGTAGTTTGTGAGGAGCGTGTGAACCCCGGCGCCGCCGTCCCCGCCGCGCGGCAGCAGATAGGAGGCCATGCTTTTGTGGTCGTGCTTTTCCCCGTGATGCCTGAAGGAGGGGTTGTTCCCGAGGATTTCGAGCACCGAAGGGTTGGAGCCCACAAAAACGCATTGCTGCCCGCCCAACAGTCCGACGGGATGGCCGGGGTTCACGTCGAACACGCGCGTGTCGTCGGGGGACACTTTAATCAGCAGCATGGCGCGCCTTTCTCACCCGCGGGGATTTTGAACCGCAACCATCATAAACCCAACCTTTCCTTTCGGGCAAGTGGAAAAACCCAACCTTCCGGCGAAACCCATCCCGGCGGGCTGGCTCTATAAAACCAAGCAAATCAGCAACTTGTGGAAGTTGCCTATGTCTGGCGCGGGATTTGCTGGGTGCATGTGCAGCGGCCCGGCATCGGGCGAACAGGAGGCGCACAACATGGCGGACATGACCATAGGCGGACGCAGGATTTACCCGGACGGGACAAGCCCGGAGTTGATTCAGCAGGCGGCCCGGCTGGTCGCCCAGTTGTGGCCCGAACTGGGGGAGCCTGTTTGCACGCTGGAGGGCGAGCCGCTTGAGGAGACGGGGCGCGTCCCCGCAAAGATGACCTTCACCGCCCGCGAGGGGGTGGAGGCCGTTCTCCGGGAGGATGCGGCAGAGGGTGTGTTCATGGGGGTGGCCCTGCGCCCGGCGCAGAAGCTGGTGCCGGTGGATACGATCCTCTCGGCGGCTTCCGCGCTGGGCCGGGCCTGGCACTGGACCGGCGGCCCGGCCGGCGCCGGCGGCCTCTGCTTCAGCAGGAGCTTCGGCCCCCGTGATTTCATGGGGGTCCACCAGGGCGCGTTCCGGGCGCACCTGGAACAGATCAAACTCACGGCGGACGCCATCTGCCCGCCGGTTTCAGCCGCCAGGGACGAGGAGGCGGTCCGCGCGCTCTACGCGAAGGTGGAGGAGGCGCTCGCGCCGGTGTTTCCCTGGGCGGAGGGCGCCGCCGCGCCGGAGGAGGCGCACAGGTGGGCGGAGGACGCCGCCGAACTGCTCACGGGCGGCGTCAGCATCGGCGTGACGGCCGAGCACCGCGAGGAGCAGGATTTGGCGCTGGCGCTGATCGCTGGCCACACGATGCGGGCGGGCGGCTCGATTGGGCTGATGAGGCAGCCCTCCATCGACACGGACAGGCTGCTGCGCCTCGCCGCGGCCGCGCCGGGCCATGTGGCGCTGGCGGCGCGGTCGTTCCGCATGGCGACCAACCCCTATGAGATGAGCAACGAGTCGGTGAACCTGCTTTCCGGCCTTGCCGCCGCCGGCGTCTCCTGTGTGTTTTTCGGCACCCACGAGGAGCTTCAGACCGTTTTCAGCGGCGGCCAGGGGGGCAAAAGCGATCCGCTCAACCCGGCGGTCTTCACCTTTCCGGGCGTTCCCCTGGAAACGCTGGTGCACCATGCGGCGTGCCGCCAGGCGCGGGACGCGGGGATGACCTCCCCGGCGGTCATCCTGGGCATCCGCCGCGAGGCCATGGAGGCGCTGGGGCAGGAGGAGGCCCTGGAAAACCCGGCGCGGCTGGTGGGCCACACGGTGCGGCGCGCCATCAGGGCGCTGACGAAAAGCGGCGGCGGCACGGGCGGCTTTGTCCGGCGCGCGGGGCGGCGCGCGGAAACCTTTGGCGGCCTCCAGGGGAGGACGCGTTCCAGACGCCGCCATGACGCGCAGCGGCATTTCCAGCAGGGCGTCTGCGATCCGGGGTTCCCTGCCTATTTGAAGGGCAGGCTGCTCGGGCAGGACGAGGCGCTTGAAAAATTTGTGGAGAAGCTGTGCGACGAGGCGCTGACGCGGTCCGAGCACCAGCCCTTCCGCCTGGCCCTGCAGGGCACGCCCGGCATTGGCAAGTCGGACAGCCTGGTGCTGCTGGCGGAGTGGCTCAAGGTGCCGTATGTGGTGATAGACGCGGCGGCGATGCCCGACCCGCACATGGCCACCACGCAGCTGCTTGGGAGCGGCCTTGGGTTTGTGGGCAGCTACAAATCCGGGAGGATCGAGCAGGCGGCGAAGCATTTTCAGCCGGTGATCGTCGAGATCGCCGATTTGGACCACGCCACCGCGCCTGTGCGCGCCGCGCTGGGCGACCTGTTCCTGCAGATACTTGAGACGGGGGAGGCGCAGTCGGCGGCGGGGGGCATGTTCTCCTGCGCGAACCTTTTGCTGGCCTTCACCCTGAACCTTCCGGGCGGCAAGGACGAGAAGCTGCACCAGCGCATGGGTTTCGGCGGCCCGCCCAGCCAGGCGGAGGTCCGCCGCGACGTGCTGCGCGAGATCAAGGAGATGGTCTCCGGGGCCTTTCTCAGCAGGCTCGGCGGGCCGGTGATTTACGCGCCGCTGACCGGCGGGGTGCGCGCGCAGATTGCCGGGAGGGTGCTGGTTTCAGCCGCCCGGACGGGCCTGGCGCGGCTTGGATACGGGGATGTCCGGGTCAGCCTCGCCCCCGGAACGGCGGAGCGCCTGGTTGCGGGGCCGGACTCGGGCGCGCTGACCTTCGGCGCGCGCGGCCTTGCCGAAGTGGCGCGCAACGCCGCGTCCGGCGCGGTGCTCAGGGCGTGGCGCGACGGCTGGCTCCGTCCGGACGGCGCGGTTGGGCTGGCCCACGGCGCGGACGGGCGGCTGGAGATTTCCCCGGAGCGCGGGGACGGGACGGACACAACCGTGCGGCCGGCGGACGACCGCATGGCGGCGGATTAATCACAAACGGAAAGGAGCCTGACATGAGATTTGGATTCAGCGACACGGGGGGCGGCGCGGCAAAAGCCGCGGAAAGCGTTCGCGCGGCCGAGGGAAACACGGGGCGCATCTTCCGGGTGGACAGCCCCTGGGAGCTGGCGCAGGCCGGACCGAACGATTTGGTCCAGCTGCTTGCGGCCCCGGGCAGCACCTCGATGGTCGTGCCCAAAAAGCATCTTGACCTGCTGGCGGTGGCGTTGAGCGGCGGCGAACTTGTGCATCTGCACGGGGAGACCGGCACGGGCAAGACGGCGCTGATCGAGGCGCTCATGATGGAGCCGGGAAACTGGCAGGCCCTCTGCGGCATGCGCGGCATTCCGCACAAGCCGCTCAGGGTCCACGCGGTGGAGATGGTGTCCTATGAGACCCCCGGCGAGCTTTACCAGCGGCGTGCCATCCGCAACGGCAGCACCTGCGACGAGGAGAGCGTGATCATCGCCAGCGTCCGCGAGGGCATTGCGTCCTGCGACAAATATTACAATGTCATTTGGCTTCGCGAGATGGGGCGCGTTCACAGCGCGGCGGTCCAGGGCGGGCTTCTCAACCTGCTGAACCGCGGAATGATCCGCCTGCCCGACGGGACGCTGGCCAGCGGCAGGGGCATCGCCTGGATCGCCGACAGCAACTACCACACGGAGGAGACGGCGCGCCACACGCTGGTAGACGAGGACGACGCCCTCTCGCGCCGGTGGACGGTGAGCATCCCCTTCAAGTACATGTCGCCGGAGGAGGAGGTGCGCGTCATCCGGCACCTCCGCGGCATCGGCCAGATTCCGGACGTGGACGACGAGCTTGTGGTGAAGATAGTGGAGCTGGGGCGCGCCGTCCGGGCGCAGCGGTCGCAGGGCAACCTTCCCAGCCTTGCGCCGCCGTCACTGTACGGCTTCTTCGCCTTCTTCCGCATGCACGACGCCCTGCGCGAGCTGTCCATCCAGGAGGTGGCCGAGGCCACCCTGCTGGGCGCGGCGTCGCCCTCCGACCGCGAGCAGGTGCTGGGCGTGTTCAGCGAGGTTTTCGGCCTGCGGATCAAGGGGCAGGAGGAGACTGTCGCGAAGGGGGACCTGCTGTGAGCCCCCGGGACGGCAAGGCGGCGGCCGGGGTCCAGGAGTTCCCCGCCTGGGGCGGCGGCTTTTACAGCCACTGCGGGCGGGAGGAGGTGGCGCGCCGCAAGGAAACCTGGGCGGGCCCGTCCATCGCGCGCGCCTTTGACCCCGACACGCCCTGGGCGTACAAGCAGCCCGCCCAGAGCCGCTTTTACGGCGCGGTGAAGCGCGCCCAGCGGGCGGTGGCCCGGTTTGTGCGGCAGACGGGCCCGGGCGACGAACTGCGGGTGAAGCCGCAGCTCGCCCCGGCGTACACGGACCATCCCGTGGGCACGCAGGCGTCCATCGGCCTGACGGCCTTTCTTGAGGCCCAGGCGGAGCTGGACGGGCTGGCCGACATCATCCGCCGCGGCATGGGCGCGGAGCCCCCCCCGCCGGCGGCCTTTTCCGGGGGCGGCGGCGCGGACCCGCGCGCGGCCGCCCTTGCCGCGCAGCAGGCGGCGGCGGCACTGGCGCAGCGCCAGATTCTCGCGGAGACGGCGGCGCTGCCCGAATCCTCCAACATCGAGCTTTACCGCCTGTTCCAGGCGTCAATGAACACGCTCCGCTTTGAGTACCTCCAGGACATCATCAACTGCGTGGTGCTTTTCGGGGACGTGCTCCCCGAGCCCGGACGCCTGACGCTGCATCCGATGACCCGGAGCATCATGGAGGCCCTGGCCTCCGCCAGCCGCCCCTTCTGGGAGGGGATGGACGGGTTGGAGGACACGGAGCGCACGGAGCATTTCGCCGCGTGGGGCGCGGCGCTGACGGGCGCGCTGGAGCCTTTCCTGCCCCGCGAGCGGGTGGAGGGGGAGGAGAACGGGGGCGAGGACGGCGCGTCCCCCGCGCCGGAGGGGGACGGCGGCGCGCAGTACCGGTTTGGCGGCATTGAGGGGCAAAGGGAGACACCACCCCCGTCGCCGCAGGACACGATGCAGCCGTTGAACACGCCCCGTCCGCCGAGGCTGATGGAGCCGGTCCGCCGGGATTCGCCCTTTGAACGGCTGATGCGCCGGCGGCTGGCGAACGCGTCCATGCTTCAGCTTATGGAGGAGATGGGCGCGCCTCCCCAGCCCTCCGAGGCGCAGGGGGACGGCGGCGACGCGGACCTGAGGCGGGCGGTGGACGAGCTGAACCTCATGGCGGCGCAGGCCTCCGGCCAGCAGTCGCAGTGGGAGGAGATGCGCGAGGACCTGCTGGAGCAGGAGCTTGGCAGGAAGGTTTTCCAGGCGGGCCCCATCGAGGGGACGCCCGCCGAGGGGAACAGCATCACCCTGAAAATGGGCGACGGCGAGGTGGGCGGCCATGTGTACGACCGGGTGGCGGAGCTTTGCGACGAGCTGCCGAAGGTGGAGGAGCTGCGCCGGAAGGCGCGCCCGATTGCGCGGATACTGACGCGGAACCTTTACCCGAGCCTGCGCGAGCACCCCGAGGTGGTGCGCAACCAGCCGGGGGGGCAGCTTGATCCGCAGCGGCTGCCGATTGCGGAGTTCAGCGACGCCGTGTTCCGCCGCTACCGGGTGCGGCGGCGGCGCGACACGCGGGGCAGGGCGGTGCTGGCGATTGCGGCGGACGGATCCGGATCGCTGACCGACGCGCAGATGCGCATGTGCAAGGTGCTTTCCGCCGCCTGGCTGGAGAGCGCCCGCCGCGGCGAGCTGAACATACTGGCGTCGCTTTACCACAGCGGGCTGGCGCGGGGCGGGGTGGAGGGGCCCATGGTGCAGTGGATATACCACCCGACAAAAACCCCCGCGCCCAACCCACGCGAGGCAGTCCGCGCGGTGGCGTCCCTGCCCGACGAGGGCACGGGCTGCCAGTCGGACGCGCTTTCGCTGGCGCACATCCTTGACGAGGCGGCGGCGCTGGCGCGGGGGAGCCAGATATACCTGGTGGTGATTTCGGACTGTTCCTGGAACCAGTCGTTCCCGGAGCTGAAAAAGAGCGGCGAGGAGGAGGTGGTGGAACTGCTCAAAGCGCGGAAGAAGGCGCTGAAGGGGCAGCTCCACGTGACGCTCGTCTCGCTGGAGAGCAAGGTGCAGCCCGTTGTGGCGGACACGGTGGACAAGGTGGTGGCGGTGTCGAGGGAGGATCTGGAGAACCCGGAGGCCGTGGCGGGGCACATCGGCGGTTATGTGGCCTCGTGCATCCGCGAGCGCCGCAAAACCCCGGGCGGGTTTTAACACGCAGGGAGAGCGCGGACATGCACAAGGGAACCTTTTACGACGGCACGGCCGGGGGCGTTTACACCGGCCAGGGGGGCGCGCAGTGGCGACGCCAGGAATACGAGCCGGGGGATTTGCGCGCGATGCGCGGGGTGATGCGCGACTACGACCGGCTGCTCGCCGAATTTGAGGAGCAGGGCGGGGGCGCGGAGCGGGTGCGCGAGTTTTCCGGCCTGCTGAAGGAGTCCTTCACGGTGTCGGGGCCCTACGGCGGCGCGAAGGCGTGCCTTGCCAAGCCGGACGCGGTGAAGCAGGCACTGATCCAGAGCGGCCAGTATGACATCAAGTTTTCGGTGCGGCGGCTGGCCCACGGCTTTCCGGCGTATTACCTGAGCCGGGTGCGCCGGGACTACTGGGGCACCTACAGCCTGGTGGTGGAGGACATCCACCGCAGTCCGGGGTATGAGCTCCGCGACATGCGTTTCGCCCGGCTCATGGACGGCGGCAGGGAACGGTACTTCCTGAGGCTTTCGGATTTCCGCCGGGAGGTTTCGGAGCTGCTGGGGGAGGCCGGGGGGGAATTCGCTCCGGACGTGGACTCCATCCTGTACGCCCTCGGGCGGTGCGTGTTCCAGGGCGCCTGGCACACGGACCAGCGGCTGGCCTTTGTGATGGCTCGGCACTTCAGCCTGCCCATGCTCCGGCAGGCGGTGGAGCTGGTGTATCTGTCCCTGAGCTGCGATCTGTGCGCGCTGCGGCGCTTTCTCACGGCGCCCATCGTTGATTTTTTCCGGCGGTCCTACCCGAACCCCGGCATCTCCCGGATGCTGGAGCGGCTGCCGGAGCTGTCCGGGAGCGACATGGTCCTGCTGAACAAGCGGGGCACGGCCGCCTACCAGCAATTGTCCGCCGCGGTGAACGAGTTTCTCGGCACCCCGGTTCCGTGGGGCGGGGCAGGGCAGCGCCACACCCCGCTGTGGAAGGTGGTGTTCGGCAATTTCGGACGCCTCGGCCTGGTCGGGCGGGAACTGGGCGACACCGGGCCGGTGCGGTTGGCGTGCGGGAAACTTGAGGGCGGCGCGGGCCGGTGCGTGGACGCGCTGCTGGAGGGCATCGCATGAGGTTCGAAGAACGGCGGATCCGGCGCGCGCCCGGCGCGGCGGCGCGCAACGGCGAGGGGCTTGCCGCCTTTGTGGTGTTTCTGGTGTTCATGTCCACCGTGTTTGCTTCCGGCTATTTTGTGGGTCTGCACCAGGGAAGGGGGGACATTTTCGGGGGGGAAGAGGAGGAGTTGGTTTTCCCCGGAGACGACGGCTCCGGCTCCGCCGGGGAGGAGGAGGAGGAGGAATGCCCGGACGGAACGGACAAGGCGGAGAACAGGAAGCCGGCGTGGCGGCGGCATTACAACGGCGCCGGCGCGGCGGTGGGGCTGGAGCGGGTGCTTGAGGTGTTTTTGGAGCACCGGACCTGCCTGGGAACGGGCGGCGGCGGGGGTGTGCGCGCGGGTGATTTGTCTGCCGGGCATTCGCGCGGGTAGACTGCGGCCATGCGGCGGCGGTGTCCGCCCAACATGACGGGGGTGTTTTGGCATGACTCAGCGGAAAATGTGCCGTTTGCTGCGGGACAACTGGTTCTGGCTGCTGGCCGCGGTGCTTGTGGTGGTTTCGGTTGTTTTGGGGGTCTGGGGGCTGGTCTGCACGCCGGTGGGAAAGTGCCCAAGGGATGTGTGGGACATTCTGTACAACCTGGTGTGCCTGTTCCAGGTGGAGTCCAGCAACCTGCCCGACCGGGTGCCCCCGCAGCTGGCCATCGCCCGGCTCACGGCCCCGCTCGCGGCGGGGCTGGTTTTGGTCAAGGCGCTGCTGGTGCTGTTCAAGAAGCAGGTGGAGCTGGGCCGCCTGAAGTGGCGGCGCAACCATGTGGTGATATGCGGGCTGGGGCGCAAGGGGCTTGAGTTCGCCCGCAATTACCGCAACAAGGGCCTGCGCGTGGTGGTGGTGGATCTTGCGGAGGGCACGGAGGAGGTGGAGTCGTGCAGACAGATGGGGATTACCCTGCTGGAGGGGGACGGGCGCACCCGGAGCATGCTCAGGCGGGCGCGTGTTTCCCACGCGGCCAGGCTGATACTGACCTGCGGCGACGACGCGGTGAACCTGGAAATCGCCATGGCGGCCCATGAGATTGTCCAGGCGCACCGGCCCCAGGACATGGAAGCGCTGGAATGCCATGTGCATGTGGCGGACCGCGCCCTGTGCGAGCAGTTCAGGAGGCACAAGCTTTTCTCCCGCGCGGAGCAGGACAACCCCTTCGCGCTGCGCCTGCTGAATGTGTATGAGATGACGGCGGAGCGGCTGCTTGAGCAGTATCCGCCGGACCGGGAGGGCGTCGGACGGGAGGATTTGCGCGAGGCGCGCCTGGTCGTGCTGGGATGCGGCCAGATGGGCGAGAGCCTCATTCTCCAGGCCGCCCGCATCGGCCATTTCGCGAACTGCAGGCCCGTGAGGATCACCGTGGTGGACCTGGAGGCGCGGGAGCGGGAGCGCCAGCTTTTGCGGCGTTATCCGGGGCTGGCCAACTGCTGCGGGCTGGAGTTTGTGGAGGGCGGCGTCGAGCATCCCGACGTGATGGCAAGGGTCTTTTCCATCATGCGCGACAAGGGCGGCATCACCACCGTGGCCGTCTGTTTTGACAGCGACTCGCACAGCCTGCTGTGCGCGCTCAACCTGGCGACCAGTTTTTACGACGCGCAGGACGGCGGCAAAAAGGGGGCGGTTGACACGCCGGTGCTGGTGCGGCTGGTGGAGGAGGCGGGCCTGAAGGCGTTCAACAGCGCGCTGGTGAAAAAGTCGGGGGAGGGCTGGGAGCGGCTGCTCCATCCCTTCGGGGCGCTGGGGGACATATGCAACCCGGACACGCTTGACAATGATCCCGTGTATGGGATGGCGAGGCAGGTGCATGAGGGCTACCGCAATTACCGGTTCTGCCTCGGGGACAAGGAGGGGGATGATCCGTCACTCCGCCAGTGGGAGTTGCTGCCGCCCGATTTGCAGGATTCCAACCGTCATCAGGCGTGCCACATGCCGGTGAAGCTCCGCGCAGTGGGTTGCGAGGCTGTTCCGGAGGCTTCGCCGCGCCCGTTGGCGCAGTTCACCGACGGGGAGGTGGAATGCCTGGCGAGGATGGAGCACAACCGCTGGAACGCGGAGCGGTGGCTGGCGGGCTGGAGGCTCGGCAGCCCCAAGGACACGGCGAACAAAGTCAGCCCGTGGCTGATCCCGTGGGATGACCTGCCGCAGCATATCAGGGAGTACGACCTTGAGGCGGTGCGGATGATTCCCGACGTTTTGAGGGTGGTGGGACAGCGTCTGGCGCGGGTGGGGGATTAGGGCCGGAGGGAAGGGAACGCGGCGGGCGCGCGGGGCGTCAGGGCTGTTTGCCGCCTTTTTTCGGGGGGGCCCCCTCGAGTCCCCGGCCCAGGCGCACGGCGTCGAAGCCGAGCCGGCCCCGGACGGAGTCCACTTTTTCCATGACGCGCTCCCATTTTTCGTTGCGCGGCCCGTCGAAGAGGGCGAGCTGGTGCTGGTTCCAGGCGAGCTGGGAGAGGTTGACGCCGATGAGCCGCACCGGCATGCGCCGCATTGCCGCCCTGGGCAGGAGCAGCTTGATCGCGCCGATGATGTCCACGTCGAGCGCGGTGGGTTCGGGGAGGGTGTGGGCGAGGGTGTGGGTTTCAAAGTCGGCGTGGCGCACCTTGAGGGTCACGCGGCGCGTTTCCATGCCCTCGCCGCGCAGGGTGTGGGCGCAGTATTCGGCGAGGTGCACCGCCACGCGCTCCAGCGCGGCCCAGTCGGAGAGGTCGCGGGGGAAGGTGGTTTCGCGGCTGATGGATTTGGGGGTGCGGGACGTTTCCACGGTGTCCGCGGAGCCGCCCCGCGCGGCGAGTTGCAGCCCGAGCGCCATTTGCCGCCCGAAGGCGGGCTCCAGCAGGGGCATGGGCGCTTCGGCGAGCCGTCCGATGGTGCCGATGCCGAGGTGCTCCAGGGTTTCGCAGGTTTTCGGGCCCGCGCCGGGCAGTTTGCGCACGGGCAGCGGCGCAAGGTAGGCGGCCCCCCCGCCGGAGGGGATGAGGATGCAGCCGTCGGGTTTCACCTCGTTTGCGGCGACCTTGGCCACGAGCTTGCTCTCCGCGACGGCGATGGTGCAGGGCAGGCCGGTCTCGCCGCGGATGGTTTTTTTCAGATGCAGCGCGATGGCCTCCTCGCCGCCGAAGAGGGCGATGGAGCCGGTGATGTCCACGTAGGCCTCGTCGATGGAGGCCATCTGCACCAGGGGCGAGGCGGTTTCGAGGATTTCATGGATGCGCCGGGACACGCGCCCGTAGAGTTCGTGGCTGCCGCGCAGGAAGACCGCGCCGGGGCAGAGCCGCCGGGCCTGGGCGACGGGCATGGCGGAGCGCACCCCGAACTGGCGCGCCTCGTAGGAGGCGCTGGACACCACGCCGCGCGTGTCGCCGCCGCCGACGATGACGGGCTTTCCCGCGAGCGCGGGGTTGCGCGCCACCTCCACGGACGCGAAGAACGCGTCCATGTCGATGTGCAGGATGCGCCTGTCCGGGGCGTCCGGTTTCATGGGCCTTCCCGGCGGGCGGGTCACCCGCCCAGCGCCGCGAGCGGAATCTGCCAGCAGCGCACGGTGTCGCGGTTGTAGGTGTAGCACGCCGCGACGCCGCCGCGGGTGCGGACAATGGCCGGATAGGAATATTCGCTGTCGGGGTCGGGGTCGTTTTCCAGGTGCGCCAGCACCGACCAGGTTTCGCCGTTGTCCTTTGACACGGCCAAATCCAGCGGCGTGCGGGGGCCCCAGTTTTTGCCCACGGGGTTCAGCAGCAGCAGCACCCGGCCGTCCTCCAGGCGCAGCGCGTCAATGCCGCTGTTGTTGTTCGGCAGGCCCGTGGCGCGCATGGGCGACCAGGTTTTTCCGAAGTCGGCGGAGTCGGCGCGCCACACCCGGCCCGCGGAGGTGCGCAGCAGCGCGTGCACCCTGCCCGGCTCCGACTCCCACAGGGTCGGCTGGATGGCGCCCTTGCCCTTGAGCCCCTCCGGCTGGGCAAAGTCCTCCGAGCGCGTCCAGGTGAGGCCCTTGTCCGTGCTGCGGTCGGCGAAGCTCCACCAGCGACCCGGTTCCGTGGAGGCGGGCGCGAGCCACGCGCCGTCGGAAAGGAGGATGGGCTTGTTCTTCACCGGGCCGCGGCCGCCCTTGTCGCCGGCCACCAGCTCCCTGGGGGCGGTCCATGCGGCGCCGTTGTCCGTGGTGCTCATCCAGTAGGTGCGCCAGTGCGGGATTTCCGGGCCCACCTTGAAGAAAAGGTGGGTGGCCCCGTCGGGCGCGGTGAAGAGCACCGGGTTCCAGTGGGCGCTTTGCTCCACCTTGGCCGCCGTGGCGGGGGCCGACCATGCGCCGCCGGCGAAGCGGGAGAACCAGATGCCCACGTCGTCGTCCTTCTCCTTCGTGCCGCCGAACCAGGCGCAGAGCAGCCCGCCGTCCGCCGTTTCCACCACCGTGGAGGCGTGGCACTGGGCGAAGGGCCGGTCCTTGCCGAACACGAAGTCCGCACGGCCGCCCGCGGCCGTCACCCGCGCGAGAAAGTCGGCGGGGGAAAGGGCGTTGCCGCTGTCCAGCGCCCCGGCTTCGGCCTTCGCCGCGTCAATTTCCTGCTTCATCTCCGGGGTGACCGGCTGGGGCTTGTGGTGGTTCTCGGTCGCGGCGCATCCCGCCGCCAGCACAATCATTCCGCACAGGGCAAAGCGCATCACACATTCTCCTTGGGTGGGTTGCGTCCAAAATCACACAGTCACGCCCAAACCATAGCACAACCCGCCCGCCCCCGTCCTGTCGCGCGCCGTTTCGGGTGCGGGACGGGCGGACATGCCAAAGCGTGAACAACCCGCATGGATGCGCACCCCTCAAAGTCCCCCTTCCGAAGGGGGATTCAGGGGGATGTTGACTTGGAAGTTCTTTCTTCCTGGGCTCGCCAATCTCCCGATTGGCCGGTTTTAAACAAGAGCCGTTCAGGAGAACAGCGTGCCCGGTGCCCGTCCTGTCAATTGTCCTCCCGCCCGCGCTCGCCGCCCAGCGCCGCCGCCAGCGCCTCCGGCGTCTGCGAGCCGATCACAAGCCGCCCGCCGTCCCGCAGCGTCAGCAGCACCCCCCGGTCCCCGCGCACGTTCAGCGCCCGGCACCGCTTCCCCTCAAAACGCCCAAAGCGGATGCCCCACCCGCCGAAATCGCGCAGCGGCCGGTACGCCACCACCCGCACCCCCGCAATCTCCCCCGGCGCAATCCGTTTCCGGTACAGCGGAAACCAGCGGCCAAAGGTCACCACCGCCCCGTTCCGGTCCACGATTGTCCGCATGGAAAAAAGGTTCAGCACCACCACGCCCAGCGCCAAGAACAGCGCCTCCAGCCCCAAAAACACGCCCGTCCCCATCTCCCCCGGCTCCGCAAACCGCGCCGCCCCCACGGCAACCATCCCCCCGGCAATCCCCGCCGCCCCGCATGCCGTGGCCCACCACGCAAACCGCTGCTCCTCGCAAAACTGTTCCATGCCGCCTCCTTGCGCGTTCACGGGCCTTGCCGTGATCATGACATTATACGCCATTCGTCCATGCGGCGCGGTGGCGGATTGGGGCTGCGCGAATTCAAACATCAAGTGCACCGGTCTGTTCCAGGAAGACTTCGAGGGGAGTTCGGAATCCGAGAATTTTCCTTGGTCTGTTGTTGAGTTCGTGCACCACTCTTTTTAGGATGTCGTGGTCCATGTTGGCAAAGCTTGTTTTCTTGGGATAATACTGTCGGAGCAAACCGTTGGTGTTCTCGTTTCGCGCGCGTTCCCAGGACGAGTAGGGGTGTGCGAAGTAGATGTCCACCCCGAAGGCTTCGGTAATCCTTTGGTGGGCTGCAAACTCCGAGCCGTTGTCGAATGTGATTGTTCTGAGCCAGTCCTGCGGCATGGGCGCGAGGGCGGCGATGGCGGCCTTGGCGGTGTCTTGGGCGTTCTTGGATGCCAGGGGCGCGGCGAGGAGCAACAGGGATTTACGTTCGACGAGGGTGAGGATGGCCCCGTCCTGGTTCCTGCCCAGCACGGTGTCCCCCTCCCAGTCGCCGTAGCGCTCGAGCGCGCCCACCTGGGCAGGTCTGGCGTCGATGCTGACCCGGTTCGGAATGAGGGGGCGGGCGGGGCACCTTTGCCCACGTTTTCGCCGGCGGGTCCGGCGTCGGCGCAGCAGCGGGATGAGGATTTTGCCCAGTTTCTCGTCTTTGTAGAGGGTTCTGTAAATGGTTTCATGCGAGACGCGCATCCTGGGGTGGACGGGATAATCCAGCCAAAGCCTTCCCGACACCTCCTCGGGCGAATAGCCGCCAAAGATGCGGTCAATGACGTATTGCCGCAGGGGAAGGTGGTCGAGGCTTCTTGTCCGGACGCTTTCCTGGCGCACTTCATG